>JAFGPA010000019.1 GCA_016926175.1 Microcaldota archaeon
CAGTCTTCTCAATCGCCTCTTTCATTTCAAGCACATCATGAAAACGGTCGTCAGGATTTTTTTCAATTGCTTTATGAACAATAGGGCATATTGGGGATGGGATGGACGGCATTAATTTTTCAAGTGAAGCTGGCCTTTTTCTTCTTGAAAGATTGATCCATTCAGCTTCGCTCATGGAATTAAGGGGAGAAAATGGGAATTTGCCGCCGCTCAAAACAAAGTACATTGACATGCCAAGGGAGTATATGTCTGCACGGCCGTCAACCCTGTCCTGGGGATAGGTTTGTTCAGGAGCAATGAAATATACCGTACCAAGTGGAGCCGGAGGATAGAACTGTGAAGGATGATTAAGCGGAAGCTGGGTACAAGCAAAGTCGATGAGAGTTGCTTTTTTGAATGACTGGCCGTCTGTTTCAATCATGATATTGGCTGGTTTTATGTCCCGGTGTACTGCTCCCTTCAGGTGTATTTTGGATAATGAATCGCAGACAGCAAGAAAAGCCTTGAGCTGTTCCGGCATGCTAAGGATGTGGTGGATTGTATGGAAATCCCGGCCGCTGAGAAGTTCCATGACAATTGCCGGCCCGCAATCCATATAATAATCTATAATTGAAACAATGCCTGGAGACTTCAGAAAGGAGAGGGAATGGAATTCATTATCAAAAAAGGTCTTTGTCAGTGGATGGTTTGCATATTCTTTTCTTGGTGTTTTGACTGCTGCCTTGCCCAGGGCGCCGGATGCGGCAAAAATCTCTGTAAATGGACCTCTCCAGATAGATTGGCTTATGGAGTAGCTGGACTCTGGAAGTGGAGGTATGCGGTTGAAAATGCCGGATGGGGGTTCTGCTGCTTCTTTTTTGGCTGTCTGTCTCATATTTATCAGGTCCGGCAACAATAATGTACTATATGATGCAAATTTTATATAGCATTAAGACAGTTATAATTTATAAATACTTATGGACATAAAAATTACAGAAGAGGCTGTATTTATCAGGTTATGGCAAATTTGTGAGGAACATGATACCGGTGAACAAGGAAAAATTAAAGATTATCATAAGGGCTTCAAGACGGATGTCGGAGCCTAAGGCAGAAGGCCTGGATATGGATTTTGATTTGCTTGCAAAAACAATAAGAAAAATAATAAGAGATTCCTATAAATGCAAATTCGATATAATGAAGAATAACGACATAAATGTAAAAGGAATTGCTGCTTCTGCCTTATTCATAAAAAAGGCGTATGAAATAATAGGCATTAGGGGAGAAGGAGATGAAAAAGTATTGAAATGGGCCGAGCATCCTGATTTTGAAGAAGAGTGGGATGGAAAACCTTCAAAGGCATACAGCTATATTTTTGACAGGCTGTTTTCAGCTATCATGGAAAAGGCAACTGATGGCAGGGATGTTTTTTTTGCATTCCAGCTGTTGTTTGATGATGCCATGGAGGCTGGAGCAGGGCATATTGCAAAAAAGACAATATTCTATATGGACCAGATACCTGAGGCTGACCTGGAGATTTTTGCCGCGGATCTTTTAAGATATACAAAAAGAATAGGTGAAAATGCGTTTTTTGACAGGTTGCCAAAACTGTTTTTAAGAAAAGAAAAATCAGCATTTTGCAGAATAGTGGTACAAAAAATGGAAGCAGCTGTGAAAGGCGACGAAAAAACAAGGGAAAAGGCACGAAACTGGCTAAAGCATATGGAAAAAGGAATAGGAGCTATAACTGTCCAGGACAAAAGTCTGCTTCCAAAAGATGCAGAATTCAAGAATAAGTAATGGGCCCGCCCAGGATCGAACTGGGGATCTCTACCATGTCAAGGTAGCGTCTTAACCACTCGACTACGGGCCCGAATTAGAAACTATATCACATTAAAATAGAATAAAAATGTTACGATGAAGACAATTTTCTCAGAAGTGCATACTCATCACAATTTCCTGACTCTACAATATCGACTTTCATTTGCCGGAAATCATGTTCAAGAGTTCTATCAAGCACTATCACTGCAACGGAAGAAACAGGATTGTTTTTCTTGAAAGCGCAGGTTGCAGTCCTTAGTTTATCAAGCTGCTGCGAAAACAGTTTTGAATTTCCCAAAAGAAGAACATCCGCTTTAAGTTCATCTGATTTTGCAAAGAATTCCCCGTATGAAATAACTGCAGAACTTTGATGGTAGTACATGCCAAGGATTCTGGAAAAGATTTTTTCCAGGGAAGAAAAACTGGCTTCACTGGCTACGACTACAGCACGCTTTTCAGAAACCAGCAGTTTTGCCGTTTTTTTGGAGCGCGGTAAAGCTGTGTAGCGGGTCTTCATTGTAACTGCATATGGAAGGAAATGCTTAAAATAAGGAAATTTTGCCTTCAACAATGAGATTGGATATTTCTGTAACGTTTTCAAAGCGGCTGTCAACCTCTTTTTTTATGGTAGCGGATAATTTCCTGAAGCTGCCATCTGTAATTACAGTAACTGACGCAACTTTTGGCTGGTCGATGGGTTTGCCGATCTGGGAAAGCAGGGTAATGTTTATTTCCTGGATATCAGAATTTTCAGCAGCTAGGGATTCTGCCATTTGGGTTGCAAGGACTGAATATATCTTGCCAACATGGTTTATTGGGTTTTTGCCGCATGCTGCTTCAAGAGTCATGGAGCGAAAGGGGGTTATAAGGCCATTGATGCGGTTTCCCCGGCCAACACTGCCATCATCGCCCATTTCAGCGCTTGTGCCGGTAAGGGTAAGATAGACAGACCCTGTTTTATCATTGTCTGCACTGTTTAGGGTTACTTCAACATTGCAGTCAACGATTTTGCCGGACAGGGAAAGGATATCCTGTTTCACCCGCTCCCTGGCTTCAACATAGGAAGGAAGATCGGGAAGATATTTCGAGATAAATGCACATGCAACTGTAAGTCTTATCTTGTCTTTTTCACGAAGCCCCATTACCTTTATGTCTGCGCCTACTTCCGGATGCCTTGACTTGTATTCCTTGGAGTTAAGATACTTTTCAGTTGAAAGAACAAGCTTTTCGAGAGGGGTTAATGGCGCGAATCCTGTGCCGAAACTTGTATCATTTGCATATGGAATTCTTGGCCCTCTGAGGAAAAGTTCCACAAGGTCAGAGGATCCCTGCGCAATTCTTGAGACAATTTCAACGTCATTGCAGACAGAAAGGTCTGGAAGGAGGCTTTCAAGGTAATTATGTGCTGTTTTTTGGGCAATATGATGAACCGGAATTTTTTTTCCTTCTGCTTTTTCTGTTGCCCTTCCGCTCAGGAGGACATAGATAGGCTTTGTGAAGATTCCTCCGCCAAAATCAACACTGGTTCCTCCGCCGCAAATCTGACCCTTGTCAACATTGTGATGAAGAATTTTGCCGAATTCCCGCAGATATTCCCTGCTGAGCTCTTTGCTTATTTCTTCCATGATACCGTCTATAAGGCTGTCCGGGTGGCCAAGTCCTTTTCTCTCCACCAGTTCTACATCTCTTTCTTTGGTAGGAGTGTAATTCCCCTTTTCCACGACAATATTCCTATCCATGAAACCAGCATAAAGAATAGAAGCCAACGGATATTTATAAATTGGGGAAAAAGTCCGATCAGAATAAATAGGTTTTATCCCAAACTGCATCTTCTGCCGGTTCAATGCCGGCTTTGTAAAATGCCTGCCGGGCGGTGTTCCTGACAGTATAGCAGGGATCATGCAGGGAAATATAATGCAAAGACAGCCTGGCCAGATAGCCTTCCCTATGACCTAGATAGCTGGAAATGTCCCTTATTGCCTTTTTTCTTTCCATAACGCTTTTGCTCGATAATTTCTTCAATAATGATTCAATGTACATGTTGCCGCCTCTTCATACAATGTAATGTGGGGGAAAATGTTTTTAAATGTATTTAATTATGTTTAAATGTGTTTATAACGATAAACTGTTTTCAGACCCTGACAAATAGGTTTTATCATACAAACAAATTTGGTAAATAATAAAATGAGTTTGGTAGAGATCGTACTGCTTATGAAATTCAAAAGGTCTCCGATAATATGTCTTCTGGCGCATGTGGATCATGGCAAGACAACATTGCTTGACAGCATTAGAGGCACAGGAGTTGCAAAAAAAGAAGCCGGCGGCATCACCCAGATGATCGGTGCCAGTTATGTTTCAAAGAAAACAATAGATGAAGTTTCGAAGAATCTTGCAGAAACAATGAAACTGAAGATAGAGATACCCGGACTGCTTTTTATTGATACCCCGGGCCATGAAGCATTCACAAATCTGAGGGACAGGGGAGGCAGCCTTGCTGATCTTGTCATTTTGCTTGTGGACATAAATCAGGGGTTTCAGCCCCAGACAGTGGAAAGCATAAAGATTCTGAAGCAGCATAAAACGCCTTTCATAATAGCTGCAAACAAGGTGGATATGCTGAACGGATGGAAAAGTCATCCGACAAAATCATTCTTTGAATCCTTTGCCCAGCAGCCCGAACACATCAGGCAGCGGGTAGATGAAAAAATGTATGGGATAATGGGGAGCATTTCGGAACACGGATTTGACAGCGAAAGGTTTGACAGGGTCTCTGATTTTTCAAAGCAGGTTGCAATAGTTCCCATAAGTGCAAAAACAAAGGAAGGGCTTGCAGAATTGCTGGTTCTGATAGGCGGACTCAGCCAAAAGTTCCTTGGAAGCAGGCTGGAAATAGAAAGCAGTGGAAGAGGCAAGGGAAGCATAATTGAAGTAAAAGATGAACGGGGGATGGGAACCACTGTAGACGTGATTCTTTATGATGGAATCCTGAGAAAAAATGATGAGATAGCCTATATGACGGCAAACGGAATCAGGAAAACAAAGGTTAGAAGCCTTCTGGAACCAAACCTGTCAGGAAAGGAAAAATTCAGGTATGTAGACGAAGTAATTGCAGCTGCAGGGGTAAAGATAAGTGCGCAGGACCTGGAAGGAGCAATACCCGGATCTCCGGTTGAAGTGATCCATGATTTTGAAAAGGACCGGGTGGATATAGAAAACAGGTTCAAAGAAGTGATATTCCAAAAGAATGAAGAGGGGGTAATAATCAGGGCGGAAAGCCTTGGGTCTGTCGAAGCAATACTCAGCCTGCTGAAGGATGCAGAAATCAATGTCAGGGATGCGGCAGTTGGGCAGATCACAAAAAAGGACATACTTGCTGCTGCAGCACAGGACAACAGGTATCTCCAGGCAGTATTGGGATTCAATGTAAACATACTTGACGAAGCAAGGGAAGAAAGTAAAAAGTCCGGGGCGCAGATAATCTACAGCAATATCATATACAAGCTTCTTGAAGACTATCAGGAATGGATTAAAAGCGAAAAAGAGGCGATGAAAAAGGATGCTTTGTCAAGGCTCACCCTTCCGGGAAAAATCATTGTTCTGGACGGCTATGTGTTCCGGGCATCAAAGCCTGCAATATTTGGAGTGGAAGTGATTGCAGGAAAAATCAGGAAAAATTACAGACTGATGAACAACGGCGGGATAGTCGGCGAAATAAGAGAAATACAGAAGGACAAGGAAAAAGTTGACGAGGCAAAAACAAAAGATCAGCTGGCAATTTCATGTGATGGAATAAACATTGGAAAAAATGTGATGGAAGGAGATGTATTGTATACCTACATGACAAAGGATGAAATAGATGCATGGAATGAAAGGCTGAATATGCTGAGTGATGAGGAAAAAGGGATTTTTGAAGAGCAGAAAAGAATGTTGCTCAAAGTTTTCTGATGGATAATCATAAATACCTGTTTGGGATGAATTCTTCATGAAAGCAGTAGACGTAAAAGACCTTGCAAAGGTGATTGGAGAAAAAATCATTGTAGACAGGGTCTCTTTTTCTGTAGAAGAAGGGGAACTTTTTGGACTGCTGGGATCGAATGGTTCGGGCAAAACAACCACCTTTAATATGCTTTCGGGCGTTTTGAAGCCTTCCTCAGGAGAAGTTGAGATATTCGGAAGGAACATACGGAAAAACAAGGAATTTGTAAAGGACATTGGGATGGTAACGCAGAACGATTCATTTTATGAAACGCTTACAGTAAATGAAAATCTGGAATTTTTTGCATCCCAGCACAAAGTAAGCAGGGAAGATGCGAAAAAAAGAATAAGGGAATTGTTGTCTCAGACCAATCTGACAACAAAAAGCGGGGCGCTGGCCGCAACACTTTCCGGCGGGATGAAAAAAAGGCTGAACCTGGCATGTTCACTGGTTCATGATCCTAAAATACTTTTTCTCGATGAGCCCACAGTAGGTCTGGATCCTTTAGTAAGAAAAGAAATCTGGAAGTTGATAAAGCAGCTTCAAACAAACAAAAAGACAATAATCATCACCTCTCACTATATGGAAGAGATAGAAACCCTTTGCAAAAAAGTTGCCATAATGTTTAGGGGAAGGATTGTTGCAAACGGAACGCCGGCTTCCTTGAAAAAGAAATATAAGCTCCAGCAGATGGAGGATGTATTTGCACATCTGGTGAAAAGATGATAATCAGCTCTATCAAAAAAGAATTTCTTGAAATTGCCCATGACCGGACGATGCTTGGGGTATTGCTGATATTTCCGGTTTTCATAATGCTTTTCATGGGAAGCTCTTTCGGCTCTATTGAAATCAGCGGTCTTCCGGTAGGGGTTGTCGGGCCAACAAATACTGCTTTTTCATCCGTATTGTTTGGCGGCCTGAATGAATCAACTGCATTTAAGCTGCAAAACTTTGAAACCCAGGAAAGTGCAATGGAAAGCTTCAGAAACGGCCAGTTGAGAGCAATAATTGTTGTTCCTGCGGATATTGACCAGCAGCTTAGAAATGGAGATGGAACAGAGATAAAAATAATAGTTGACAATTCTGACATTGCCCTGCAAAAAGCAATAGTGGCTGCAATGTCGTCTGTAATGCAGGCATCTTCAACCAACATAACCAGATCCTATGTAAGTGAAGCCTGGAACGATCTTGGTGAACTCGACAAAAGCGCTGCAAATCTTGCACTAAGCATAAATGAAAGCAAAGGAAGCATGATTAGAACAAAACAGAATCTTGAGAACATCCGGGCAAACATTGATGATCTGGAGATAGGCAGTCTGGAAGAATCCCTCCATAATACTTCCCTTCAGATAAGTTCGCTAAGTGAATTTGCAGCTGGGGAAACCATTGGAAATGATAGTTGGAAATTTCTGGAAGATGCAGAATTTGCACTGAATGAATCCATACATACCGTAGGGGATACACATACAAAGATAAATGACCAGATTGACGGACTGGAGAAAACAGCTGAAGATCTTGAGCTGTCTGTGAGTGCACTTAAGATTGCGAAGAATACAACAACAGATCCCATAACTGCCGCAGTTCTTGATGCAAATATTGCTGCATTGGACTCGCTGAAAAATTCCACAAAACAGCAGATGGCAGATGCAGAACAGCAGCTGGCTGAACTCGAGAGCCTTAATATGACACTACATGAGTTCAGTATTTCTCTTGATGAATATTCTGAACTGGTTTCGCAGGCAGAGCTGGAGCAGAACACAAAAATTGAAGAATTCCAGGAAAAAATTTCAAGGCTTGATGTTTCTCTTGGAAAGGCAGAAAGCACAATAAAAAAAATGAAGGACTTGTTTGCTCAGATAGATACTACAACAAATGATATAGAAAAAACGCTTGATGAGGTTCTTGTACAGATTGGAAATGTGGATGACCTTATAGGGTCCTTGCAGGAAACGGTTGCAGAGCAGACGGCAAAGAATCCGGAGAGAATTGCGTCTCCATTGTCAGTAGTTGTCCAGGACCATTATGCAAGAAGCAGTTTTGTTGATTTTATAATACCTCAGGTAATTGCAGTTTCGCTGCTGTTTTCCTGTTTTCTTCTTGCATCAATAAGCCTGGTTAGGGAAAAAACAAGAAAAACGGTTGTGCGGCTGCTGCTCATACCGGGGGCATTTGAAAATTCCATTATCGCAAAGATTGCCACCATAACCCTCATTTCCTTGGGGCAGGTAGCAATAATATTGCTTGTTGGAATTTCCATATTTTCTGTTCAGGCACCTGCAAACGCCATAATGCTTGTAATTGGAACTGCAATATCTGCCCTTGTGCTCTCTGCAATAGGCATTTTGCTTGGTTTCTTTGCCAGAACAGAATCTGCAGCAATACAAAGTTCTCTGCTTATTGCAATACCAATGCTTTTCCTTGGAAATATAATGTTTTCGCCGGATCTTTTGCCGGCGTACACCCAGATCTTGCAGCAACTGCTCCCGCTGGCCCACATAACAAATATTTTCAAGATTGTTTTGATAACAAACGGAGATCCAACAGCAAATATTCTTGCCCTGGTTTCCTATTTTGTCCTTCTGGCAGTAATAGTTGCATTCATAATGATCAGAAGGAGGGACATTAGTCAATACGCGTAATTTCAACAAAAGAACAGTTGTGTATGCACCGGTCAAGATCATCGAATATGCCGGCAATTTCCGGGGAATGGGAAAGAAGCTGAATCCGGCAAAGCTGGCTTGCAACGTGGTGTTTAATTTTCATTCTTTCTTCAAAATTGTCTTCGAGCATTGCCAGTTTCTTACTCACCGCATTAACATAAGCATCAGCAAGGAGTTTTTGAAATTCATTGTACTGCTCTTTCATAATGGCTTTGAAGATATAGCAAAAATCCCCACAAGCAACGATCCTGTTGACATGATTTTTGCGGGAAGAATGGGTGAGATTAAGTCCTATGGCACTTACAGAAACTTCAACAAGAGGACTGCCGGACAATAATCCTTTGCAGAAGGGCCTGACCAAATCACGGTATAATTTTGCATCTCTCCGGCCCATTATTACAGAATCTGATGAAACAGTCATGCTCCAACCTTGTAATAATAAGAAATTAACAATATAAATGCTTATTTGTCCTGTGAAACGAAATGATTAAAACGCAGGATAATAAAGATAACGGCCATTTCTATATTTGCCTGAAGAACCTGTTGCAAAATATCAGGGAGATTGCAGGTTCAGGGCATTCAAACAGCCGGGATTAAAAAATTGAAAGAATATTGGGATAAGTATGAATACTGAAATAGATCCGTGGGGCCAGGTAAATGTAAAGAATTACGGCCAGTTATGCAAAGATTTTGGAATAGAAAAATTTTCGAAGGTACTGCCAAGGATGCAAAATCTGCCGGTTTATATGAGAAGAGGGGGGGTTTTTGGGCATAAGGATTTCGAACTCATATTAAAAGCAATAGAAGAAAGGAAAAAATTCGTAATGATGACCGGGCTGATGCCTTCCGGCAGTTTCCACTTTGGGCACAAATTAGTGGCAGACCAGATCATATATTACCAGAAGCTGGGAGCGGAATGCTATATAGCTGCTGCTGATCTAGAAGCGCACCTGACAAGGGATATGCCGCTGGAAAAAGCAAGAGAGATTGCAATTGAAGAGTATTTGTTGAATTACATAGCACTTGGACTGAAACCGGAAAAAGTTCATTTTTATTTTCAGACAGAAGGCAAAAAAGAGTATATGAATCTGAGTAAATTTGTTTCGAAAAAAACCACATTAAATGAAATCAGATCCATATATGGCGATATCAGTCCTTCAAAAATTGTTTCTGCATTAACCCAGGTTGCTGACATATTGCACCCTCAGTTAAAGGAATATGGCGGCCCGAAACCGGTTATCGTTCCTGTTGGCGCAGACCAGTTGCCGCACATAAACTTTACGCGGGATATCGCAGCAAGAATGCATGGGGAATACAATTTTGTTCCCCCATCAGCAACTTTCCATATCCTCATTCCAGGACTTCAGGGGGGGAAAATGAGCTCTTCTGTGCCTGAAAGTTCCATATTCTTCTCGGATTCGCCAAAAGCAGCGGAAAAGAAAATAAGAAAATATGCATTTAGCGGAGGGCAGGCTACAACAGAAGAACACAGGAGACTTGGAGGGAATCCTGATATTGATGTGTCTTTCCAGTGGCTGAAAATATTATTCGAGGAAGATGATAAAAAACTCCGGACAATTGAGGAGGAATATAGAAGCGGCAAACTTCTTTCCGGAGAGCTTAAACAGATACTTATAGAAAAAGTTGTGTCTTTCCTTGAAAGACACGAAGAAGAAAGGGAAAAAGCCAGAGACAGGATAGGACTGTTTTGGCAGAATTGAAATAAGGGAAAAACCGGAAACTGTCATCCAGTAGAAGTGGTTCCTGAAGAAAGGCAGAAAATGGCTTGGTATATATTCCGGTTTTTGTTGTCAGAATAGGATATGGAGAGGTTGGTATGGGGCGCAGGAAAATGGCCACAGGAACACCGATGCCAAAGGCGCTTGCCTGCGGTATGCTTGAAGATGAAGGAAGAGTTCTTTTTCTTAAGAAAACAGAATATGGAATTGAACGGCTGGAAATGCCTTGTGTTGTTGTGCCGTCTGGAAGAAGCCCTGTAGCTGAGATAAGGGAAAAATTCCTGGAATACACAGGTATTGATGGGGAAGTTCATGAGATAATTCATGAAGCAAAATACAATGCAGGTTCAAAAAGAAGGAAGACCTGGGTACCCTGCCTTGTTTTCAAGATTACTGCAAGGGAAAGAAGAGCAAGGCACTCGCAGGAATTTTCAGGGTTCAGATGGCTGAGAATTGAGGATGCCATAAGAGAAAAACTTACAAAAAAATGCGAATGGATCAGAAAGACAGGAACAGCAAGGCAGATATAATGATAAGGACTGCCCCGATTGCGGCGCTGATCAGCTGCCTGCCAGTCAGCTGTTTTTGTATGTTCTCAAAGCTGTCTGTGGATATGAGGAATTTGTCTGGGCCTTTGCGTATTGATTTCCCGGCTATGTTGCCTATTACAACAACTTCATCGCCGGGTTTGATTGTTTCAAGGGTTGCCCTTTTCCTGAAGAGGCGGTATTGGGTAAGTAGCCCGGCTATTTGCGGGTCTGACTCAAGCTGTGAGAGAATGCTCTGGTCCAGAATATCGGAATCAAATACAGTGCCATAGGGTTCTGGATTCATTGTCCGGGAAAAAGGAATTTGGCTTATGGCCCTGTCGCGGGAGTATCTGAATTCGCTGAGAGTTCCTTTAATGCCTGTGCCTCCTGAAGGGCGCATTTTCGGATTTTCCTGGAAAACCTGTTTTTTGACAACTTCTATTTTTGCCCCGGCCGGATCAATGGAAAGTTCATCAATCATGAACCGGGTTTTTCTTTCAAACATGTGGAGCGGCAGCCAGGAATTTCTTTTTGGATCAAGGAATTCAAGGGCAATCCGCGAAAAAACACAATCCTCATTAAGATAAGAGAGGATTGGCCGTTCTGTTGAAACTGTTCCGGCAACAACGATAAATCCGGAACCAGGATCATTAATCTGTTCCAGTTCCTTCCTGTATTGATAGGCCTGATAGATAAGAAAAATCCCTGACAAAACAACGGCAGTTGGAAGAAGAAGGAAAAAAAATAATTCGATCATTTAACCAGTTTGAACTTGAATCCATAATGCACAAGACCTTCAGGATCGTCTCTTTGTATTACTCTGAAGACTTGCTCTACTCTGGAACCGATTACCACGTCCTTCTTATTGACATCCACTATCTGGGCCGTAAGCCTTGCTCCCTCATCCAGCTCGATGATTGCAAGGATATATGGAATCTGATCCTCAAAGCCCTCCGGAGGAGCCGATACTTCAGTAAATGAATAGACTTTGCCTGTCCCTGCATATCGAATATCTGACAGGTTTCCTTTTCTCCTGCATTTGGGGCAAAGGAGTCTTCTCGGAAAGTAATGCCTGCCGCAGGTTTCACATTTCACGCCCAATAGCCTGTAGCGTTCGGGGATTCTTCTCCACGTCAATGGGATTGCTTCTTTCATAATATCACTTTATTGCATGGTTTTTTTATGTTTTTCGTGGTGCTCCCTGAAGGTTACAATCCCTTTGTCAGTAAGCGGATGGTTCCAGAGTTTCTCAAGGACTGCTGCCGGAACGGTTGCTATGTGGGCTCCAATTATTGCAGCTTCAACAACATGAACGGGATCCCTTACTGAAGCAACTATGACTTCTGTGTCGAACTCGTAGTTATCATATATATCCATGATATCCTGTATGAGCTGCATTCCGTCTTCGGAAATGTCATCCAACCGGCCTACAAAAGGAGAAACATAAGTTGCGCCGGACTTTGCTGCAAGCAGTGCCTGGGATGCGGAAAAAACAAGAGTGACGTTTGTTTTGATGTCTTTTGCTGAAAGCAGCCGCACGGCTTTGATTCCTTCTTTTGTCATTGGTACTTTTATCACAACGTTGGGCGCCCAGGAAGAGAACTCCTCTGCTTCCTTGACTATCTCCTCTGCCGTTTCCCCAACTCCTTCAACAGAAACAGGTCCGTCCACCAGCCGGGCTATTTCCTGGATCACTTGTTTGTGATCTTTGCCTGCCTTCATGATCAGTGACGGATTGGTGGTGACACCATCGCAAACGCCAAGCGCTACAGCTTTCCTAATATCTTCAATAACTGCCGTATCAAGGAAAAATTTCATTTTTTCACCTTCATTTCTTCTTCTACTTTTCGGGCAATGCCATCAGCATCAAGCTGGTATTTTTGGAGTAATTCGGAGGCAGATGCTGATTCGCAGAAACGGTCATAAATGCCGTGGCGCTTTACAGGCACATGGCATCTGTCAGCTACAGTTTCTGCAACTGCACTCCCCAGGCCTCCTATAACCTGATGGTCTTCAACTGTAACTATAAGGCCGCATTGTTTGGCATATTTGAGTATTGCTTCTTCATCAACAGGTTTAATGGTATGGCAGTTTATAACTGCTGCATCAATTCCTTTTTGCCTGAGTTTCTCAGCTGCCAGAAAAGAATCATAGGTTACCACTCCATGGGCGAATATTGCAACGTCTTTTCCTTCCCGGATAACACTGGATTTCCCGATTTCGAATTTATCATCAGGGGTGGTAAAAACGGGCGTATTTTGCCTCGATGTTCTGATGTAGCAGGGGGTTTTGACTGCTGCGGCTGCAATAGTCGCCTTTCTTGCCTCTTCCATATCTGCAGGAGAAATAACAATCATGTTTGGAAGGGAGCGCATAAGTGCTATGTCCTCAAGAATCTGATGTGATGCGCCGTCTGGACCGACTGTAATGCCTGAATGGGATGCATGGAAATTAACATTGACATCATTGTAGCATACAGAAACCCTTATCTGATCGAAATTCCTTCCGGGAGAAAATGCTGCAAATGCCGAAACAAAAACTGTTTTTCCGCAATGTGCAATTCCGGATGCAACCCCTGCCATATTTTGTTCTGCAACGCCAACCTGGATAAACCTGCCCGGGAATTTTTCTGCAAACCAGTGTGTTCTCGTAGATTCGGAAACATCTGCTGACAGTGCCCAGACATTGCTGTCCTTCTCCCCGAGTTCCAGAAGCCCTTTTCCAAAACCGTCACGGGTTGGTTTTTTTGCTTCTGGTTTATTTAAATCGGCAATCATATCTCTTCCTCCTCCATAATAGTTCTCATGTTTTCCAGTTCTGACAGTGCCCTGTTCATATCTTCCTGGCTTGGCGGCTTGCCATGCCATTCAAATCTCTGTTCCATAAATGAAACTGCTTTTCCAGGAATTGTGTGCGCTATGATCATTGTCGGCCTTTCATAAACCGCCTTGCTTTCATTGCATGCATCTATGATTTTCTTGATGTTGTGACCATCAACATTAATTACGTTCCAGCCAAAGGAGCGGTATTTCTCAGCTATTGGCTCGATAGGCAGTACTTCCTCGGTGTATCCGTCGATCTGGATATTGTTTCTGTCCATTATTGCAGTAAGATTTCCGAGTCTGTATTTGGCTGCAAGCATTGCAGCCTCCCAGGACTGGCCTTCCTGCTGTTCTCCATCAGAAACCATGCAGTATACCCTCCATTTTTTGCGCTCGCTTTTTGCTACAATCGCCATTCCAACTGCCTGTGAAAGTCCCTGGCCAAGGGGACCGGACGAATTTTCTATCCCGGGCAAAGCACCCCTGTGCGGATGCCCCTGAAGCCTCGAACCAAGTTTTCTTAATGTCATGAGCTCTTCTTTTGGGAAATAACCGGAATTGGCAAGAGCAGAATAAAAAACCGGACAGACATGGCCGTTTGACAGTACGAAACGGTCGCGATCAGGCCAGTCAGGATTGGCTGGATCATGATAAAGCACGTTGAAATAAAGCGCAGTGAATATGTCTGCAAGGCCTATCGATCCCGCAGAATGGCCACTTTTAGCTTCATAAAGCATTTTTACTACGTCCTGCCTTATGACATTTGCAATCAGATTAAGTTTTTTTATGCTATGAACCTTCTTCCACATGAATAACACCTCTAAGAGCATTGATATTTTCTCTGATTTTTTCCTGTTTGAAAATCGCACTCGCAGCAGCAAGATAATTGGCTCCTGCTTTGTGTGCATGGACTATTGTTTCCATATTAATCCCTCCGTCCACCTCTATGTTCATATCAGGATAAAGCTTGCGGAGCCTTTCGATTTTTTTCTCCATTTCCGGCATATATTTTTGCCCGGAAAAGCCAGGACGAACGGTCATAACGAGAATTTCTTCAACTTTGTCAGCATAGGGAAGTATTTTTTCGAGTGGAGTATCCGGATTGATGGCAAGCCCAAGTTTTCCACCTGCTTTTTCCACCGCTGAAGTTAAAATATCAAAATCGGTAATTGTTTCTACATGAACAAGATGCATATACGGACCTGGAAATTGCACGATCCATTCTTCCGGGCGAAGAACCATCCAGTGGAATTCATAATTTGCAGGAGGGAGGCTTTTCAGCTCCTCAGGGCCTACGGTTTTGTTTGGAACAAATTCATTGTCCATGATATCCAGCTGGATGATGTTGACGTGTGGAAGCACAAGGTTTATTTTATGCAGCAGTTCCTCTCTTTTTTTAACTAATATTGCAGGTATTATCTCTGTCCTCATTAATCTCAACCGCACTAATTCGTAAATAGAATGGGGTCTGAGTTAATATAAAGCTAATGGAAAATGGTTGATTATTTCATTTTGTGGAGAATGGGAAGTGGCGGGGATGTATGGAATGTTTAAATACTTTTCGCGCATTAAAAAAACAATTGAATTTTTTTGCCGGTGTTTGGCGGCCTTGACAAAAAAACAAAAAAGAAAGATGTCGAATGAAACTGGAACATGTTCATTTAACGGTAAACGCAAAAATCGACCCGTCTTTCAGGGCGTTGCCCAGGGAGGATGCAAAGCGTTTTGTGGATAAGTTGCTGGCAGCGATAAACATGAAGCCCCTGGGTGGATTGAACTGGGCAGATGCCGAGGATCTTGATTTTCCGGGGCAGAGTTTTGTGCAGATGATTACGACCTCCCACTGTTCATTGCATTTCTTTAAACATGAAGAAGGGGAAAACGAGATATACTTTGACCTTTATTCCTGCAGAGAATTTGAAGCAAACAAAGTAATTGAACTGCTTGATGAAAATTTTGCTTTGCAGGACTGGCATGGAATACTATACACAAGAGCAACTGGAAGCAATCCTGAAGTAATTACTCTTGAAGGAAAGAAAAAAGAGGCCATCCGGCTCGAAAATTAGTTTTTGTAAATGTGAACAACTGCGGTGGCTCCAGAGCCGCCTACATTATGGCTTAGTGCTACGTGGGCGTCCTTCACCTGTCTGCCTTCAGCTTCTCCCCTCAGCTGCCAGACGCACTCAACAGCCTGCTTAACTCCCGTGGCTCCTACCGGGTGCCCGCATGCTTTCAGGCCTCCGGAGGTATTTATAGGGATGTCCCCTTCCAGGCTGGTTTTTCCTTCTAAGGTTGCCGGGCCCCCCTTGCCTTTTTCAAAGAAACCAAGGTCTTCTATGGCCATGATTTCTGCAATGGAAAAACAGTCATGTACTTCGGCAAGATCAATGTCTTTGGGAGTCATCTTTGCCATTTCAAATGCTTTTTTTGCAGCAACCTGGGTTGCTCTCAGCCCGCTAAGAGTTTCTCTGGAATGAAGGGCAATGGAATCGCTTGCTTGGGCAGTTGCAATAATTTCAACGGGTTTTTTGGAATAAGAAGCTGCGTGATCAAGAGGAACCAGTATTACCCCTGCAGCGCCGTCACTGATAGGAGAGCAGTCCAGGACTTTCAAAGGATCTGCAATCATTTTTGAATTGAGCACCTGCTCCATTGTGATTTCGTGGGGAAATTGCGCATATTTGTTTTTGGCGCCGTGCTTGTGGTTCTTGACTGATGCCGCTGCAAGCATTTCTTCAGTAGTGCCAAATTCTGTCATGTGCCTTCTTGCCATTAACGCATAAATTGCAGGGAAAGTTGCCCCAAGAAAAAGCTCCCACTCCTGATCTCCGGCCCCACCAAGAATATCGCTTACAGCTGTGATACCAAGGTCGGTCATTTTTTCCACCCCTCCAACAACCACAACATCCTTCATGCCGCTTGCAACAGCCATAAATCCCTGACGAAGGGCCAGAGAACCTGAAGCACATGCCCCCTCAACACGGGTGATTGGAATTGGATTAAGACCCATATAATCTGCCAGCAGACCGCCAATGTGCTCCTGCCCTATGAGCCTTCCTGAAGCCATGGTACCTATATATCCCGCATCGATTTTTTCTCCTGAAATGCCTGCGTCATCGAGTGCGCGGATGCCTGCTTCAACAACAAGTTCACGGAATCCTTTTTCCCATTCTTCGCCGAATTTTGTCATTCCGGCTCCAATAATTGCTACTCTTCTCATAAATACTACCCTAATAAGTGGGAAATTAATGGCTCGAGCAGTTTAAAAAGATAATCAAAACGACGATGGACGTTATTTCCTTAGCCATCTTTGCTTGAGGAATGGCAGGGTTAGTGTTGGAAGTATGAAACCAATTGCAGGAACCGCTGCCGCAAGATAGGGGTTGGGGGCTTCGATAATGATAAGGAAAACAAGCACGACGAGATAGGTGCCGGTGGCTATCACAGTCCTTCTGAAATAGCTCACCTCCCAGGCTTTTTCAGCTTCAACGCGGGCATTTCTTGCCTTGATTTTCTTGATTTCTTCCTCAACGAACATGGTATCTGGATATATCTAAAAACATTAAAAACAAACCATTCTGAATACTCATATGAGTTCTGATAAAAAAGAGGAGTGTGGAGTCTTTGCCATTTATTCCAAAACAGGTGCAGATATTGCTCCGCTTCTTTACAAAGGCCTTTTTGCATTGCAACACCGGGGGCAGGATGCTGCCGGCTTTGCAGTTTATAATGACGGCAGATTCTATGCAAGAAAAGGCCTTGGCCTGGTCAATGACATTTTCAAACCAGAGGATTTTCAGATTAAAGGAAACGTTGGGATAGGGCATACCAGATATCCGACAATAGGAAACTGCAACCAGTGTGATGTACAGCCAACTGTTTATGGAGAGGTTGCCGTGGCACACAATGGGCACATCGCCAATTACGACAGCATAAAGGAGAAGCTGGAGAAAGAAGGATACAAATATGAAAGTACTGTTGACTCGGAACCCATGGCTTTTGTTTTTGATAAAAACAGGGGGGATATTGAAAAATCTGCATTGGAAATAATAGAAACTTTCGAAGGTGCTTTTTCAGATGTTGTGATTGCAGGAGGAAAACTTGCCATATTCCGGGACAGGTTTGCATTGAGGCCTTTGGTGTGGGGAGAAACCAGGGATTTTGTTTGTTTTGCTTCTGAGAGTGCTGCTCTTGACATAAACAATATCCCATATTGCGGCAGCGTCCGTGGAGGGGAACTGATAATAATCAATGGAAAAATGGAGAGGAAATCGCTTGTTCCGGAAAACAGAAAACATTGCATGTTTGAATATGTTTATTTTTCAAGGCCGGATTCCACAATTAACGGACTCAGTGTCCATGAGGTGAGAGGGAGGCTGGGAAAGATACTTGCGAGGGAAGCTCCCGTAAAGGCGGACGTAGTTGTTCCTGTACCTGATACTTCAAGAACCGCTGCCCTGGCAATGGCCAATGCGTTTGGAATTTCCTATGACGAAGGATTGATAAAAAACCGTTACATTGGAAGAACCTTCATCATGCCAACCCAGGAAAAAAGAAGGGATGCTGTCAAGCTTAAACTTAATGCTTTGAAGGAAGTGCTGCAGGGAAAATCAATCGTTCTGGTTGATGACAGCATTATAAGGGGCACTACCCTGAAGGAGATTGTTTCAATGATAAAGCAGGCCGGAGCAAAAGAGGTTCATGTCAGAATCACCTGCCCGCCTGTAAAGGCCCCATGTTTCTATGGAGTTGACATACAGACGTATAGAGAACTGATAGCAAACAAAAAAACCATTGATGAAATAAGAGTTCATTTGGGAGCAGACAGCTTGTCCTACATATCATTGGAAGGATTAAAAGAGGCAATTGGAATACCGATATGCCATAGTTGCCTTACAAATGAATACCATACAGAATTTGTAAAAAAACAAGCTCAAAAAACAAAGGAAAGTGAATGATATGGTTGTTGTTGAATTTGCCTATGAGGAAATGAAAAAGCTTGTTGATATTTCAAGAGAAGACATGGTAGAAGGACTCAATAACCTGGGAGCTCCATGCGAATATGAAAAGGAAACCAAAAAGATACTGGCAGAGCTGACGCCAAACAGGCCTGACTGGTACTCAATGGAAGGGCTGGCAAGGGCACTGCAGGCATATTACAAAAGGAAAAAATCCTCGTATAAAACAAAAAAATCAGAATATGCTGTTATTGTTGATAACTCTGTAAAAAATATAAGGCCGTATACTGTCTGTGCTGTTGCAAAGGGACTAAAGTTCAATGATGAAAGAATAGTGGACATGGTTCTGCTCCAGGAAAAGCTTCTTGGAACTCTTGGAAGGAAAGTGAAAAAATTCGGAATTGGAATCTATCCTTTGGAGGCAATAGACTTTCCTGTAAAATATACTGCGATGAAACCTGAAGACATACGCTATGTCCCTCTCGGCCATGGCCGGGAAATGAGTGCAAATGAGATAATAAAACAGCACAAAAAAGGGCAGCAGTACGGACATCTTATCAGTGGTTTTGAAAAATATCCTGTTTTTCTTGATGCAAAAAAAAGAGTAATGGCATTAGTGCCGGTTGTAAATTCCGCTGAAACCGGAAAGGTGGATGTTGAAACACAGAATGTTTTTGTCGAGGTTACCGGAAATGATTTGAATGCCTGCAATGCAGCCCTCAACATATTATCCTGTACGTTTGCCGATATGGGAGGTGAGATTCATGAGGTTTCTGTTGATTATGGAAACCGGAAGATAAAATCCCCTGACCTCTGCCGGAAAACGGTTGCTCTCAGCACAGAACAAGCAAACAAAATTCTTGGTACTGAACTAAATAGTAAGGAAATTGGGGGGCTTCTTGCAAAAATGGATTATGAATATGCCGGAGGGAAAGTAAAGGTGCCTGCTTACAGGGCAGATGTCCTTGGCCCTATTGATGTTATTGAGGATATTGCAATAGCATACGGATATAATAATTTCAGGCACACCCTTCCGGATTTCTTCAGTGCCGGAAGCAGGATTGATCCTTATGACTCTGTAGACAGTATTATGCGTGGCATGGGATTCCTTGAAATAAAAACATTCATACTTACAAACAGGGAAAAACTTGAAACGGTAGGTTATGCTGGCGAACTGGTTGAAATTTTAAACCCAAACAATATTGAGTTTACTGTTGTCAGACCCAATCTGCTTGCAGACATTCTTGATATTTTCTCAAATAACAAAATGAAAGGCCTGCCGCAGAAATATTATGAAATAGGCATAGCAGGAAGCGGAAGCCAAAGGCTTGTTTTTGGCATTATGGACAAAACACTGCAGCTTTCGGATGTCCGAGGTTACCTGCAAACACTTGCAAAGGAGATGGGAGCTGAGCTTTTGTTGGAAAAAACAGAAAACAAACTGTTTGAAGAAGAAGACTCATGCAATGTTCTGATAAATAATAAAAGGATGGGGAGTTTTGGCAAGGTAAAAAAAGGGGTTCTTGACAAATTCGGACTCGGATTTGACATTTATATCTGTGAATTAGTTCTGGATGGTAAGGTTCAGTGATACATATCCTGTTGAAGGTTGGCTCCCCACATAATCAGAAAGAACAATACCTGCCCACCCGGCCCTTGTACTAAAACCAAAGTTATATGGAGTATTGACCTTGATTTCTCCAAATGCTTTTGAAGCGAAAGATGCGTGCCCCGGAACTGTTTCGAGCTCAACCCCCTGGGAAAACAAAAATGAGCTTTGTTTTAGCTGGCTTTGTGTCTGAAGCAGAATAAACTCTGTGGCAAATCCACGCCCATCGAAAAAACTCAGGTAAACAGGTGTAATGAGAGACCTTACAAGATATCTGTCGGAAGACTTGTAATTTATAGAATATGTCATGTAAAAAAAGTGGTTTTGCGGATCGCTTGCAATGCCCCCGCCAAACCGCTCAAATCGTATTGGAGGGATGTTTTTTGACAGTAAAGTCGGAATAAGGAGTTCAAACCCTCCAAAACTTCCATACCAGACTGTTGCGGTATTTGTACTTGAGTAAGTTGAATCGCGGGATTGCACAACTGTCTTAACTCCATAGTGTTGGTATCTTAATGAGGCATAAATATCAAGTTCCAGAGGAGTTGCACCAAACACTCCTGAAAAAGAAGCTGATGGGGTGAAACTGACAACAGAACCAAAGCCAAACGCTTCCTTTTGGGATTCTTCCCCGCTTGTATGATTTGTTCTTAGTATGACGTCATTAAGCTTCAGTTTGTCATATTTCAATGATATACCCATTCGAATAGGAAGGGGACTGGTTGGTGTTTTTTTCTCCATGTGTTCCCGAACGGATTTTTCATTGTTTTTGAAAAAATAATCTGCTTCTATTTCAAAAGAAAAATATGATGCTGCCCTTGGATTTAAAGTGTGAAGGTAGTTGTAGGAACCTTCAGGCGATAGCAAAATAGAGTTTGGCTTAGAATCTACAAAATAAGTAGGATCCAGTTTATATCTTTCAAACTCTGTTTTTTTGGGTTGTGCAGCATTTAATGTATTAATACCAGCCAAAACCACAAAAAAGGCAGTTTTTCCTTTTATTTGCCTCATGCACCCACCATAAGACATAAACATTAACAACAAAGGATTTATAATCCTGGATTTTTTCATTAAAACCAACAGTTAATAGTGACCCCCCACACTTCCACTATTCAGAGCTCTTCTATTGTTTCGGCCATAATTTTGTAAATTTCAATAGATTTCCTGAATTTTTTAAAAAACAAATCCATTGTTTTTTCTTTTTCAGTACTAACTGCAATAGTAGATTTTGTTTTCCACACATTTTTCCCAAGGTTGAGCTTGTGCAAGTGATAATAAAAAAGGCGTTTTGTTCTGTTGAATTTTTTTTTGTTTTTTGCTTTTATATCATAAATATAAACAATTTTCAAAAACAACACCTGCTATGCTAATTATGTATCTATAGTTACATAGAAATAAAAACAAACAACAAACAATATTAATAGTGGAATAATACCCCCCCTCATTTGAGTTTTTTTATGTATTTGGAATAAGTCACGAATCTTTCCACCGCTTTGACTGCGGCTGTGGGGGAGCTGTAGCTTGGTACCCCGTTTCTTTCAAGTATTTTTCTATATGCTTCTGTGTATGCCCCACCAACAGAAATTGTTGCTATCGGCTTTCTTCTATCATCAGAAGCTTTTGTAAGAACATGGATAATCCTTTCATCCATCGGCGGCGTTTGAAGCAAAACAACAATAATAAGAACGTTTATTTCATCGGCATTCATCATAATCTCAATTGCTTTTTTGTAAGAATCTACACCAGAATCTGCAACCAAATCCAATGGATTTCCTACATTTCCATATGGCGGCAAAATTTTTGCGATTTCTTTTTTTGTGGATTCGCTGAACTCAGCCAAATGAAGGTTTTCCTTTTCTACAAAATCAGTTGTTATGATGCCCAGCCCCCCACCATTAGTTATTATTCCTATTCCGTCTCCTTTTGGTTTTGGCTGGTTGAAAATTTTTACAATATCAAACAATTCATAAAGGCCATCAGCTTCTATTACCTTCGCCTGTTTGAATGCAGCATTGTATGCCATATAACTTCCAGCAATATTTCCCGTGTGTGATTTTGCTGCCGCCTGGCCTCCGCGTCCCTGGCCCCCCTTCAGTACAATAATTGGTTTTTTCTTATTTACTTTTTTCATAATTTCCAGGAATTTTCTTCCGTCTTTTACACCTTCAATATACAATATTATCACTTTTGTTTCCTTATCATTCATTACATATTCGAGATAATCACTTTCATCCAGGACCGTTGCATTTCCATAAGAAATGAATTTGGATATGCCGACCCCATAATATGCGGCGAGATCTATTATTGTCGAGCCAACGGCCCCGCTTTGGGTTATGAAGGCAATGTTGCCTGCCCTGGGCCGCTCAAGCTTGTACATCGGCAGAAAAATGCTGTCTATTTTTGAATACGGATTGAAAACCCCCAGGCAATTCGGGCCCACCACCGGCATATTATTTTTAACTGCAATTTCCCTGATCTTTTCTGCTATATCTGTTCTTCCACTTTCTTCAAAACCACTAGTGATCATTACAATGCCGCCGACTTTTTTCTTTGCGCATTCATTCATAATTTCCGGAATTGTATCTGCCGGAGTAGCAAGGACTGCACAGTCAATTTTGCCGGCAATTTTAGAGATTTGCGGGTAGCATCTTCTTCCAAGTATCTCGTCATATTTTGGATTTACCGGATAAATTTCCCCATCAAACATGCCTTCAACAAAATTTTTCAAGACAACATTGCCAATTTTGTTTGTTGTTGGCGTAGCTCCGACAATGGCAACGGATTTTGGATAAAATATCCTGTCAAGCCTTTTTACCATCATTTTCATAAACATTACCTCCGGAACCTCACATCTACGATATCACAGCCACTGTGATCACATATAACCGGGTTCAAATCCATTTCCTTGATATCTTTTTTTATCATGAATTTGCAGGTTTTAAGTACCAGTTCCTGGATTGCCTTTTTGCTCAGCGGGCGCTCCCCTCTTGCACCGTCTATTATGGGGTGTGATTTGAGCTCCGAAATCATCTCTTCTACATCCATCCCTTCAACAGGGCAGATTCTTGCACTGACGTCCTTGAAAATTTCAACATATATACCACCAATTCCAAGCACTACCATATGCCCGAATTGCGGGTCTTTTTTACCCCCGATAATCAACTCTACGCCCTTTCTTGCCATCTTTTGTATCAAAACCCCATCCACTTCAAATCCTTTGGCATTCTCCATCATTTCAGCATATGCTATTTTCAAAACTTCAGGACTTTTTATCCCGGTTTTTACCCCACCCACATCTGTTTTGTGTTCTATTTCTTTTGATATTATCTTCATTGCCACCGGATACCCCAGATCATCTGCTGCTTTTAACGCCTGTTTTTCATTTTTTGCAGTTTTGTAAGGTATAAGCCTAAATCCGTTTTTTTCAAGAAGTTCAAAATCATCAACCATAGTCATGGATTTACTATCCTCTCACAAAATTTTTAATCATCGTTATTTGATGGTACCCCACAAAATTGCATTTGTTATAATATATATTAATTCTACAGTTGGAAAAAACGTTTATATATGTTCTGGAAGCAATAGTTACAGTTGTATGGGTGGGGACAGCAAGAGACCAAAGAGACTTTCCAATCCTCCACGCAAGAAAAGGCCCAGCTCTCAAATAAAACTCCTCCGGCAGGAAGCAGAGCGCCGCCTTCGGGAAGCAGAAAAATTCAAGCTCATTCTTGAAAATATGCATGATGTAGTTATGCTTACCCAGAGCAACGGTACAATATCATATATCAGCTCTGCATCCACTTTTGTTCTTGGATATTCGCCGGAAGAGCTTGAGGGCAGGCAGCCCTGGATTATACACCCGGAGGATCTCCCTAAAATCCGTAATTTGCATAATAAAGCACTGCAGGGTCAAAGTGCCAAGGATGTGCAATACCGCATTATAACGAAAAATGAAGAGACAAAATGGATTTCACATTCATGGTCTGTTGTTTTTACAGGGGATGGTTCTGTTGAAAGCATTGTAAGCGTTGTGAAAGATATAACCGAAAGAAAACAATTGGAGGCGGAAAAGGTAAATGTTGAAAAAATGCAGGCCCTTGCAAGATTTGCTGCAGGAATTGCCCATGATTTCAAAAACCTTCTGATGGGCATTGATATCGGAATTTCTCTTATAAAAGGAACCATGAAAGCTCCCATGGACAGAACAGACGGGCAGCTTCAGACAATCCAGGAAGCAACCGGAAGGGCCATCAACATGACTAAAAAACTGATGTTGTTTTCGCGGCTTTTTTCCAGAGACGCTCCAAAACCTGATTTAAAACCGCTTTCGGTTCCAAAGGCAATATTCGACACGGTTAATTTTGCCTCCAGAACCCATGCAATATCCAATGTTGAAGTTTCCTATAGCCTTCCAACAGATCTTTATATTGTGGATGCAGATCCAATTCAGATCGAGCAGGTTTTCCAGAACCTTACGATAAATGCCGCCCAAGCAATGCCCGAAGGCGGCAAAATCGAAATTCTGGCAGAAAACATTGAGAAACAAGGGGAAAAATACATAAGAATCACATTCGCAGATAACGGCACAGGCATCAAAAAATGCGATCTTCCACATATATTCAAACCCTATTTCACTACCAAAAAAGGCGAAGGCACCGGCATAGGGCTTGCGGCTTCCCTTGAAATTGTCAGAACCCACAACGGCACCATTCTTGTTGAATCTGAAGAGGGAAAAGGAACAACATTTATACTTGAGTTTCCTGCATCACAAAAACTACCAAAACAAACAGAAGAGGGGTCGCCTCCGCTCAAATCCAATTTTCGCATATTGCTTATGGACAATGAAAAGGTCATACGCGATCTTGCAGGCCGGGTCTTCCAAAGAATTGAATGCGATTATCTGACAGTAGCAAA
Source organism: Microcaldota archaeon (assembly GCA_016926175.1). Lineage (GTDB taxonomy): Archaea > Micrarchaeota > Micrarchaeia > Anstonellales > Bilamarchaeaceae > Bilamarchaeum. The sequence continues at coordinate 25,006 of JAFGPA010000019.1, forward strand.
CGGCACGGAAGCAACAAATGCATATGCCAGGTCTCTTGAATCAGGCAATCCTTTTGACATTGCCATTCTTGACCTCAGCATTCCTGAAGGAATGGGAGGTGAAGAAGCAGCCCATATCATGAAATCACTTAACCCCCAAATCAAAATAGTTGCGTCCAGCGGCAGTTCGGATTCTCCGCCAATATTCGATGCTTCCCTTCCAAAGCCCTATCGGATGAATGAACTTATTCAGATTATCAACACCCTTCTTAGTTAATCTTTTTAACTTCTTTATCTAAAAGATTATCATGCGTATTTATACCAAATTTGGAGATAAAGGAAAAACAACCCTGCTTGGCGGCGCAACTGTTTCAAAAAATGACCTGCATGTGGAGGCGTACGGTTCTGTTGACGAACTTAATGCAATTCTCGGCACTGTGATTGCATTTTGCGATATTCCTGAACTTACAGTTTCATTGAAAAAAATCCAGATGGATCTTTTTGTTATCGGGGCAGAACTTGCATCCAAAGGGGAAAAAACAAAGACTATTTCCCTAATGCGTATTGAGGATCTGGAAGCAGAAATAGACCTCATTGCCCCCGAGCTTCCGCCACTCCACAACTTTATTCTTCCTGGAGGGAGCAGGACCTCCTCCCTTCTTCATCTTGCCCGGACAGTCTGCAGGCGCGCTGAACGAAAAGTCGTTGCTTTGCAGGAAAATGAAAAAATAAACCCCGATATTCTTACTTATCTTAACCGCGTTGGAGATCTGCTGTTTATGCATGCACGGCAGACAAATTACAGAAAAAAAGTAGATGAAGTTGTCTGGAAAGGCCACTGAATGTTTTATGGCATGCATTGCCGCCTGCTGCCATTCGACTCATTACCATTTCCTGGAATAAAATGGAACTTAAAAATAGCAGAGCCAAAAAAACCGTTCTAAAAAAAGAGTTCTCTTAAAATCATCAGAATACCCATCAATATCATAAACGCTACAAAAGCGGCCCTTCTTTTTTTCTCATCTATATGAACTACGAGGTGCGAGGCAGCATATACCCCAATAACTGACCCTGCCATTACAGGTATCAGCAGGTCAAGTACAATATTTCCAATTGCCAGATGGGCAAGAGAACTTGAAGTGGAATATATCACAATTATGGCCAAAGAGGTTGGAACCGCCATCTTTATTGGCAATCCCCGGAATTTCATCAGGAGAGGCACAAGTATCCCGCCTCCCCCAATGCCGAAGAACCCATTCAGGAATCCTCCAACTCCGCCTAACAAGGCAGTTCTGGCAGCCTTTTCTTTCATGGTATGCTCTTTTATCTTTTCTACAGGCAAATTCCAGACGAAATATGCAAGAAAGAAAAACAAAACCCCGGTTCCAAACATTAATGCCGAACTGTTAAACAAGCCCGTCATATATGCTCCCATTACCGAAAAAATAATCCCTGCCAGCCCTGCAACTATTGCAGTTTTTAGCTTTATTTTTGTCACTCCCTTCATATGAAAGCTCATGGCCCCTGCCAGTGCAGTTGGAATGGTAAGTGGAACCGTTGTTGCAATGGCTTCATGGCCAGTCAGCCCAAAAAATATCCTGAATGCGGGTATGATAAGCATGGCGCCTCCTATTCCGAATATTGCCGCAAGCACTCCTGCTGCAAGCCCCAGGACGAACCCGCCAACTATCAATATCTCGTCCATTACTCCTAATTTCGTTGGCTATAATTGAAAAACTTTTGGAAATATCCATATAAATTCAAATTGCGTTGAAACATCATGAAAAAACTTACGCTTCAGGAGGAAAATGTAATACTTTACAAAGGCACAGAGCCGCCTTTTTCAGGAGAATACAATGATCATTTTGAAGCTGGAACCTACCTTTGCAAAAGATGCGATGCACCACTTTATCTTTCAGATGATAAGTTCCGGTCTTCATGCGGGTGGCCAAGTTTTGATGACGCGATTCAAGGTGCAGTAAAAAGAATTCCGGATCCGGACGGCACAAGGACAGAAATCCAATGTGCCCGGTGCGGTGCACATCTTGGCCATGTTTTCAAAGGTGAAAACCTCACTCAAAAGAATCTCCGCCATTGCGTGAACTCGGTTTCCCTGAAATTTATCCCCAAGAGCGACATCTGCTCAATAATCCTTGGAGGGGGGTGCTTCTGGTGCATTGAAGCAGTCTTCAAGATAGTTCCGGGAGTTCTTTCTGTGACTCCTGGCTATGCTGGCGGCACAACAGAAAATCCAACATATGAACAACTCTGCACTGGAAAGACCGGACATGCTGAAGTTGTGGAAGTTAAGTATAATCCCAACAGGCTTTCTCTTGAAAAGATAGCTGAAGTATTTTTTGCTGCCCATGATCCTACAACATTGAATCGCCAGGGCAATGATGTCGGAACGCAGTATCGCTCAATAATCCTCTACAATTCCAAGGAACAGAAGAATGTCTTGGAAAAACTCATCAAAGAAATACGGGCAGATTATGAAGCTCCAATAGTAACGGAGCTGGTGCCTCTTGAAGCTTTCTATCCGGCAGAAGATTACCACAAAGATTATTTTGAAAAAAACCCACAACAGACTTATTGCCAGGTTGTCATAGCTCCAAAAATCAATAAAATCCAAAAATTACTTTATCCCTGAAATTATTACAACACGATTCTTTCCATATTTTTTAGCGCAGCCAGGGCATATGGCACTGTACTGGATGAATTTTCGCTTCATTCCAATATGTGTCAGAAAAAACGTTTATATATGCGTTCCTTTATAATAATTAATCGCCATGAGCAGCCAAAACAAAAAATCGAAAACATCCAATGGTATTCCCGGAAGTTTCGAAGAGGCACACAAGCTTATACATACCAGTTCAGACAATGAAACCAGTTTTACGCGCAGACTGCTGTTTCCCTGGTTCAAAGGTCCCCTTGAAGAAGGTCCTCCATCAGCAAGAACGGTAGATCACATACGCAATAATGCCCATGCCGTGCTTTTTGCCCTGCTAAACAATCCTCTGCATGCCATTGTTTCAACCGATGATAATGGGGTGGTGCTGGGATGGAATCAGGCCGCCCAAAAATTCTTTGGCTATGAAGCTTCTGAAATTATCGGACATCCATCATCAATGCTTTTTTCATCAAGATACCCAGTCAAGCATGGCGGCTGCAAAATTGAACCTATAAAAGGGATTCCATCGCTGTTTCTCGGCACTGCTGTTGAGGTTCAGGGCAGGCATAAAAACGGAAACGAATTTCCCATTGAATTGTCTGTTTCCTTATGGAAACCCGAACAGGTAACCAGCCTGATCTCAGGCGGCTATACTGCAGTAATCCAGGATATTTCAACCCGTAAAAAAGCAGAATCAGAAAAAAGAGAGTCAACAACCAGGCTTGAAGTTGCCCTGAAGGCCCTTATGGAAAGCGAAGCCCACTGGAAAGTAATTGTTGAAACCAGCCAGGATGTTATAATGCTTACAAGTCCTTCAGACGGGACAATAACATATCTGAGTCCTTCATGTTCTTCAGTTTTCGGTTATGCCCCTCATGATCTGATAGGTCAAAGGCCGTGGATTGTCCACCCGGAAGATCTTGACCGTTTCAAAGTTCTTCATTATCGTGCATTGGCTGGAGAGCCGGGCACAAATGTTGAATACCGGATAAATACCAAGGACAAGAAAATACGATGGGTATCGCATTCATGGTCTCCGATAGTTGATGAAGAAAAGGCAGTAGTGGAAATAATCAGCATTGTAAGGGATATAACCGAAATCAAAAGAGCAGAGGAAGCAAGACGTACAGAACTTAAACTGGAAACTGCAAGAACAACTGCAGGTGGCATAGCCCACGATTTCAACAACGTTCTTGCCAAGATCGTTGCTGCACTTTCCTTTGCCGAATCATTACTTGGAAGAATTAAGGAAAGCACCCCCCTTGCACCAGTAAGAAAATATCTCCAGACAGCTGCAACAGAAGCACAGCATGGAAGCGAATTAATTGCACAGCTCATGGCATTTGCCAAAGGAACCGCACTGCAGAAATCCGCGCTTTCACTTTCAGATCCAGTGGCAAATGCTGCAGCCTCCTGTATTGAACATGAAGACGGCATTGAACTTTCATGCGATTTCCCGAACGATCTTCCATTTGTCTGCGCGGATCCGGTTCAGATAAAACAAGTGATACATAATATAGTTACAAATGCGGTTCAGGCAATGCCTCACAGAGGAAAAATTGAAATCACAGGCCACGAAATATCACTTGGTCCAAACCAGATGCCCCAGCTGCCCGGGGGCAAGTATGTCAAATTATCCATTCGCGACCAGGGAATAGGAATCAGTTCGGAAAACCTGGAAAAAATCTTTGAATTTTCATTTACCACAAAAAAACAAGGGGACGGGCATGGCATTGGTCTCGCAATTTCATCCCAGATAATAAAGGAGCACGGAGGACATATTGAAGTCGTGTCTGAATCTGACAAAGGCACAACATTCCATATCTATCTTCCTGTTTCTGAATAATTAGTTATGATTTCCAGAAGCATTGCATCCTGCTCCGGCAGTTAACTTTGCTGTTTATTCATCTTTGTCAAGGTTTTGTGAGCGATTGCGCTCGTTGAGGGCGCATTAAGCAGCCATCAGGAACAATACAACTCCTAATCATTCCCTTATGAATCCGAACCGCTTGTGTTTTGCTGTCCTATTGATGAAATTATGAAGGCTTTTTCTGTAGGCTTCCTCACCATGGCGCCTGCGTTCCTGAATATATGCCACTCGCACCCGTATGTATGCTGCCGGAAGTTTCTGGAAATACTCCCAGGCATCAGCATTCTTCCTGATCGCCTTTAATATGCCCGTAGGTATGATGAAGTTGTCATGGTCAGAACCAGGGTCATATGCATGCGACACGGCCGCGAGCCCGGACCTAGTCATTCTTCCCTCCAAAACCAGTTTCCTTATGCGCTCCTTGTTCGCCTGTGAAAGCCGGCTGCCCCGCCTCCTCGGAGAAAAACGTTGGGCAGTTCTTTTTTCATCCATCCTTTTCACGATGCTGTCTATCCAACCGAAGCATAGCGCCTCTTCAACTGCGTCATTGTAGGGGATTCTGGGTTTTCCTGCCGCTTTTTTGTAATATACGAGCCATATATCTTTTTCTGTGCCATGGTGTTTTGAGAGCCAGGCGCGCCATGCCTTCCTGTCCTTGGCGTAGATTGTTTTTCCGAGTTCCACCAATGAACTCCACACACCAGTTTTATAATCGCAGGTGCCGGGCAGGTGTTCTATTAAAGGTGTCAGACCGCACGTCACTAATCATTGCCGAAGCTCAGCGATCACCGTTGTCATCATCCACAGCATAACTAGGTATCCATCACTTTAAATTGCATTTCTTATCTCCGGATAAAGATTTTTGAACTGTGAAAGCCATTCTTTTCTTTCTTTTTTCAGTTTTTCTGTCAATTCTGCGTACTTTTCACTATTGTAATGCTTTTCAGGATGAAATTTTGAAGTTTCTATCCCCGGGCAGGAATCAAGAACTTCATAACCCCAGTCAGGATCTTTTTTCCATATTAAAGTTTCTCTTGCAATCTCCCTTATGATAGTAACGGAATCATATACTGTGATTTTTTCTCCAGGTTTCTCTTCACCCTCACCTATTTTTCCAGTATTGAGAAGATAGCACTGGCAGTCAGGATTGTTTTTGATGATGTCATAAAACCGGTTTCCTTCCTCATCTCCGGAACCTATAATGAACGGATTTGTTCCGACTACCCTCCTGGATTTCCCGGGGTCAACATCAGAAGCAGAGCTTCCTATCGACTCTCCAAGCATGAAGAATGCCGCCCCCTGCTCATTGTTTAATCTGGCAACCGGCGGAACAATGGTGTTTCTTCTTGTTATGAATATTATCATATGTGCGGCCGGTATGTCTATCTTCATATCTGTGTATCTCATCTCGCTTCTAAGGACAACTGCTCTGCCATTTGATGTCAGGCCTATATCAAAAAAATCTATTTCACCGTCCCTTACCATGATATTTTCAAAAAGAGTGTTTTTGCCAAGCGCCGCTTCATAAAGAACCGGCTGGTATTCCGCTTCAAGTCCATCCGTCTTAATATAAAAATTCTTTTCAGTACCCAGACAGGAGCCGTCCTTTTGCATCAATACGACATCATCCTGCCTTATTGTTACTCCTTCTCCTTTCTCAGCATCCAGCCAATGATGATGGCAGGTCAAAGTTGTCTTGCCGGTTGCACTAAGTCCAAAAAGAAGAATTCCTTTTTCTTTAATTCCGCCATCCTTTACTATTCTTATAAGCTTTGAACCTGCATGAAGTCCGAGGCCTCCACGCTGTTTTGCCCTGTACATTGCCATTCTGAGATTGGCTTTTTTCATTTCCCCGGTATAATCTGATCCAAGGACAAATGTGATGCCTGTCTGTGCTTCTACCAGGACTTTTGTTTCAGGCCATTCAGGTATTTGCACGGTGGTAAAATCCGGCTGTTCAATTTTCATTTCCCTGAACAGCATTTCTCCCCACATATATGCAATATGCGGGTATTTTGCAGAAACATATGCCCTGCAGTGTAATGGACTATTGATGCACATCTGCCTGTCTATCTGAAGCAGTTTTTTTCCTTTCAGGTATCCAACCACATTTTCAACTGTTCTGGCCTGGTTTTCTGCCGGTTCCCTTTCGATTATTTCAGTGAGTTTTCCGCTTCTTCCTTTTATCCGGGTAGTGAAATACAAACTTCCGTGTTTTGTTTCGCCTCCGTTTTCGAGGCACATTTCCCTCAGTTCTTCTGTTGATGGATTGAAAATTATTTGTGCATTTCTGGTTATTTCAGATATCGCCTTTTCAAACATAATTTCATATCCCAGTAAGTCTTTTTTAGGCCTTGCCCGCAATTATCTTTTGATGATAAGATCCCTTCGCCTAATTAACTGGCGTTCTCATAAAGACACCAGGCTGGAGTTCAGAAAAGGCACCAATCTGCTCGTTGGCATAATGGGCGCAGGCAAGTCGAGCGTTCTCGAAGGAATTACCTTTGCCCTTTACGGCACATTTCCGGCTCTTGAAAGGAGAAAAATCAGGCTTGAGCATCTTATCCGCCTCAACGAGCAATCTGCCACGGTTATTCTTGAATTCGAATTTAACGGATCTCTTTACAAAATTGAAAGGACCATTGAGAAGAAAACCTCTGCAGAACTATTCAAAGATGGCCAGCTTGTCGAGCACGGAACTGTTCCGGTTACCAGATACCTGTCTGATCTGCTTCAGGCAGACTATGATCTTTTCACCAGGGCAGTATTATCCGAACAGAACAACATCGAGCATTTTCTCAATCTTGACCCCCGAAGGAGAAAAGAAGAGCTTGATAATCTCCTGGGCCTTGACCGCTTTGAAAATGCCCGCTCCACAATTACAACTGTAATAACCCGTATTAAGACCGAAAGACAGGCTCTGGAAAGCCAGTTCAGCCTTGCGGGCCTTCAGGAGCAGCAGGAAAAGGAAAAGCAGCACCTGCAAAAAATATCCGGTGCCGAAGCCAGGCTCAAACAAGAGCAGGAACTCCTCAAAAGCAAAACCCTGGAGCTTTCTTCATATTCCTCAGCATTTGAAAAAATGCAAAAGGAAAAAGAACAATCCGAGTTAATTGAAAGGGAAATCATCCGCCTCTCTGCCCAGTATGAATCGCTTCAAAAGGAGGTCCGGGAGGTTGATGAAGAGAAACTTGGGCTATCAAAATCCTGCCTCCGGCAAAAGCTCCAGGAAAAGACGGTACTTTCAGAATCCCTGAAAAAAACCAATGAAAAAACAACCTTTCTTTCCAAGCAGCTTGGCTCCATACAATCAGAAATAGCATCATCTGAAAAATCCCTTGAAAAGTCTTCAAAAATCAAAACCCAGCTTTCAGAGCTGCTTGATGGACACTCCATCCAGTCCTTACAGTCAAAACAAAAGGAGCTTGAACAATCCATCCTTCAGTTCCAGTCGGATAAAACATCTGCAGAACAGTCATTCTCAGAAGTTTCCGATCTTCTTGCCAGACTGAAACCAGGTACTTCACAATGTCCGCTTTGCTTATCCCAGATCTCAGAATTGTCCCGGCAGCATATCCGGGCAGAAAAAGAACGGTTTCTCGGGCAGAAAAAATCCCGCATCACAGAGCTTTCTGCAATTCTTGAAAAAAACCAGCAGCAGAATATCCAGCTAAAAGAAAAAATGCAGAAAATCAGCGAGCTTTCATCTATTTACAGATCAATCGAGATCCGGGATACCGGCTTCCTGAGGACTGAAGCTGCAAAAATAACAGAAGAACTCAGGACTCTTGCAGAACAAATGGTTTCCCTTGAAAAACAAATAGAAACAATTTCAGCCGAAGCAGAAAAACTCAGACAGGAAATAAGCAATTCTGAGACCATTCTCAAAAAGGCCAAACAGATGGAACAACTTTCAGAAGAACTTTCCAAAGCAAAAAAGAAGGCAATATCCTTTGACAAACAGGAATTTGAAGAACTCCGGAAGAAAACAGAATCATTACGGCTTGAAATTGAGCGCACTTCATCGGCAATAAGCTCGATTGACTCTGAAAAAAAGCTTTCCCTGCAGCTTCTTGAACTGGTGGTTGCCGATATCAGAAAACTACAGATGCTCCAGTCAGAGATATCCCGGCTTTCTTCAACCGAGGAACAGCTTTCAATCTATAGGAATGCCCTGCTTGAGACACAGACTTCTCTGAGATCCAGCCTTTCAGAGGCCATAACTGAAGGCATGAATGAGCTATGGCATATCTTTTATCCCTATCACAATTACAAAGCCCTCCGCCTCAAAGTGACAGACAAAGACTATCTTTTTGAAGTGGATGATGGCCAGTGGAAGCCTATAGATCTGGTTGCAAGCGGAGGCGAAAAGGCAACTGCAGCCCTGACGCTCAGAGTGGCGCTTGCGATGGTTCTTACCCCCAATCTGAGCTGGCTTATCCTGGATGAACCTACGCATAACCTTGATTCAACTGCAGTTGAAATGCTTTCATCTGCCCTGCAGTTAAAGGTTCCTGAAGTTGTAAATCAGATATTTCTTGTTACTCACGATGAAGCTTTCATGGGGTCTGAATTTGCAATGAGCTACAAGCTGAGCAGGGAAAAACAAAATAACGGAGAAACAAAAATAGAGATTATCTAGCTGTAAATGTCTTCTTCAATCCTGTCAACAAGGTCAATCTGGTCTTCAGGCGCTTTTCCTGTTTTCTGTTCGTACCATTCATTGCAGCTTTTCTCGTTTGCTGCGGCGTAAGTTGCAACAGAAACATAAATGTCTTCTTTTGATGCAATTCCTACTGCATAAAGATACTGGAGGATTGATTTGAATTCATCAATAACATAGCTTCTTTTTCTTGAAACTCTTAATCTCCTGAGGTCTGTGAATTTCATATCCTCTTTTCCAAGGAGAATATTATTCAGCGTAAATCTTCCTATAATAAGATTGTTTGCATGGAGTTCGGAAATCTTTTCCGTTATCATTTCAATGAGCTTTGTCCTGCTTTTCTGGTCAAGATCATCCACTTCTACGTGGATTACCGGGCCCCTTGCTATTCTCCTGTCAAAAACCCACGACTCGTTTTCAATCTTGGAAATAATGTAATCCATACCAGCAACTGATCTAAGATAACCAATGACATTTTCAATGGCTCCGTGTATTTTTCCATGTGCATTGTAAATTGCCCGGGCAATCTCTTTCATTGTTTTTCTAAGAATATAGGTTGTTCCATTGTGCGTAAATGAAATGCTGTCTGCACCGTCCCTTGCATTTATCCTGTACAATCCTTCAAGCCTCTCTCCGGATCTGTACTCTATCTCTTTCACCTTGATGCTGGGCGAAAAAATCTGATCCCATTCATATTCAATAGTAATTGTGCTGTCGGATTCACTCTTTTTTGAGGATTTTGGTATTTCCTTTGTGAATTCCGGAAGATCGTAATCTTCACTTTTTCCTATTTCCAGTTCCTGCTTTATCTCAGTAGTATCTGGCATATGAAATCCTGTGTAATTTGTTTTTTTCATTTATCTGGACACCTGCTATACACTGACCTATATTTCTATTTTTTGCCACAAACCCTTTTTAAAGCTGCCTGTCATTCAGTTTCTATCCTTGGGGCAAGATAATAGACCACATGGGCGCCTTCTATGTCATATTCCAGTTTGAGCGGCCTGTCAGTTTCCAGATTGATTCTGACGCTGGAGTTTGCTGAAGTGGCTTTTACCATATCTTCAAGGTACTGCAACGGGAATGTCGCTTTTGCTCCGGATTTGGTGCTTAATTCCATAATATCTCCATTACCCTTGTCAAATTCAGCCTTTACATCGCCGTTTTCCCCTCTTACGTCAACAATAACCTGTTCAGGCGTCAGCTGAAGCCTAACATGGGAACTGATCAATTTGGCATCCTTCAGGGTCTCCTTGATAGCTTCTGCCCTGACAATGGCATAGTTGCCAAATTCAATCTTGGGCTCTTTCTGCACCCTGTCTCCGGTTTCGATCAAAGGCACCTTGAATGTTCTCTTGTGCTTCTCTCCTATGAACTTTACCACGAGCCGTCCCTCTTCTGTGGACAGTTCGGCCTTTTCCCCCCGTTTTCCCCTGGCAAGTACATTGGCCAGCTGGCTGATGTCAATCCCTACTTTGGTTTCCTCCGGCACACTGTATTCGACGAAGGCCTCCTTTGGCATCCTGAAAGATACCATGGATATCTGTGACGGATCCATGGCTTTGAAGTTTAAGCCTTCATTCCCGAGTTCAAACTGCCCCTCTTCAACGAGACAAACAATAGAATCAATGGCAGATTTCAATGCTGGTGCATCCTGAACAACTAATTTCATAATTATCCTCCCGTATGCTATTCAGTCAGAACAATATTAAGCCTTTGCGGCCCGGCTGAAATAATAGATATCTTTAAATATACTCTTTACCACTTATTATAACATGCAAAAACAGGTATTGTGCCGTCAATTTTCTTTGAGAAATGTCCAAAGATCAATTGCATCTTCTATAATGGTAGCTTCTATCATGGCTTGTAATGCTAAAGAAGCCCCTAAACCAGAAAAACTTGATTATGGTGATTATAAACCTCCAGCATCATCCCCCGCACCCAAACCAATGACCAAAGCGCCGATTGTAAGAAGCTTTCAAATTGGCATTATCGGAGATTCAATTACCCATGGCGTTTATTTCAGAAACAGATATCCAGACACTCTCGAAAAAACCCTAAAAGAGAAATTTCCCAAATCCAAAGTGGAAGCATATGGCATATCCGGGCAAACTACTGAAAAACAAAAAGCAAGCTTTCAAAGGGATATCCTCGATCATAGTTATGATACAGTGATTATACAAGGAGGAACCAATGATCTTTATGGCGGTTCCAAGGTAAAACCTATCCAGGATAATCTTACTGAGATGATCGAAGCCGCAAAAAAAGAAGGCCTGAAAGTTGTCCTTCTCACAGTTGGCCCATGCAATGACTACCCCAAATGGACTTCAGGAAAAGAACAAAGAAAAGAAGAGCTCAATCAATGGATAATGCAATACCCCGGAGTAATTGCTGTTGATACCCAGGCAGTACTTTCGCAAGGAAATCCTCCTACAATGAAACCAAAATATTTTCACAAAGATTACATCCATCCAAATGCAAAAGGGCTGGATGCAATGGCAAAGGCAATTGCTGCTGCACTAGATGTGGCAACTCAAGAATGAAGCACAATTTACCTTTTCCCCACCTGTAAATTGCTTAGCGGCAACTCAGGAATGAAGTCTAATGAATTTTTCTCCATTTTCTGTTAATTTCCAGATTATGCTGCCATTTTCCTCTGATTTTTGGATTAATCTGCCTTTTACTAAACAGCTTTTTTGCGAATATATCAGCGAATTAATCTTTTGGGGATAAGATTCCAATGAATCATAGATCTCATTTCTGGTCATTGGCCGTTTTTGCAGTTCTCTAAGAAGTTTTAATGTTGTCACGTATTTTCTTGAGATTTTTTTCTTATAAGAACTAAGTCCTTTCCTCATTTTTTCTTTTTTATCCGGATGCATATCTAAAATCCCCAAAGAATAAAGTTTCTCGAAGTTTTCATATCCGGTTATATTAACACAATAATAGTCTGCTTTTCTCTCCTTTATGACAACACGATTTTCAATTCCAAATTTTTTCAGCATCTTGCTTATTGAATTAGGTATCTCTTTTCCTTTTTGCGGAAACTGTACTGAATTAGGCACTTCCTTTCTTACTTTTCCAGGAATTATTGCTCCCTCAGCAGCAAAAAATCCACGAAGAAATCCTAATTGTGTGTTTTGTTGATTAATCTTGCCTTGAAGAACTCTCTTTATACCTTCTTTAATTTCTTCTTCAATCTCCTTATTTGTAATTCTAGCCGTTAAGATTCCTTGTTTTACCATGGTTTTCCTGCCTTTCGATATTCTAACATTTTTAATTCCAAGATTTTTTGTCCAAAATTTTTCACATTCTTTTTCTGAAGAATTTGTAGGAATTTGAAGATAAAAAGAAAATTTCTCAATACCGATTCCAAAAACAGTTTCAAAATTTTTCAATATCTCTTTCATACATTCCATCTTGGCGTTCGAAAATGAAAGTTGTTTTTTCAAACACCCATCTCCCAACATGAACCCTAAAATTTCCCCATACCTTGTATCATAAGTGTGCAGTAACTCAAAAGCTACTCTTCCGGTCATTGTCTTACGACTCCACTGGGACGGTGATTTCATCGTTACCACACAAAGAATATACCCCGATGAATGTTTAAGAATCGGATGGTCTTATTCCTGCTGCTATGGAATACCATTAAAAATTCATGTTCTGGGGCCGGCTTTATATAATTTTTCTGCCATTATCTGCTATATGAGGCCTCAAAAAGAGGGACTGGTCAAAGGAGTTTCTGTTTCTGATAATACAAAAACAAATTTTGCCAAACTGATTCTTGTTGAAGGAATTATAGGAAAAGGAGATGATCCTTTGATTAAACTTGCCGGCTCTGAACTGATGAGCGCCCTGAACCGGGAGAGCGAGGAAAAAGAGCAGAAACTGCCTTCCATGAAACTTATTCGCAACCTCAATGTGGATTATGATCTGCTTGGAAAGGCTACACAGTTTACAAGGTCAATGCAGATTCGGCTGGCAGACCTGGCACTGGAAGGATTTTCCTATGATCCGCATTCCCTGGTTGATGCAGTTGCATTGATGGTCTTTCTTGAAAACTCTGATGATAAATCAATTGCTAGCGGGCTGATACAATCCATTTCTTCTGAACGTTACGAAAAAATTCTTGCGTCTCTTCTTGCTTCACAGACAATAACTACTGAGCAGGCAGTCGGCCTCACACGCCTGGAAAGCACCAGTCCTCCGCGGAGTGGCTGCGAAACAGCAATTCCATCAGAGGAAATCCAAAATACCATTCCCTGCATTCAGTCTTTTAGCAATGGTCCTGTAAGCGATTCAGGACTGCAGCTCAAAAACATAGGAAAAAAGGCTTCCGGGCAGTGAAGATTTAAGCCAACCCCCCTAATCTATTTTGTACTGTCTCACTTCTATTCCAGCTTCCTTCAAAAGTTTCAGGGGAACCTCGCCCAATGGATAATCTGCATTGTAAACAACCTCCCTGATCCCTGCATTGAGAATCATCTTTGTACAAAGCAGGCAAGGCGAAAATGTAGTATATATCGTAGAATCCTTGATGCTTATACCATGATAGCTTGCCTGGACGATGGCATTCTCCTCTCCATGGCTGCAGTAGCAGTCCTCCAGGCTTTTTCCGCCATCAGCAAAACTATTGCACCTGGGGCAGCCTCCTTCAGAACAGTTTTTTGTTCCTCTCGGGGTTCCATTGTATCCTGTTGATATTATCCTCTTGTCCTTGACAATTACGGCTGCAACTTTTCTCTTGATACAATTGCTTCTGCTTGCAACCACCTTTGCAATTTTCATGAAATATGCATCCCAGCTGGGCCTTGAAAATTTGAAGCTTGCTGGGATTCCTGCCAGAACACCATCTACTTTTTTGTGAAGTTCCTCTATAGTTCCGTCATTTACAATTTTCTTGTCTGCAAGTCCTGCAGTCCCCTTCAGGTTCTGCTTGTTATTGTCCTTATTTTCTAGTTCCAGGTTCTCAGTTCTCCTGAATTCTTCCAGGGTTTCAGGATCCCCCTCTCTTTTTCTTAATCTTATTCTTTCAAATCTTGTTTCCTGGGGAGCGCTGACATGAATAAGGAAAAATCCTTCAATTTTCTTCAGCTCTTTTGCCTCTTCGGGGTTTCTTATAGAATCAATAACATAATTTTTGTCATCCTGGAGTTTCTGTGCAATTAGTTTTCCCAACACGCCGGGGCCCAGCGCTTCCCGCAGCAGGTTTCCTTTTGTTATGAGATTGTCCCGTGTATTTTCAATGCCCTGCTCCTTCAGTATCTCCCTTAGAACATCTGATAATGAATGGTAGTAAAAGCTTTTTTTCTTCAGATATTCTGCAACCGTGCCTTTGCCCGCGCAATTCTCTCCCGTTAGCCCTATAATCATGAAACTGAGTTTGCAATCAAATAGTTAAATAGCTATCGGCTCGTTTTCACCTTGCTTTCTTCTTCTATGGCTTCCTGGATTATTCTTTTTATCCTAGGGTCTTCTATATGGTTTCTCTTGATATCCAGGGAAGC
>JAFGPA010000020.1 GCA_016926175.1 Microcaldota archaeon
CAAGAAAAAGGGCGAAAAGAAAAACCCCGGAAAGGCTGAAAAGAAAAAGCCCGGCAAAAAAGAGCCTGCCAAGAAAAAGGGCGAAAATAAACAATCCCGGAAGGGTGAAAATAAAAATGAGAAGAAAAAGGACGAAAAGAAAAAACCAGAAAATACAAAGTCCGGGGATATGGGCCGGGACAGCAGGACCGAGAAAAAACCGGAGAAAAAAAAGCGCAAAGCCCAAAAGAAAAAAACAAAGAAAAAGATAATCGTAATACCAGTCTGATTTTTTTCCTGCTCCAAAACCCCACCTGCCGAAACATTTATTAATCCTAAGCTGGTGTGGTTAGATGCTTAGATATCTGGCAATTAGCCGGAACTTAAAAAGGTGGCCATGCAATGGGGGTAGTTCCACTCCGTGTTGAAAGAATTCCAAATCGCCACTCCGGAGTGTTTCGCACAGCCCGCAAAGCAATACTTTTTCCTCCTCTTGTATCTGATCATTCCGATCTTCTGTTTCTTGCCAGGAAGTGTTTTGAAGAAAATGATTTCAGACATGCAGAATCAAGCCTCACAAGAATACTATCTGAAAACAATTTTGACAATGAAGCAATAGCACTGCTTATTCGCGTATATTCCAAAACCTCAAGTTTTGACAAGGCAAGAAATCTTTTTCAGGAAAGCAGGTTATTTGCAGACAAATCCGTCTATACAGCTTTTATATCATGCTCCACTCTCCATAATCGCCCATCGCATGCATACAGCCTCGAAGGCTATAACCTTATCGATGAAGCAAAAGAATCCGGCAGGATAATGCCAGAGGCATTCTCTTCACTAATATCATATTACGGCCGCATTGGCAGCCTGTTCCTTGCAGAACATGTTTTTGACAAGGCAGATGGCTGCCGCAATGCAGAAGTTTATTCTGCATTTATATATGCATGCTGCAACTGCAATGAGCCATGGAAAGCAGAAAAGGCTCTTGACCGTGCACAGAATGAAGGAACACTTGACCATCAGATGTTCAAGACACTTGTCAGGCATTACTCAGATTTCAAAAGAACCTGGGATGCCAGGAGAATATTTGACTGGGCCATAGCAAGGGACAGGGTGGACAGCGATCTCTGCGGCCTTATGATCAGGGGCTATCTTTACCATGGCGACGGCAACAGGACCCAGGGTGCAAGGGAAATTTTTGATATTGCACTGCAGCACGGCATTGTAACTCCACATCTTTGTTTTTTGATGGAAACAGGATATGCTGATTCACAGATGCATGAAAAAGCAGAGGAAATATTCCATATTTCAGAGCATCTTCAAATTGCAGATGCTGAACTTGCACTGAGAGTCATGCAGGGCTATGCCTGTTCCGGCAAGAAGCAGCAGGCACTTGATTTTTACTTCATAAGCAGGGACATTCTGGCCGGGAATAAAGAAGCGCAATGGTACCTTTCACTTGCAAAAAAATTATGAAAATACCGGATATCCGCGCCTATGGAAGAATTTAAGCACCTCAAATAATATGAACAGGGTGCTTGAAATGCCTACAATCAGCATCCAGTCCATTAAATTCAGCGGTTCAGTTTTCATTATCTGGTTTATCTCAGGAACATAAATTACGCAAAGCTGTATCAATATTGACCCTATAATTGCCACGTTAAGGTACTTGTTCGTGAAAAATCCTATCGAAAAAGCGCTTTCTATGATTGAACGGGCATTAATCGCAGACCAGAACTGGAAAAATGCCAGCAGTGTGAAAGTTACGGTTCTTGTATGTTCTATTGTGCTTCCGGGAAGGTTGAGATAATACAAATATGTCAAAAACAAGCCGGGCAAAATAATTATGGCCGAAATAACTATGAATCGCACTACGTCTTTTGGGAAAAGCGAACCAGAGAAATCCGCCGGCTTCTGCTTCATGAGGTGCCTGTCCTTTTTTTCAGTGGCCAAGGTGACATCGCAGACACCGTCTGTAACAAGATTGATGTAAAGGATGTGGATCGGAAGCAGTGCCAGGGGAAGAAGACTTCCGGACCAGAATGGCGAGAGTAATATTGCAAAAAGGAAAAGGACTTCAGTTACGTTTGTAGCAAAAAGGTATTTTATGACTTTGCGAAGATTTGCGGAAGAATGCCTTCCTTCCTCCACGGCATTCACTATGCTTGTGAAATTATCGTCCGTGATTACTATGTCTGAAGCCTCTTTTGCCACATCGGTTCCTGAACCCAGCGCGACACCGACATGCGCATCCTTCAGTGCAATGGCATCATTCACCCCGTCTCCCGTCATTGAAACTATACTTCCGGATTCTTTCAGCAGCTTTACTATCTTTGCCTTATGTTCGCTTGTCACACGTGCAAAAACCCGTATATCACGTATAATCCCAAGCAATTGATCATCATTCTTTTTGTCCATCTCTTCCCCTGTTATTAGCTGGTCTGATCTGCCAGTTATTATTCCTGCTTCCAGGGCTATGCTTTCTGCTGTAATGCGGTGATCGCCGGTTATCATGACAACTTTTATGCCGGCTTCATGGGCTTTTTTTATGGATTCTGCAACATCCGGCCTAAGCGGGTCCTGAAAGCCTATTAATCCAAGGAATGTGTAGCCTGATTCAAGCTCCTTTATCTTTTTTTGGTCTGGCTTATGGGCAAAAGCCAGGACCCTCAGGCCTTTTGAGGCAATGCTGTTTGTTTTTTCGACAAGCACTTCCAGGTCTTTGGAGGTTATTTTTCTGCTTCCTTTGGCATCCCTGATGTGCGTGCACATTTTTACTACTGCTTCAGGAGATCCCTTAAGATGAAATGTGCGCTCTTGCAAGCTGGTTTTGTTCACAGTAATCATATACTTGTTCTTAGGGTCAAACTGGATCTCTGCTTCTCTTGGATTTGCTATGGAATATTTTTCGCGATTAATGGAGAAATTTAATGCATATTCAACAATCGCAATTTCCAGAGGCTCTCCAATTCGCTTGTCTGCCTGTGCATCGTAATTTGAATCGTTGCACAATATGCCAGTTTCGAGCAGATTCCGGAAACCAGACAGGGCCATAGCCTCAAAGATCTGACCATTGTAGGATAAGCTTGTTCCCCCTCCTGCTGAATACTGCCTGCTGCCGAGAACAAGTTCCCTGACGGTCATTTTATTTAAAGTCAGGGTCCCTGTCTTGTCTACACATATACAATCAACCCTTCCTACCGTTTCTATAGCCTGCAGTTTCCTTGAAAGCGCGCGCTTTTTTGCCATTTCTGAAACTCCTATGGCCAGGGCTATTGTTACAACTATGGGAAGGCCTTCCGGAATAAAAGAGACTGCCTGCGCTATTCCAAGTTCAAACATCTGCTCGGTGCCGTATCCGTATTGTTCACCGAGAAAAACACCAAAAAACAAAGTAAAAATAACTATCATCAAAAATGCGAGTTTTCCCAGAGTTCCGGAGAAATTATTTATCTTTATTTGCACAGGAAACATTTCCCTTTCCCCGGAGACGCCGCGGTATATCTTTCCTATTTCTGTTTCATCATTTGTTGCAAGTACCACCATCATCCCGCGGCCGGTTGATACGAAAGTGCTTGCATATGCCATATTTGTCCTGTCTGCAAGCGATTTTTTCCCGCTTATTTTTTCATGAGTTTTTTGGACCGGCGCTGATTCTCCGGTAAGTGCCGATTCGTCTATTTTAAGCATTGCAGCTTCCACAATTCTGCCGTCTGCAGGTATCCTGTCTCCGGCATGCAGAAGCACAATATCCCCCGGCACTACTTCTCTTGCGTTCAGGAAGACCTCATGCCCCCCGCGAATTACCATGACATTGTGTGCCTGCATCTTTTTCAGGGCCTTCAGGGCGCTTTCGGCACGGTATTCATGGTAAGTTCCTATACCTGCATTAATGAGTATGATCGCAAAAATAATGCCTGCTTCGGTAATTTCATCCATATATATTGAAACAGCGGCAGCAAGGAAAAGCAGCATTACCAGTGTGGATCTGAATTGGCGCAGGAAGACCTCTAACAGTGTAACCTGGGACTTTTCCTTGAATTCATTATACCCGAATTTTTCAAGCCTGTGCTTTGCCTCACTGCTGTCAAGGCCTTTAAGATCGGTGCCAATTTCACGGAGCACATCCGGGACTGATTTATGATAAGCCTTTTTCATTATTGTTATTATTCAAATCTGCATTTATTAATATATCCCAATGTGCCATGGAAAGCACGTCTTTGCATTGCCTTACATTATATACTGCCTGAAGAATAAAAAAAATCAAAATAAAAAATTAACTGCATGCCGTTCCTGCAGTGTTGCACCTTTTGCTCTGGCAGGGTATCTGTGTCGGGCAGTAGCAGCCGCCGGTGTTCTGGTTGAAGTAGCAGCCGCTGTATAAAACGCCGTTTGAACAGTACTCGTATATGCATTGGGGCGAGGCTTCTGCGCATGCAGTTCCGGCAGTGTTGCATTGCTGGCTTTCACAGTATTCAGTTTCACAGACGCAGACTCCTTTGCCTGCATCAAATATGCAGTTGTATTTCAGAACCCCGTTTTTGCATTCATCGTTGCACGGCGGTACTCTCCAGCATTCTCCTGCCTGCCTGTTGCAGTACCCGCTGCAACATTCCGAGTTCGCGGTACATGAATGATAGGTATCGAAACATCCTGGCCTGATGCTGCATTTGTTGCTGTCAGCATCACAATAGCCACTGCAGCATTCACTGTCAAGGCGGCATGCTGCGCCGTCGCTGCTGCATCTATCAGGCCTCTGGCAGTATCCGTTCGGATTGCAGTAAAGCCCTGAACAGCAGGAAACTGCCGGTGCCGCAGTTGCCGTGTAAACGCACCTTTCGCCTTCCTCAATGCATAAAGGAGTTTCTTCACACATTTTTGTCTGCGGATTGCAGCTTCCTTCACAGCACGGATATTCTATGATTGCAGAACCAGTGACAAACCTGCAAATGCCTCCTGTTTCAATACACTCCTGTGGCGGTTCACATGTATGTGTTGCCAGGTTGCATGCAAGGTCATCACAGCATTCACTGTCCAGTTTGCATGATCCCTGTTGCGGAGTGCACTGCACTTGCGGCGGCTGGCAGGTGTATGTCTGCTGCGTATCAACATGGGTCAATGCAGTGCCGGCCGCTGTTGTCCCCAAACATTCAAGGCCGGGGCAGCAATAAGTCTGGTTTGCCGCCATATTTGCTGCAAGCGTTACAAGTCTTACCGGGCTACAGGGCTGCCCCTGTTCAATGCACTGGTATTCCGGGCATTCGCCCTCACTCTGATAGCCGATGCCGGCACAGCTGAGAAGACACCTGTTTCTGTATGTTCTGCCATCCGTTCCGCACACCGGCCTTTCATAGTCCGGACATTCACATCCCCTTTCACAGTACAACTGGCAGTCTGCCTTGTTGTTTACTATCGCGCCGTTCCAGCATTCATATACTATCCCTATTATGTCCGTCCTATCGGCTGCGCCCAGGCGCGCGAGCGTGGTAACCGGCACTGCCGGATTTTCTATACAAACAGCAGAACATTCTGATTCTCTTTCCACTCTCCTCTGGTCGCTGCAAATGTAATACATTGTCTGATAGCTTCCCGGGCAGTCATCCGGATCGCCAACTACAGCGCCGTTCACACATTCATATTTCTTTTCCACAACTGCCGGTATGCATGCAACTGCAGTATTTCCAGAGCAGCCGCACTCTTCAGGCAATTCGGTAATTTCCCCGTTTTCGCATACATAAAGAACCTTTGCAACTCCCCCGCAGTCCTGAGGATCTTTTACCTGTGATCCGTCAGCGCAGATAAACACTTTGCCTATTGCAGTGACATTGCATGAAGGGTCGCAGTGCGCCCTGTTTTTTACCATGCTTCCATCCGGACAAAGATATCTTTCCAGCGGTTCTGGTTCTGTGCAAGGTTTTTCACAGCGGTTATCGCAGCAGTCACAGTTGCACACTCCGCTGCTGCTTAGCTCCCGTACCACCTGCAGATCGCTGCTTCGTGGAAGGACCATGCCACCAGCGGTCCTGTATGAACCGTTTTCGAGTTTCGTGGCAGTGTCCATCTTCTCTTCGCCAGTATCGGGATCGGTATATTTCACTATTACTTCGCCGCTGTCTGTTTTCGTAATGGTAAGGTATCCGCTTACCATCAGCGCAAGCATTCCCACTAATCCAATACCAAGTATAATTATCAGCAATTCCTTGAATTCCATAAATACCCCGGTTTCCTTTTTTCTTTAAGGTTTAAAACCATGCCCGTTCTGAATTCCTGACCTGCACCGTATGAATTTCCAGGAGCCTTTCATTTTCAGGTATCTGCGATCTGAATGCAGGATGACGGCCCTCCGAACTTAGTACAATGCAGAACCGAAATTATGAGTTCTTGCCGCTGTCCTGATGCAGAGCAGAGCTTAAAAATATCGCTAACATCAAAAACCGATATAAAAAAGTGTTTAAAGAAGGAAATCAATGGTTTTATAAATATATCTCTCCACAAATTATTTACTAAAAAAGTGATAATATGACTACTGCAGTTGCTGAAAAGAAACCTGAAAGGATCAGAGGACCTAATCTAGCTGTATTGGTAAGACGTTCAGGAAAAGTTCGTTTTGAAAATGGATTAAGAAGAGCCGATGAACAAGGGCTTGTTATTGCTTCAAACAAAAGACTAAACATTCTGGTCAGATCACATGAATGGAGAAACATTGAAGATGGGTTACCGTGCTGGACAGGAACAATGACGGGCTATGAAGAACCAGGAAAGAAATTCGGCAAAACAATCGAATATGTTGATCCTGAAACTGATCACAGGTGGGTATTCCCTGTCCCAGAAAACTACTGGGGAGAAGCAAATGCAATTCTTGTTGCAGAGCATCCTGATTATAATCTAGAAGTAGATGGGAGGAACAGGGTAGTTCATTCTAGTCAAATTGATTTAGTCAAAGCATTCCCTACAGAATTAAAAGGATGGTATAAAGGAGATCCAAAACATGACATTCCACAAGGAGATCAAGCAAGTCGTGATAATGAAGATGCAAGATATTTATTCAGAATCGAAAAAAGAGTGGGCCCAGTTGTCCGCTACTTCAACACCGACCACTACTACGGGCGCAACGTCCATTTCGACGAGAGGCCTTCCGATTATTCTTTCGGGGTGGTAGTGGAGTCCACCGAACGTGGCAGGCCACAGAAATTGCAGGTTCAAACAGGAGAGTCAGGAGTACTTGTTAAAGGAGTCACAATGGAGGAATTTAACGAGTTGGTTGGAAATGCTGATGCAAACCTCCAAGAAATAGCCGGAATGCTCAAACCCGAAAAATTGGATGCTTTGACCAGATTGCTCCAATCTTTAAAAGAATGATCTTCTTCCTTATTTTTTCTAGGGTGCAAGCCCTAGGTCACAACTACTATAAAATAATTTGTGCGAAAATGCGCACCAAAGTGACAAAAAATCCTTGTGTACTGTACTAAAATAAGAGTGCAGGAGGAAGGATTCGAACCTATTGCGGTGCAGACCCAGAAATCTTTTGTTCCGCCGCTGTTCTGTGTAGGACAGAGGTTAAAAAGCTCTCTGCCTCAGTGGGAATCTTGAAAATAGCCGTGTCGGTAATGCTTGCTATCATAAAACATGCCTTGATAAGTTATTTATAAAGGTTTC
Source organism: Microcaldota archaeon (assembly GCA_016926175.1). Taxonomy (GTDB): domain Archaea; phylum Micrarchaeota; class Micrarchaeia; order Anstonellales; family Bilamarchaeaceae; genus Bilamarchaeum. The sequence continues at coordinate 7,636 of JAFGPA010000020.1, forward strand.
CAGTACAATCGCAACCTTTATGTACTTGGCAAAACGTGGGCAGGCACAAATCCCCCATATTCAAATTTACGTAAAAGCGTAAGAACTTTCTATATTTTCTTACCTAAAAAGGTAAATTTATAAATCCTTACGTCGATATACCTCTATGGACGAAGAGAATATCAAGAAGATAATCCTAAAATACAAGGATTTAATCCCAAAGAAAATCCTGGAAAGAGATCTGCAGATATATGAAAGTGAACTAGACAAAGCCATAATCATTGTTGGTCCCAGAAGGGCCGGCAAAACCTACTACCTATATGGTATGATAAAAAAGGAAATTGAAAAGGACTGTGTTTTGGTGAATTTTGAAGATAACCTTCTTGGGGAAATGAACAGCAAGGATTTGAATAAAATACCAGACTACTCCAAAGAACTCTTTTCAAAGGAAAAACTAGTCTTTTTCTTTGATGAACTCCAAGGTGTGAAAAATTGGGAAAGATTTGTCATTTCATTACTGAATGAACATTACAAAGTAACAATCACCGGTTCTAATTCCAAGCTTCTCAGCAAAGAAATAGCCACTTCATTGAGAGGCAAATCTTTGTCATACTTGCTGCTGCCTTTTTCATTTTCTGAATATCTGAAAGCAAAAAATATCGAACTGAAGAAGAACTTTGAGCATTCTGATCAGGTTTTTGAGATCAAAAAACAATTCGAAGATTATCTAAAGTACGGAGGGTTTCCTGAATTGGCTCTTACAGAATCGCTTCCTTTGAAGAATAAGCTGATAAACAACTATTTTGATTCAATCTTGTATAAGGACCTGGTTGAGAGGCTCGATCTCAAGAATATTAGGCTTGTTGACATCACAATGAAATACATTCTCAACTTATTTGGAAATACATTCTCCATCTCTGCTTTTGAGAGGTATCTAAAGACGAATAAAGTGCCATATAGCTTAGAAGATCTTTATCATATCCTCAAGTCTCTTGAAGATGTATTCATGGTAAGTTATGTGAGGGAGTACTCCAAGTCCTTCAAGAAAAGTGAATTTTCAAAATCAAAAGTATACCTGTTCGATACTGGTTATATCCATTTTCTAGCTAAAGAGGCAGAAGATTTCGGAAGGATTCTGGAGAATCTAGTCTTTATCGAACTTTTCAGAAAACAAGCTAAAATTGAAAATAAGGATATATTCTATTACAAATCCGCGAAAGGTGAAGAATGCGATTTTGTAATAACAAGTAAAGGAACTGTGAATGAAGCTATTCAGGTAACCTATGCACTCACTGAGAATAATCGAAAACGGGAAATTGATGGGATCATGAGTGCCATGGAATCCTTTGGATTGAAAAATGGAATCATCATGACTAGGGACCAGGATGAAAATCTTAAGATAAACGGCAAGAAAATTATGATACTGCCTGTTTGGAAATGGCTTTTAGCATAGATGAAAAATCTTTTCCAAGATAATAAACGAGGACTAGATATCACTTTTTTATGATATTATGTGCGAATAGTGATATCTTTTGTTGAAACACAAGTATACTACCTATGATTCAACTTCCAAGAAAAACAAAATACCAAATATCAAAAGTGTCTAAATACGGAAATCAATGTTTATAAATATCTCTCTTCATAAGTTAAAAGTGATACATATGAGTACTGCAACTGCTGAAAAGAAACCTGAAAGGATCAGAGGGTCCAGTCTGGCCGTGTTGGTAAAATATTCAAACAATGTTCCTTTTGAAGAAGGATTAAGAAAAGCCAATGACCAGAATCTTGTTATTGCTTCAAGCAAAAGACTAAGCCAAGCATTATTGGAATTCAATGAATGGAGAGGCATTGAAGCTGCATTGCCCTGCTGGACCGGAACAATGACAGGCTATGAAGCTCCTGGAAAGAAATTCGGAAAAACAATCGAATATGTTGATCCAAAAACTGATTACAGGTGGGTATTTCCTGTTCCTGAATCTTATAGAGGAAAAAAGAATGCTATCCTTGTTGCAGAACATCCTGATTACACATTGGAAACAGATGGCAGGAACAGAGTAGTCCATGCTACCAGTGTTGATTTGGTTAAACAATTCCCTACAAAATTAGAACACTGGTATAAAGGAGATCCAAAACATGACATCCCACAAGGAAAACCGGTAAGTTCTGACAATAAAGATGCAAGATGTTTGTGGAGAATAAAAAAAAGAGTGGGTCCTGTTGCCCGCAACTACAAACTCGACTACATCAGAAGTCGTGTAGTTGATCTCAGTCTCAGGCCTTCCATTGGTTTCGGGGTGGCTGTTGAAGTCCCCAAAATGGGCGCTCCAAAATTAGAGGGATATAAAATTTCTCTTGAACTTAGTGGTGTATCAAAAGCAGAACTAAAAGACCTCCTAAAAAGGTTTGCAGAAAATCTTGAAGTCTTAGGAGATGTAGTCGGGGAAGAGCTTTTAGGTGCTGCAAGAAAACTGGAAACTATTCTTAGACAATCAACCTTTAAAGAATAATCTTCTTTCTTATTTTATATTTAAATAATTTAGGCAATTACATTATCACGATAGGCATGCCATCAGAGCCAAATCGTTCAGGAAAACACAACTCTCTTATCATTATATTCGTTACAGTTTCAAATAATTTATGTTAAACATGGCTTTTTCAAAGATATCTCCTCATAATATGGCTATAACAAAATCTTAGTTATCTATAAAAGTTTCCATTATATGCCCATGTTTCAATATTCACCCATATACTAACGTTTTTAAACACTTTTACCACTAATATATTCTTATGAATATTACTAAAGATGCTGCGGATAGAATAACAAAGCTCAGGAATTATCCTTCTGTATACATAAATGAAACCCCGATAATACAAATTGGAGGAGCGTCTGTTCTGATGCATGAGATAGCTCTTGCAGGACTACTGGCAGAGCTCAACATGGTATTCATCGGAAGAAGCGGCCCTGGAAAATCCCAGCTTATTGCCGATATAAAAAACGGCATATTCAACGGCGAGGCGGTACATCTCCGTGGATCTGCAGATCTGAGGGTAAGGCCGATATACTGTGCTATCGACATGGAACTTTACAAACAGGGAAGGGCTGATGAAGCAGTGCAGCCAAGAAGGGCAGCCTCAAGAATGCTTCACATAATGGAAGAGTTTAATCGAGCGCCTCCGGTTGTTGCAAACGAATGGCTTGGAATCAGCGATGGAGTGCTTGACATTGACGGAACTCAGATACTTCTTGGAAAAGGATACAGGGTAGCAATAGGAGCAGCAAATGTTGGAAACGGGGAGTTCTCAGGAACGTTCCAGACCGACAATGCTTTGAAGGAAAGGCTTGTTCTTGCACTTGATTTTGATGGCATGAATCTTCCAAGAGAGCTTGATTATTTCACAATCTTTGAAAACTCATGCAACCCGAGGGTGGTCCAGTCCGATCCGCAAAGCAATGTTGACCTGCTGCTTGAAGCGCATAGGGAAGTAAGCGGGCTTGCAGCCTCTGCCGCATACTTTGTCCGCATGATGCAGCTCTATCTCGTGAAAGGTCTTGACGAAGTTGTTATCGGCAACAAGACTTCAAGCAAGCAGGATATCCATAATCTCGCCTCACAGGTTGATCAAGACAAGGATGCAAAAAAAGACCTCCTTAATTATGCAACATCACCATCCGTGCGTGCAGCAAAGGTTTTCGGTGCAATTGCACCGTCGCTTGCTGCAGTTGCCCTGTCAAAAGGAGCCCAGGGCAATGTACTTGAAGACAGCTGTTTCAGTGCGCTGGAGCTTATCCTGCCATTCTCAGACAGCCTTCCCAATAAGATACTTACAAACAACAATGGCTCAAGAAGAAAAGCTGCAAAGGAGATGGTTTCGCTGATAAGAAAAGACATGCCATCCTCAGAAATACTGTATGAAGGATTAAGAAAAGCTTCTGAAGGAAAATTGAAAGCAGAAGATACAACGCAACTTGAAAAACCAAGAATACGCTGTTTCTCAAGGTTCCTGAAACAAGTGAACGAACAGGCAGCAAAGCCAAAAGAGAGAAGGCAAAAAGCGTGATTGAAATGAGAAAAAAACTAATCATTGACCCCAACAGATTATTTATAGACAAGCCATTGGGCAGATACGACCCAAACAACGACTGGTTTGAAAAGCAGAGGGCAAAAAAGCCTGAGCCTGAACCAGCTCCAAAACCTGGAAACAGGCAACAGGAAACCGGAGGCCGGCAACAGGAAACAGGAGGCAGTATGATTATCGTCCCTCTAAACAAAAAGCTTCCATATCTTGAAGCATTCAGGCTTGTTTCTGAAATGAAAAAGCAGCTTCCATCCCATGCGCTCCATGACGACTATCTTGTAATGACAGAACAATGGGAACAGATAAAAGATATTTATCCTGCGTGGGCAAGGGAAATCATTGC
>JAFGPA010000004.1 GCA_016926175.1 Microcaldota archaeon
CAGGCCTGTCAACGGTTTCGGGGTGGCTTATGAGGACCCCGCAGGGGTCGCGCCGAAATGACTTAATCTTTTTCCTTTATTCATCTTCTTTCTAGGGTGCAAGCCCTGGGCCACACACTCGTCTGCAGTGCTGGCTAAAAGTCAGACATGAAATTCAATCGTGACACCGAGTAGGTTATGTCAAGGACGAAGTATCCTCCTTGAAACTGTCCGGGAACGATTCGTTGTTCCCGACACACCAATCGAAAATGTGAAGCGATGGTGCTGGCTCATTAATGAGCTATTTGAGCAGACGAGTTACCCTGGGGCCTCTTGCCCGCGGCCGCAACAACTGGAACGACAGCAACAGGCGGAACGTCAACGGCAACTACAGGCCTGACAACGGTTTCGGAATGACCTTCTCGGCTTGCATCCTGGAATTCTTCATTTTTCTTATGTGGGATCATGAAGACTTACAAGAACATGTATCCGGAACTTTGCTCCTATGAGAATCTCGAACTTGCCTTCAGGAAGGCGAGGACGCGGAAAACACAGAAAGAGTACGTCATAGGTTTCGGGGCAGACCTTGAGAATAACCTGATGCGGCTGAAGGCAGAACTCGATGGGATGACTTACCTGCCGGCACCTCAAACAATCTTTGCAATCCGGGACCCCAAAACCCGGCGCATAAGCGCCTCGCATTTCCGGGACCGTGTTGTCCATCATGCACTTTGCAATGCCATAGAACCGGTTTTTGAGAAGCGTTTCATTTACGATTCTTATGCTAACCGCAAAGGAAAAGGAACACACGCCGCGATACAAAGGTTTGAGCGGTTCTTGCGCGAAGCAAGCCAGAACGAAAGGCTCATAACTGCAAACCAAAAAACCGTCCGCTTCCCCCAAGAAGTTGATGGAAATTGCATTGTTGGCTACGCCCTGAAAGCAGACATAAAACACTATTTTGACAGTGTTGACCATCAGATCCTGCTTGAGATAATACAGCGCAGGGTGAGGGATCCCCGTGTTCTATGGCTCATAAAGGTTATTCTGGGGCATCACAAGACGCCCCTTAGCGGCAAAGGCATGCCGCTTGGGAATCTGACCTCCCAGTTCTTCGCCAACGTTTATCTGGACGAGTTCGACCAATTCGTAAAGCACACGCTAAAAGCCCGGCATTACATCCGCTACGTTGATGATTTTGTCATTTTGCATCGCGATAAGGCGCTGCTTGAGCGCTGGAAAGATGAAATATCCGTCTTCTTGCACGGGCGGCTGGAACTTGAGCTGCATCATGAAAAAACCAATATTATACCTCTACGGCATGGCGTGACCTTCCTTGGTTTCAGGATTTTTGCGAAATACCGGTTACTCAAAAAGAGCAATGCACGAAGAATCTGGAAACGCCTTGAACGGTTCAGGCAGAGATACGAGAAAGGGGAGATGACCCGGAAGGAGGCTGTACGAAGCCTGGAAGGCTGGCTCACGTATGCCAGCTTCGCCGATACCTATAATTTGCGTCGTAACGTAGTTTCAAAATTCAATGAGCTTTTTGGACGCTAAAAACGAGGCCTTTTTAATCTCTGCGCCTCAGAACGCCCCCGGTGAGAAGGAGTGACATTCTCCCCGCCCTAAAGGGTCGCCCTGTTTGTCAGGGCGCCGTCGCGCTCTGAACGCGCCGCGGGGCTTCTTGAGGTTAACAAAAGTAATCGGTCAAACTGCTGATTTTCAATATAATTATCTACTGTCTCAGACGTAACCCCGCTTATGCTCCTGGCAAAATTTCCCTTGCTCCAGAAATGTCCTTTTGGATACCTCAATCTGAAGTTTGGAAATCTTCTGAAAATGAGATAAGCAGATCTACCTTTCATGAGTCCTAGTGCTTCAGTAGGGCTTATATCAAATGGTATTGCAGCATCCAGATGAACATGGTCAAAACCAACTGCTATTTCTTTAATGATGATAGAGTATTCCTGAGCTGCTTGTCTAATCAAGCATTCAATTTCCTTGTTTATGTATTCTTTCTTCATGCATTTGTATCTGTATTTAGGACACCATTCAAAGTGGTATTCGTTTATTCCAACGATGTGGCTATTCCTTATAAAACTTCTTGCAAAGTTTACACTAACCATATTGAAACAACTCCAGTAGTCGTCACTCATGGTGAACTTGTGCCGCCTGTGGCGGCACGCCGGCTACTGAGCAGAAAAAGATTTCAAAAAATAAGATTATTTCTGATTGCGGCAGCACTCTCATCCACTGCCTAAAGGCAGTCAACTCGCTACGCTCGTGGGTTTCCCGTGCTGCACACTAAAAAGCGCTGAACACAGAGGAAGTATGTATGCAGGAGGAAAGCCCAGAGAGCAGTCATCATCAATACCTACGGGCGCAGCAGGGAACATTCAGATAAATTCGGCCACCCAGCCTCACTGGTCCTTGATCGTGCTGTCCTGGAATTCTGCGGAATTGCCAGCGTCAGAAGAATAGACTGTTTTGATGTAAGGGCGCCATTCCTTGTGCCTCCGAAGATAGCAAAAGAGATAGATGCTGCCCTTCGCTAATCCTGCAGTGCAGACACAAGATTACTTGCATAAGAGTTCTGCTTCCTTGGCAGCTCTCCTACAGCCAGTCACATCAGAAAGTGCTAGGGAATGGCCTCAGAGCAGATCCGAGGTCTGAATTAGCTAGGCAAGTACGAAAGAATCTCTTTGATTGTTTGATTGATGTTTTTACTGCTTACATCGATAACTATACCGTAGTCAAACCGTGAGACTAATTGATAAACAGCCGCGGCAGCATCGTTTCCATGCGTTTTATTTCTTTTATAGTCTCTTTTTATACAAACTTCCAAGGGTGCTTTTAACGAAAACACGTAATGAGGATATGGTAGGTGTTGAATAAGATGTTCAATGTGCTCTTTATGATAGAAACAAGCATCGAAAATTACGGCCTTGCCCTCTCTCAACTTTTTTTCTAGCGTAGGGAGAATGTGGTCATCTGCCATAATAAAATTCGCGGCTGGAATACATCCCACATCTTTTTCTACTTTATCCAAGCCCAGCTTCTCAAGGACCAGGTCAATTGGAACATATTCCGCCTCTAAAATCTTGGATAACCGTTTGGCGATGGAAGATTTTCCTACACCTAACGGCCCCCTAATGATGATGAAATAATTCATAGGTTAATTCTCCCGTAGCAGTCTTTTTAACCTCTGTTCTCCAGACACTCTTTCGGTCGGACACCTTGGTCTGAACTCTGACCATGACAATTCCGGATTGTCAGTTGTGAGCCACATCAGCGGATCACAAGAGATCGGAAAGTGCTAAGGCAGCATTTGAGACCAGATTAGCAAGTCGGTTTTTTGTAAAACTTTTTTCCTAAAAAAGTTTTTGCAGGAGGAAAGCCCAGAGAGCAGGCCTCTGAGCCTCTTGCTTAGGGATTAGAGCCTGCATTCCCAATCCCATATAGTGATTTCCAATGTGATCTCAGGTCAGCAGAAACCCCTCCCGAACCCCGCTTTCCGAGCTCTGTTCTGCGAGGTAGAGTTTATAACTTCTGCCCCAACATCTCAATGAGCTCTTTTGTTGTGAGAATTTTTACCCTGTATTGTTTCTTGAAGTGCTTATCATCACTCCAGATCGGAACTTTGGTTGCCAAAGCCGCTGCAATTAAAGGAGTATCTGCCGAATCAATATCCCCCATGATCCTTTGTGCGTCATCCATGTGCCGATTAATTACATTATCATCCAGAACCGTCATTTTAGAGAATAGTTTGTCTAAAATCATCTCAAGATCCGTTTCAGATATCTTCGCTTTCTTGAGAATCTCGTTCTTATGGTTACCTAATTCTTCCATTGAAAAGCCAATAGTAATTAGTTCTCCATCGAAATGGGTGATGATTTTCCTTGAACCCCCATCTCTCACTAAAGCAGCGATAATTCTGTTCGTGTCTACAACCAGCTTCATTTTGAGAACCTTTTTCTCATTCTAGCTTTTACATCGTGGCCTATCCTCTCAGCATCTTCTTCTGAAATCTGACTGTTCTTCAGGATTTCATCCATCCAATGCAGTTCCCGTACCTTCTTCTCAAAAGCCTGCCTGGCAACATCGCTCCATTTGAGCTCTGAGTGGGCCATCATCTTTTTATAGAGGTCTTCCGGTATTGAAAGCGTCATGTTAACCATAATCTCACCTATTTGTATTATGTGCTAACACATATTTAAAGCTTTGCGTATAGTAACTTTATAGGCATCATTAATATTATTTTTGAGGATATTTTTTATGAATAAATTACTTTCTTCCTTATCTTATGCGGTAGTATAGGGTTTGCACCCAATATCTATGATCCCTTTGCCGTCTGTGGTGGTGGCGAAGAAATTTGCTCTGCCACTTTAGCCCTCCCAAATAACGAAACTACGTATCATTTTGAATATATGGAAGAAGGAATTGGCATACAAGCTTACTGTCATAAGGTTTATGACCAAAGCCACGTATGGCTTGACTGTGCACCAAACAGTAAGCCTCGCATGGTGGTTTGTGACTATGCCGAAACCAATGGGGTTACGCTGAAAGTGTGTGGTGCTTCTTCCTGTGAGCAGATGTATATTTCAAGGTCAGACATTTGTGCGAAAGAGGTTATCGACGCAAAAGGCTCTTTCATCTGTCCTCTTCCTTTTGTACTGTTGCTACCAGTTTTTTTAAGCATAATAATTCGAAAAAACAGCAGTTAGGATTAGAGACTGGCCTCGGATCCTGAATTTGATGACCTGAGGCCAGCTTGGAGTGCAGGAGGAAGGGACTCAGGGCAGCTCTGAGGTCTGACGATTTTTTTATCATTGCGATGATAAATTTTACGTCAGATTGTTTTGTCCTCAGAAAACCTGAAATTAAGGATAAATATGTCTACAAAATATTTTTTTCCTAAAATGTAGACATATTCCAGACCTTTGGAGAACCTTTTTAAATATATTCAGTTATTGAATTATTCAGTTGGTGAATATAATGAGATTCATAAACCGGGAAATGGAGATCAATGAGCTAAAAGAACTGGAAAAACTCTCAAAGGACAAGCTATTTGTTATCGCTATCTACGGGCTCAGGCGGGTTGGCAAGACCCGCTTGCTGCTTGAATTCCTCAAAGACCGCGGGTTGTATTTTTTTGTAAACAAAAACAAGACATCTGCAGATTTGCTTAACGAATACCAGCAGATACTAAAGGCAGGTAAAGTACTTGGCGAGCTTGAGAAACTGGATTCCTGGGATACGTTTATCGAAGTACTGATTACAAGGAACACCCCACACGTAGTTTTTGATGAGTTTCAGAATTTCAATTTTGTGGAACCTGCGATATTCGGTATAATGCAAAAGAATATCGATTTGAATGAAAATAAGCCCCACCTAATAGTCATTTCCGGTTCGCTTATAGGTCTGATGAAAAAACTCTTCAAAAATACCAAAGAGCCTCTTTATGGAAGAATAAAAAAGGGCAAGAAGCTGGAACCACTTACGCTAAAATCATGCCTGCAAATTGGGAAGGAACTGCTCCTGGAAAAGGAAGACCTGGTGAAATTATACCTTCTGTTTGGCGGCTATCCAAAGTATTACGTGGCGATCGAAGATTTCAGTCTAAAAGGCAAAAATGCAGAGGCCATAGTTGATGCCTTGTTTTTGGCCAAAGATGCGCCGCTGGAAGACGAAATCAACGGCATCCTTTCGCAGGAGTTTGGGGGGAGAAGCGGCATTTACTATTCAATTCTCGAAGCCATTGCCGGCGGCAATAACACCATATCTGCGATTGCAGGATATCTGAACACCCCGGCGACATCCATAACCCGGCAGTTGAACGAACTCAAAGATCTTTTTGAAATTATTGAACTGGAAATGCCTTATCAGGGTAAGAGAGGGATTTACAGGATAAAGCATCCGCTGATGGAATTCTGGTTTTCTCAGATTTACAAGAATTTTTCCGATTATACAGCAAGAAGACCGGAATTCGTAACTAGTCTGAAAAATAACCTGAACAATTTCTATGGAAGGCGTTTTGAGCAGATGGCAGGAGAATTTGTAGCGCTAGAATTGGGCTTAACTGAAAGCAGGCGGCAATGGGGTAAAATTGCAGGTGCAGAAAAGGGGAAGAACACTTATGAAATAGACCTGATAGGCAAAAATGAAAAAAATGCATATGCCTTTGAGTTCAAGTGGCAAGCCCTGGAATATACGGAAGCCATGGGGCTGCTTGATGATTTAGCAGGCAAAGTTGCCCATGTGCCAAAACTTCCAAAAGATTTGAAATTAGGCATAGTGGCCAGGAAAATAAGCGGAAAACAGAAACTCAGGAGAAAAGGATACCTGGCCTATGATCTTGATGATTTCTAATACCCGTAAACAAAAAATACTTACAATTGTTTATTTATGACTGAGAAGCGAATGCTGTTTGAGGGTAGAGGTGAACTCCGCAAGACTGGGAAAAAAATTAATTTTGTTCTTCATACGGCACTATCTAGAAAAGCTCGCTCGGCAGGCGGACACGCCTGGTCTAAACTTAGACCATGACAATCCAGGATTGTCAGTTGTGAGCCGCATCAGCGGATCACAAGAGATCTAAAGGCGCTAAGGCAGGATTTGAGACCTGGTCTGAGTTCCTACGGAAAGCAGGAACTGAGACCCGATTCGTATTCACGGCGAGCGCAGCGAGCCCAGTGAACAAAAATGCAGGAGGAAGGATTCGAACCTTCGAAGGCGCATAGCCCACGTTCCACCGCCATATACCGGCGCTGTCACGCGTTAAGCCAACAGATTTCCCAAACCGCGTTTGGAAAGGGAACAACGCGACTATAATGGCCAACTTCAGGGCTTTTCGCGGGCGTTTGCCCTTGAGAAGCAGAGGTAAAAGGCCCCTTGAGTCTGTCACGTTTGACCGCTTCGCTACTCCTGCATAAGTTTTTCCTTATAATTAACTTATGTTAAAAACTTAACTAAAACGTCATGAGATAAAAAAGAAAATTAATATTCTATTGTAACCTTTCCCTTTTTGATTTTGCACTGGCAAAGCAGCCTTTCTTTTGAATCTGTGCCGAATGTTTCCAGCCCGATCTTTTCAGCTTCGTTTGGAGGTTCAAGATTTTCCATGCCTTCAACCACCCTGACCTTGCATGATCCGCAGCTTCCTGTTTTGCATGCAAACAATATTGCACATTTTCCCTCCAGTTCTCCAAGCAATGAACCGTCTGGGATTTCTACTGTCTTTCCTTCATTCTTTATTTCTACTTCTGCCATAATCTCACATTCCTAATTTACCAGTAAATAATAAAAGCTTCATTTTCTTGCAAAAACCATGTATGCTGTGTATGTAAGGCCGAAATGCATGGGCCTGAAGCCAAATTCCCTTGCCTCATACTCCCTTATGCTGCCCTCAAGCGTGAAAACATCGGAAAACATTTTCTTTGCTGCAAGGTGCAGGGCCTTTGCCTGCTCTGACTGAAGGCAGTGCCCGACAAGATATCCTCCTTTCTTCAGGGCTTTGTATGCCATATCCAAGGTCTTTTCAGCTTCCGGAATATCCTCATATACAAGATCAAAGCTTTCATCCTGCTCATCAATGCCGTCAAAAATATCCCTTAGCCTGAATTCAACATTTTCAAGCCCCGCCTTTTTCACATTTGTTTTTGCTATCTCCTGGAATTCAGCCCTTTTTTCGTACGTTACTACCTCTTTGGCAATCCTTGCCATCTGGCAGGTCATGAATCCTGATCCTGATCCCAGTTCAACAACCCTGGATTCCCTTGACAGTCCTGTATAAGCAATGACCAGTCCTGCATCCTTTGGATGGGTAACTGCAGGGCCGCCCCTTTTAAGTTTGGTCATATAGGGCGGATAGTGAAATTCCGGAGGTTTCATTGTTTCAGCCCTTCCTTGAAATCTGCCAGCTTTTTGGCAAGTTCCTTATCCTTCAGTGCAAGTATCTGAACCGCCAGCACGGCAGCATTCTTTCCATTGTTGATGCCAACGCATGCCACTGGCACGTTCGGAGGCATCTGCACTATGGACAACAATGCATCCAGTCCATCCAGTGCAGCATCAACCGGAACTCCTATTACAGGCCTGAATGTTCTTGCAGCTACAACTCCGGGCAGTGCAGCGCTTAATCCTGCAACTGCAATAATCACTTCAGCTGTTGTTTCCTTTACAAGCTTTTCAACTTTGTCAGGATTTCGGTGTGCCGATGCAACTTCGTATTTATACCCGATTCCGAATTCCTTCAGAACATCCTCTGCTTTTTTCACTATTTCAGCATCGCTCCTGCTTCCTGATATGATCAGTACTTTTTCCATGTAACTAAATCCAATAAACTGTTTTAAAAACGTTTTACGGACAGTTCTACCATGGCAAGGGCACAGGCACCAAAGAAAAGATACATATTATTCGAGAATGCCGGCACTGTGCAGGATGAAAGCCGGCTTAAAAACGCACTCTATGATGATGCCCTCAGGTTCTTTGGCGAGCTTGGCCTGTCCTACGCAGCACTAAAGCTTGTAAAATTTGATGGAAAGCATGGAATAATAAGATGCAGCAGGGATTATCAGGACAAGGTTCTAGGGTTTTTGGCTCTTTCACCTCTCCGTTTGAAAGCACTGAAATCCAGCGGCACAATGAAAAGCCTGGATATTTTGTCTGAACCTCGCAAAAGCAGGACCAGACAAGAGGGTATCAGGACAGTTTTACCATAAAAACCTTCATATTAACACTTTATAAATACTGCTGGCCAAAATATGAAGTGAAAGATTATGAGAATATGCAGGATAATGAGGCCCTTATTGGCGGTTACGGCAGTTGCATGCCAGCATCCAGTGAACGAAACAAAGGCTCCAAGCTGCGAAACCATAATGCAGGCTGAAAGCCCGCTGGTGCGTGAGCTGAAATGTTCGGAAAACAAATGGAGCGTTGCAGTAAAGGCAGTAAAGCTGAGGGCTGTGCCTGAATTGAGAAAAGCACTGAAAGATGATGATCCTGAAGTAAGGCAGGTTGCAGCATATTCTCTTGGCATGATAGGCGATATCTCTGCAGTCATGGATCTTGGCCAGGCACTTGAGGATAATGAAGTAAAAGGAATTGCTGCAAAAGCTTTGATATCCATAGTACACCAAAACCGGCTAAAACCAGAGGCCATGAATGCAGTTGTATTCTTAAGCACGATATTAAGAGACAGGGAAAACCGGGAAACTGCACTGTCAGCTATGGAAATCCTTGCATCAAAATATCCGGCTGATGCGCGATGGAATTCTGCAATTCCGGCACTGGCCGGAATCCTTAAAGAAGGTTATTCAAAGGCTGCCGGGACGCTTGCACTTATAAGATGCGGACCTGAATCTGCACTGACGAAAGCAATAAAAGAAATTCCTGAGCTGCGCATGAGAACCGACATTCTGAAGCAGCTCGAACATGACAATAATATGATAACTGCAGTTATAGAATTGCTAAGCCTTAAGGGAAAGGAGTTTCTGGATATCCGGGAAGCGGCAGCCAGTGCCATTACAACTATTGCAGAAAATAACAACTATTATTATATGCCTGACATGCTGGCAGGAGCAGTTCCGCTGCTGATTGACATGACATTGTATGCAGAAACATGCGGGAGCAGGAAAAAGGCAATAATTGCACTGGGGGCAATTGGCCATACTGATGCTGTTCCGGTACTTGTCAGATTGTTGGGCAGCAGTGATTGCAATAGGTGCTGGGCCGCCCAGGCACTTGGCCAGATCGCAGAAAAAAATCCTGATGGCAGCGAGGCATTCGCTGCAATCCCTGTCCTGACCAAAATGCTTGATTCAGAAGATCAGAACGAAAGAATTGTGGCATTTGAAGTTATGGAAAAAATAAAAATGATAATTGAAGAAAACCGGAAAACAATCAATGAAGGGGAATGGCCTTCAACAAGAGGCCCCAAAACAAAAGCAAATGAACCAAAGGAAGGGGAATGGCCGACCAGATTGTGAAAGTTCGCACAAAACACGCTAATCGCAAGGCTGATCCATATAATATATTTGATAATAGATGCTCAAAAATGGCATAACATTTATATATAAAAGAGCTGTGAGCAATTGCATGCGACCAATATTCATGTTGGCCATCCTTCTGATGGCAGGCGTATCCTTTTCAGTAGATGTTGCAGGTTGCCAGGACATCACAGCTCCAGGCACATATGTACTTACTACGGATCTGAGCGGAACCCAGATTTCAGGGGATTATTGTCTTGAAATCCAAAGCAGTGATGTAATAGTAAACTGCAACGGCCATTCAATAAGAGGCACCGGCTCAGGCGTTGGCATTTACTCTGGCGTATCTGATAATGTTTCCATAACAGGATGTTCGGAAATTTCCGGGTATTCTACGGGTATACGCGTATCTGGCACCACAGCAAATCATGCAAACAATGTCCGCATTTCTGCAGGTTCTGTGATCAACAACAACGCATACGGTGTCATAATTACAAATGCAGATAACATCAATCTTACTCTTGACAGCGTAGCAGATAACGGATGGGAGGGCCTGTTTTTGGAAAATGTCAGCGGCGGCACCGCAACTCTTTCAGCATCAGGAAATTCCCAGGGAATGTCTGTCCGCAAGTGCCATGCAATAGCATTTACCGGGATTGAAATCCTTTCCAATGACAATATTGGCATTGAGGTTATAAACTCCGACAACAATTATTTTGCCAGCGGCCAAGTTTCTTACAATGCTGTTGGAATTTCCATATCCGGCAACAGCAGTGATAACCAGATCAACAATATTACGCTTGAAAACAATTTTGCAAATGGCATTATAGTGAATGGAGAGAACGGCTATCTCCCATCAAGTTCGATTTACGACAGCAGAATAAGAGGCAGTGCGAATGCAATCTATGTATCAAAAGCAAATGGCACGGCAATCATAAGAAACAATATATCCGATTCATCAACGGGCATCTCACTGTCACACAATTCAGGCAATATGGTCATATATAATAAAATTTCCAGTATCAGCGGCAACGGCATTGTTCTGGATGAATCATCAAACAACCAGATTGTGAGCAATGAAATAATGTATACTGGTCTTCACGGCGTATATACCACTCCATTTTCCAACTGGAACAGCATCAGGTACAATCAAATTTCCAATACTGTTAATTCAGGCATATGGCTTGGCAATTCCCGCAACAATTCTGTTTTGAATAACTCTGTCTCAGATACCCTGGACGGCATTGTCAGTTACTTGGGGTCTGGAGACAATGAGATTCTGAATAATACAATAAGCTCTGTAACCTCAGGAATAACAGTTTATGGAGGGGACGGAGCCACTACCATAAAAAACAATGAAATTGCCGGCACAGGCAGCGTTGGCTATGGTATCAGTCTTAAAAGTGCCCTTTCAACAAATATGAGCAAAAACACAATATCCTACTTCGCTATCGGCATAGATGTTAAGGGCATAAATATCAACATCACAGATGATGATGTGTCCAACTGTAATCATGGAATTGTAGTGAATGGCTACAATTCAATAAAACTAACCAGTACCCATTGCAACCATAATTTCTACGACGGTATTGTTATTTCTGACTCTACCGGCGTATCGGTCGATCCGCCGGTTTCCTGCTACAACGGAAACAACGGACTGACAATAAGGAATTCGTCCGATGTCACTGTTGACGGGCTTGTTTCATGCGAAAACGGCAATGCAGGTATAGAAGTCGTGAATGCAGTGAATTCCCAGATATTAAATTCAGAATTGACCGGCAATCCTGCCGGACTGCTGTTTGACAGTCTTGCAACGTATGAAGCTACCACTCTTGAAAACAACAGTTATTCTGAAAATACTGAAAATGTTATTGTAGGCATTTCAGAATGCTCTCATATAACAGCCCCCGGCACATACCAGCTTTCCAATGACCTGACAGGTGCTCCTTACCAGTACTATTTCTATGACCCTGGTTATGGAGTTACATGGACGTATTATGCATGCATCAAAATAGATTCAGATGATGTTGTGCTGGATTGCAACAACCACATTATCAATGGTTCAAACTATGTTACTTCCCCCCCTAATTATGTTTTGACTGCAGCAATATGGTCAAACAAGGACAATGTCGTCATCCAGAATTGTCCTGGGATATCAAATTATACGCATGGGATCGATGGGGAAAATGCAACAATAAGCGTTACAAACTCAGTGTTTTCGAATCTTAACGGCTCTGCAATTGATTTATATTACGATAATGCTGCCGGGTCGACAGGAACCGATAACGCAACCTTTTCAAACCTTGTCTTTAAGAACACCGCGCAGGCCCTAAATGTTGTGGGGTACTGGGATGTAGGCGTAACTGATGTTACTATTGAAAACCTATCGACGTCTGCTCTCAATCTTTATCATATAAATAATACAATATCTATTGAGAGGGTCGATGCCACGAACATTGTTAACGGCGGTTACCTCTACGCTGACAATGTCTATGTTACCAATTCAAATTTCAATGGCGTGACCGATGATATTTTTGGATCGACCAACGTAAGATACAATGGATTATTTGAAAATAATACCTTTGGCGCCAACAACACCCGACTTAATATAAATGCCCCTTACAGCGGTGTTTCTTCACCGGTTGTGGTTGTCCGGAGCAATGTCTTTTCCAATGGCCAGATAACTGGCCAGCACATGTATGCATCCAATCTCGTCCACCTGCTGCTTGAAAACAATACCTTTGTTAACGGTGGAAGGGGGATCTATCTTTATCAAATCAAAAATTTCTCTGCCAGCAACAACCGATTCGAAAATCTCGGCAAGGAAGGTATTCAAGGTTATTACGTAAACCAGAGTACAATAACGGGCAATACTTTCAAAACTGTGAGCGGGGACAACATCGCACTTTACCATTCTTCCAATGCCACGGTAGACGATGTGCTATCAACAGGGCCTGGATACGGAAGTGCATTGCGTCTTGACAGCTGTTTAAATAATAAAATTTCAAACATCGAAATAAACGGGGCCGGGAGAACGAATAACCCTGTTTATATGGCCAATTCGAATAATTCCGAGATTTCAAACGCAAAGATTTACAATTCAGTTTATTCAACAATGATCTCCGCTTACAATTGCAATGACCTTTTTGTCCACGATGTTGAAATTTCCAATTCAACCACCGGTGGTTCGGCGGCCATATCCCTTGGCGGAGATGGCATTGTGGTTAAAAACGCCAAGTTTAACAGGACTTATTACGGTTTGGCTATACATTCATCAAAAAATGTTCTGGTTGACAATATGACCGTAACCGATCCGGTATACGTCGGAATTTATCTGTCTGACAGCTACACAAACATCACCTTTGACAACAACGTGTTCTCAGGCGCAGGCTTTGATCCTGCAAATATCCAGCTGGAGGGGGCAGGCATACATTCATATACTTCCAATTATTCAGGAAGCAACAACAGATTTTACAACAATCGCCATGACCTTCTGATCAAGGGCAATTTCTTCAATGACAGTATTACGCATGTTGATCTTGCAAATTCAATATTTGACAATCCGGCAGGTTCAATGACAAACTTCAGCAATGTCTCTATCTATGCGACGGTTTCTGGCAAAGACAGCACTTCTCCTTATGATATTGGTGAAGCCATTGTGATCAACTGGACAAACAGAGCTGTGCCTGCAGGCAACATTAGCTTCAACAATATGTGGGTCTCAGTTAAAAACCACGTGTTTCTGTGGGGAGATTACGTTTACCAGAATGCCTCAATCGATTCGTTCACAATGAGCTGGACAGCTGACCAGGAAGCAGGCTATAATATGAGCACGATCCGGATGTTGCAGGATCTTGATGGAACCTGGGTCATATTAGACGAGACACCAGTATCGAAATCCATGTCTGCAGAAAATCTGGGGGCAGGAGACGTTGCGCTTTTTGCACAACGCATGCCAGTTAGTTCTTGTATTGTAATCCCATCATCCGGCCAGTATGAGCTTGGAGCAGATCTTACAGGAGCTCCGAATCCGACTTCATTCGGTTCAAATGCATGCATCAGGATAACATCATCCGATGTTGTGCTTGACTGCAAAGGGCATAAAATAACCGGAGACGGAACATCAAACGGAATCGGAATTGCATTTGACAAGGAGCTGACAAACGTGCAGGTCCGAAACTGTGAAATTTCTGACTATACTGCCAACGGTATTTTTGTTTATGCAAGTAACAATTCAGTCATTGAAAACGTTAAAGTTCACAGCAACTTACAGGCAGGAATCACTATGATGTCCGGCGCTGACAATCTTATAACAGATTCGAAAATCTACAATAACAATGGAAACGGAGTTTCTCTCGGCAATGCGTTCCGCACACATGTCTGGGAAAGCGAATTTTCCAACAACTCCGGTGCAGTATTCATCGGAAGCGGAGGCAACAACACTGTTCTGAACAATGACATATCTGAAAATGCCAATTACAACAACGGCATTTATGTCGGCGGTTCAAACTATAATGTCATCGCCGGAAACAACATCCGGACAAGTGGCTATGGCATAAATCTTGGAGGGGCACAATACACCAGTGTCACCGGAAACAATATTTATGACAACTCTTATGCCGGAATCATTCTGGGAGGGGTGCAATCCAATAATATGGCAGACAATGTAATAACAAACAACTCTGTCGGAATTAAGACTTCCGGTTCCTCATGGAACAATCTTACAAACAATGAAATTACCGGTAATCTGGTTGCAGGACTCAACTTTTCAGGAGGAAACAACAACTGGCTTTTAGTTGATGATGAGATTCATGGAAATGGCATCGGAGTTGTGGTGGAGCAGGGTTCCCAGAACGATGTTTTCAGGAACACCCACTTCTACAACAATGAAGTCGATATTTATGCCGCTCCAAGCAGTGCAACACTTAACCTTTCAAATGTCATATTCGATAATCCATCAGGAAACTATCAGAACTTCAGCAATCTTTCAGTCAATGATTATATTCCATCAGGAACATCTCCATATGAGATCAGCTGGACTTCCATGGTATCTTCGCCCGGATATCTTTCTTTCCATTACATGTGGCTGAGAATCGAAGCAGTTTCTGAAACATCAATTGATTCAATAATCTGGCACTGGACAGATGCCCAGGCAGCCGGATACAATGAAAGCAGGCTTCAATTATGGAAATACGATGGCGCCTGGTCCCAGGTTCCTGCAACTTTAGATGCAGCAATGAATACGCTCTCTGTAAGCACATTAAATGCGAATGGCGTATTTGGCATTGTCTATCAGGGAATCTCAGACAGTGACGGGGACGGAGTTCCAGACTCAGTTGACAAATGCCCGGGCACGATCCTGCCTGATACTGTGCAGGATACCCTCAGGCCAAACCACTATATCTGTGATGTCCAGGGAAACTTCCTTACCAATACCGGTTCTACCAAGAATCCGGTAATCGGAAACAGCAATTACACAATAGTAGATACATACGGCTGTTCCTGCGCACAGATCCTTTACTGCAAGCCCGGAGGAGCCCAGGGAGAGCAGAGATTTGGATGCACTTCCGGAACACTGAGCATCTGGATAAACCAGGAAGCCTGGGCGCGTGATTGCCAGATAGGCGGCATCGTTGCCATGCCTGGCGAAGCCAAGAGCATCTTTGAAGACACTGACGGCTCGCTCATTCCTGATATTCTTGACGGAGACGATGACAATGACGGTGTCTGGGATGTTGAAGATTCCGAACCTGACTCAAAGCCGGATGCAAAAGGCAACCCAACAGGAAAACCTGACTGGTGGTGTGCAAAGAATCCGTCAAAGTGCTGAAATTTCCTTTTTTCTTATTTTACTTATGTCCATAGTTACAAGATTGGATAATGTGCTGGAGGATATCCATTCCAGATAGCCTCTGGAGCCTCCTTTTACCTCAATCATTATGACCTCTGCCAGCTCATAAGGGTGGTCCATCCTGATAAAGGCTTCAAGCTGCAAATAGGCTTTTTTCGTTGTTTTTATGATGAGAAGAAATTCCCCTCCGCTTTTTATCTTTCCTTTCCAGCGGTAAACCGATTCCTCTATCTTTACAATGCTTACGCATGCGGCCAGCTCCTTTTCAACGATCTTTCTGCCTGCCTGCCTTGCAGATTTCATATCCGGATAAGCCGTCAGAACAATTATCATTTTTTGAACACGATCTCAATTACGTCGCGGTGCTTTAAAGCATGCTCCCTGCCCAGCACCCTCTTTGTCTTCACATCTATGGCCTTTATGAATCCCTTTCCTATATCGCTGTGCAATGAGAATGCAAAATCAATTGCTGTTGTCCCGGGAGGCATCAGGAAACAGTCAGGAAGGACATTGCCATTATTATCCTCAAGCTTATTCACCCCTCCGGGGAATATTGCAATATACTTCAAAAAGTCGAACACTGCTGAATTCAGGCATTTCTGCACTCCTGTGCCTTCATACCTGTGCATAACCTTCTTCAGGATTTCCATCGCACCTTTTTGGGCATCATTAAGTTCTGCTTTTAATGTGAAATCCCTGTCTCCAGGAAAATAACCGATGAATCCGTTCTTTGCCGCATTTTTCAGTGTGATCTCTGCTTCAGCAGAGCATGGAATTACAAGATACTCCGGGAATTTCTCCTTGATCCTGTTATAGTTGTCCCATCCTGCCGAAAGATCAACCTTATTTGCTGCGATGATTATCGGCTTTCCAAGTTCCCTTATCTTTTTTCCAAGGTTTTTTTTCTCTTCTTCTGTCCATTCTTCCAGTTTTTTTTCCTCAAGCCCAAGCTCCTTCAATATTCTTGCCACAACTTCCTTCTGCACTCCAAGCCCGCTGAACTGCTCTCCGACAACCTCCTCATTTTTCTTCAGCCTTGCCTCCCTTTTCAGCTTGGCCCAGTTCCTGTCAAGGATTCCTGCAATCCAGTAATCCAGCTCATCCTCAAGGAATTTCACGTCATTGCAGGGATCGTAGCTTCCTGCCGGAACCTTTTCCCCGTTTTCATTGGTTCCTCCGCTTGCATCTACAATATGTATCAGTACATCTGCCTGCCTCAGATCATCCAAAAATTTGTTGCCCAGGCCTTTTCCCTCATGTGCCCCGGGAACCAGTCCGGCAACATCGAGCAGTTCAACAGGCACGAATCTTCTTGCATTTTTGCAGTATCCTGTTCTCGGATTGCACTGCCTGCCGAATTCCTTGTCAACGCATTCAACTTCAACATAACCCACTGCACGATTTGGCTTGATGGTTGTGAACGGCCTTTCTGACCTTTCCACAACTGCAGACGTGGCTGCCATGAAAAATGTGGATTTGCCTGTCGATGGTTTGCCTACTATTCCAATTAGCATGAATATAAAATAAAAAATTGTTAATAAAAAGGCTAGTTTCTCAATGTAAGCCTGAATCCGCTTGTAAACGTGTGCGGCATCTCCTCAGTGAAGCTGCCATAGGCGAATCGGTCGAATCTTCCCACTTCGGCAGACAGGGTCACATTATTTACCGGAGCTGCCGTCAGGCTGATCCTTTCTTCCATTGTGAATGATTCTCCCCCGAAAGCCGCCCTTACTGCAGGTGTGATGCCAAACCGCCCTCCATAAACAGCGGCAACAGGAACGGCAATCTCAAGTCCCCCCTGGTGCTCCTGTGCAAGATGCATGTAGAATGGGGTGAATTCAACTCCAGCCTGTGTTTTTTCTTTGTTTACTGCCCTGGCTCTTACAGTCAGGTATCCGAGAACATTCACTGCATCGCCTGCTCTTGTAGCACCAAGCTGTGCAGCACCAATTCTGCTTATTTTGAATGACGGATCTGTTCCTATGTAGCTAAGACTTCTGAATTCAAGCCCTGCGCCATTGAAGAATGCATTCAGGTTATTCCCTTCATTAAGTTCAATATTTTCCCTTGAAGGATACCTGAATGTCCTGCTGAGGTCAAACATTTCCATTCCTGCCTGTGCGAAAATCTCAAGTTCGGTAGGACCTCCCAGGTTCATTACAAAAGTCAAAGATGGTGTTGCTGTCCAGAGATCACCAATTCCTTTTGTCGGCACTCTTGCGCCGCTTCCGTCTTCAACTTCGCCATGCGTTTCAAGTGTTGCATGATTCAGGTCCAGTCCGGCCGAAAGCAATCCCGGCTTGTATTTATGTGCCTTTGCAGACCTTAAAACATTGAATGCATATTCGCTTTTTTTGTCGACATATCTCCCGCTTATGCCTTCTTCCGCAACTTTCACCGATTCGTTGGACCATACAAGAGTGTAAGGCTGTGTTCCTGTAGCATACATTGTCCTTTTTCCGTGTTCTCCGCCCAGCGGATGGACTGCGCCAAGGCCAAACCTTTTTTCCGGTTCCCTTACCCAGACTGCATCTTCATTTATCTCCGGCTTATTCTCCATCTCTTCTGCGGATATCATAGTTGTTTCAGAAGTGGTCCGGACGGCAGGCTTTGAATCAGTGCTTGCTGATGCGCCTGCTTCAAAATTCAAAGTCCTCTTCTTTTCTGGTTGTTGCTGAGCGCCAGCAGCTGGCTGTGCTTTTTCTTCTGCAAGAGATTTTCCTGCAAATACTGTTACTGCAGCTGCCATTGCAACTGCTGCTTTCCTGTTAATATTCTTTCTTTTCATACTAATCCCACCTCATTGTATGTTGATGAATTTGTAGTATAGTGCTTTTAAATGTTGTGGTTAGGAGTAGTTTGCTGTGTTACTTCCTCAAAATCACAATGCTCTCTCTTGTTTTGACTTTTTGGGGCTTCACATCCGCAATTCTCTCAGCCCCTACAACAATCCGGATTCCTGAAAATCCTATTCTTTTTGCCATCTCTGCAAATATCTCATCGACAAGCACATGGGTCTGATGGATAACGGAATTGGAAACAACAATATGCGCTTCCTTTCCATTCTTCAGTATTCTGTGCATTTCAGCTATTGCCTGTTCCATGTCCCTGAAATAGGTTCCGATTATCGGGATCTGTTCGCCCAATGCCCCTACTTCAGGAGGCATTTCTCCTACTTTCATGTTCCTCCCTACAAAAGACCTTATTGCCCTCATCCTTGCTTCTTCAGCTTTTGCCCTGCTCATTTCAAGCAACGACAGTTCCAGCCCATACACTTTCGAATAATCTATATTGTTAAGGTAGGGCGGCGAAGTGACTACCAGGTCTGCTGAATCCCCTTCAATATCCAGTGCCCGTGCATCTCCAAGATAAACATCAGGAACATGGCCTTTTGGGGCATTTTCCAGATCCCTTATCATTCTTTTTACCTTTCTTTTGAAGATTTCCTTTGCAGGTAATGCCCTTTTGTCCTTTCTTATTTTCAGCACCCCGCCGTCTTTCAGCACAATGCTTGCCTGCGGCAATATGGAAAGCAAAGCAAGCAGCAGAAGATTCCTTACCCTGGGCTCTTCATTTTCAATTGCACGCCTTAATCCCAAAATCTGGTTATAGTTTCTTTTTGGAAATGCGGCGCGGGGATCAAACAATTCAAATTCCCATCCTCCGCTTTCTTCCAGCCTGGTATCCTTTGCAAGGAACTTTTTCACAAGTTCCATATCTTTTCCGGAATAATCATCAGTCTTTACCTTTGATGCAAATACTGCCAGGGGAGAAGCATCAACACCGGCAGAATCAATCCTGTTTTCCTTTGCAGCAAGCAAGGTGGTTCCAACACCGCAAAAAGGATCAACTATTTTTTTTGTATCATTGGCAATTGCCCGCTTCACAATCTCCGGTGCATAGCCTTCTTTGTACCAGAACCACCCGTGCACCGGCTTTTTCCTGCTCAGCTCAAAAGTCATAAGCGTTCCAAGAGAAAAATCTTCACTGATTTTCATGGTCTGATATCATGAACTTCATTATAAAATACCTCTTTTCAGAGATTAACTTATTCATATTTAAACATTTCTCAACATATTCCATCCATGAGAAGGCGGGCATCAGGCACTGCAGGAAAAAGCATACTGAAGATGGCTCTCCCAGCAGTTCTTTTATCTGTTTCCTGTGAGCCACAACTGCCTTCGCGTCCTAAAGAAGTTCCGTGCGTTCCACAGCAAGTTTCATCAGTTGCAAAAGCCGATAGCGACAGGACAGATGGTGGTGTAAAAAAAGAGAAGAACTGCCCTGAAGTGGAATGTCCAAAAGAGAAATGTCCGCCAGCTGATTTCATAAAAGAAATTATCCGCGTTGCAACAGACACCAATACAGTACCGGAAGTGCGGGAAGAACTTGTTGTTCTGCTTGCTAAACTCCTTGAAGCGCAGTCTTTTGGCTTCAGTATATCCTCCATTCAGGG
>JAFGPA010000021.1 GCA_016926175.1 Microcaldota archaeon
CTTCCGATGAAATTTGAGAAGGCAAAAATAGCGGTGAAGGTGCCGGCAGCATTTGCGCACAAATGCTATGGAACTTTGAAGAATCTCGGGATAACGCAGGAGCAGTGGACGAAAAACGGCGACCTGATAGTGGTGATTGAAATCTTTGCAGGAATGCGTGGAGAGGTCTACGACCGGCTCAACAAGATGACCGGCGGCGAAGTGGAAACCAAGGACCTTGAAGCGTAGTTATATTGTTTTTGTCCGTTTGCACAGAAGCCTTGCTGAAAAAATCCCAAAATCAGATAACTGTCCCGGTGCAGGTCTGGCGGATGGCTGGATGAGAATCAGTACTGCGGAAATCATTGAACACGCCACCCGGCGGGGGGTTGCTGGAGCCGGAATTCAGGATAGGGAAAAAAGAGGGCCGGATTAAAAAGCTTTCTGTTATACAATAGAAACTATCAGATGGAAAAACCGGAAGAAAACTATTTCTTCTTATATTAAAAAGGTGTTAAATTGGAAAAGAGAATTGTATTGCCAGGGGAGCGCATAGCAGATGGCAGAATAAATGCTCCAAATACATACTACAGGGAAAACGGGACTTATACGGCAGTTATTGGCACGCTTGACAATGAAAACAGGTTCGTGCCTCTTGAAACTGCCTACAAGCCGTTTGTAGGCGACACTGTTATCGGCATGGTTCTGGATGTGAGGCATGCAGGATATGAAGTTGACCTCAATCTCCCTGAAGGAGGGTTCATACCTACAAGGGATACCAAAATAACATTGCAGCTTGGTGATTTTGTTTATTGTAAAATAAAATCAGTAAATGAAGTTGGCGATGTGGACCTTGGAGAGGTAAGGAGACTTCCAAAAGGAAAGATAATCGAGTTCCCGACTTCAAAGGTGCCGAGGCTGATTGGAAGGAAAAGCAGCATGATCAATATGCTCAAGGAGCGCGCAGGCGGCGAGATAATGGTAGGCAACAATGGATATGTCTGGATAAGTGAAAAATCAGATATCCCGCTTTTGCTGAAGGCTATTGGCATAATCAGGGCAAAGGCCCACAAGTCCGGACTGACAGATGAAATAGCCAGATTACTTGAAAGGTGAATATATGGGCGGACAGAATGTACAGCTTATTGTTGATGGAAAACGACTTGACGGCAGAAAGCCGGACGAGATGAGAAATATAAGGATTGAAGCGGGAGTTATTCCGGAAGCAGACGGATCTGCTTTCATTGAGTGGGGAGGAAACAAGATAATCTGCGGCGTTTACGGGCCGCGGGAATGCATACCAAGGCATGGTGCAAATCCCTACAAGGCGACTGTCAAATGCAGGTATATGATGTCTCCTTTTGCCTCCCTTGACGAGCACGGAAGAAGCGGGCCGTCGCGAAGAAGCAACGAATTATCCAAAGTGATAAGAGAGGTTTTCGAGAACCTTATCATTGCAGAAAAATTCCCGAACACCCAGATAGACATTTTCATTGATGTTCTCCAGGCTGAAGGCGGAACCAGAACTGCATCTGTAACCGCAGCAGCAGTCG
Organism: Microcaldota archaeon; assembly: GCA_016926175.1. Lineage (GTDB taxonomy): Archaea > Micrarchaeota > Micrarchaeia > Anstonellales > Bilamarchaeaceae > Bilamarchaeum. Next base: position 1,533 of record JAFGPA010000021.1, read on the forward strand.
CTCTTGTGAATGCCGGCATACCGATGAAGGACATGGTATCTGCAGTTGCATCCGGAAAAGCAGGAGACGTTCTTCTTGTAGACCTTGGAAAGGAAGAAGACAACTTTGGGCAATCGGACATGCCCATTGCAATGTCGCACAGCGACAAGAACATACAGCTATTGCAGATGGACGGACTGCTGACAAAGGACGAGATCGCACAAATGCTTGATCAGGTGGAAAAAGGATGCGATGAGCTCAATGAAAAGCAGGCAGATGCCCTTAAAAGATTTTATGAAAGGGGAGAAGAGGAAAAATTCGAGTGGTAAAAATGGACATCAAAGATACAATAATGTCTCATGTAAGAAGGGACGTGATGAATTCAAGTTTGGAGAAAGGAGTACGGTTTGACGGAAGGAAATTCGAGGAATTCCGCCCAATAGAAATCCAGAGGGGCCCCATAAGAACTGCAGAAGGTTCTGCAATTGCAAAAGTGGGGAACACTACCGTTCTTGCAGCGTGCAAATTTGATGCTGTAACGCCTTTCCCGGACAGGCCGGAAGAAGGAGTGTTCATGGTGAATTCCGAATTGCTTCCAACTGCGTCGCCAACATTTGAAACCGGCCCTCCGGATGAAAATTCCATTGAGCTGGCGCGTGTTGTGGACCGGGCAATCAGAAGCGCTGAAATCGTTGATGTAAAGTCATTTTTCATTGAAAAGGGAAAGGTGCTTGGTTTGTTTGTTGACCTTTATGTGCTCAACCATGCCGGAAACATGACTGATGCGGCAACTATGGCTGCAACTGCGGCACTGATGGATACAAAACTGCCCAAAATCGAGAACAGCGCCATAATAAGAGGGGAGTATACCGGCATGCTCAATCCAAAGTCAATTCCTGTAAGCACAACATTTGTGAAGGTTGGGGAAAACTGGCTTGTCGACCCGACAAGGGATGAGGAAAGAGTGCAGGAAACTTCAGTGACGATATCAACAACCGAAGAGCATGTATGTACCATGCAGAAAAGGCAGGGCTACCTTACCAAAGCAGAGCTCCTCGACAACATAGACATAGCTTTTAAAAGAGGTAACGACATAAGGAGGATACTTAAGGGGTAGAGGTAAATGAGGACACCAAAATTCGGAGCATCCAACAGAAAGCTCGTTGACAAGGCAACAAAGGCAAAGAAAGCTAAATACGAATGTCCAAAATGCAGGAAAAAAATGCTTGAAAGAAAAGGCAATGCCCTCTGGCTGTGCAAATCATGCGGCAGCAAATATGCAGGAGCTGCGTATTCATTCACAAGCGAGTCTGGAGAGATTGCAAAAAGACTGATCTCTGAATATTCAGAATCCTGAGAGGTTTCTACGAAACCCTGACGGAAGCAAAAAAGGAGGAAAGTTTCAATGGGCGAATACAAAGATATCAAAACCGGGGCTGTTTTAAACATCAGCGGAAACAAATTCACTTTCCCCAGCGGTTCAAAGATTGTCCTGAAGGCAAGGCCGCCGGTGGCAAAAGAGGTCGGCACGGATTGATGTACACCACCAGCAGATATGCATCAGAAAAAACCCGCCGGAAGGCAAAAACACTGGGGGAGTTTTTCAGCCGCGGCAAAAAAACAATATCACAGCTTGCCGACATGGCAAGGAAAAAAGGGCATCACATGATAGGTATTGTAAGGGAGAAAAACGGGGCACCCTGCACGATTTCCGTAATATCCGTGAATGAACTCGGGGAATGGAGTTGGGGAAATGAGATCCAGCTGTAAAATGGAATTTGAGTTTCCTGATGAAAAAGCAATGAAATCCGCCAAAACCGCAGTTTCCCATGAAGGGGATGTTGGAAGGGCAAGGACAAGTATTGCAGAGGGAAATAACAGACTCACTATTGATATTGAATCTGAAGATGTTGTCGCTCTTAGAGCAACGGCCAATGCTTATCTGAGGGCACTTCAGGTAATTGAAGAGGTGCAGAAATGAAAAAAGATGATTTGAACAGGGAACTGATAGAATATGAGAATCTGGAAAAACAGCTAGAAGTACTGCTTATCCAAAAACACCAGCTCCAGATACAGGTGAATGAAATCAACCATGCCCTTGACCAGCTGAAAAAGTCCAAAGGCGAGGTCTACAGGTCGGTCGGCTCTATAATACTGCATACAACAAGGGATGAAGCGCAGACTGATCTTAAGGAAAGGCTTGAGCTTCTTGAAGTCAAAATAAACACCCTTGGAAAACAAGAGGAAAAATTAAGAACAATAGTAATGGAAACCCAGAAAAAGATCCACGAGAGAATGAAAAATGAGTGAATTTCAGTCATTCCTCTCAAAATATTCTGGCAGTAAAATCGCCATTGTTACCCATAACAAGGCTGATGTGGATGCTATTTCTTCAGCATATGCAGTAAGCACTGCACTTCCCAACAGCATCATCTGCAGCAGCGGGGAAATGCGCCAGGGAGCCAGAATGCTCTGCGAAAGGCTGAAAATAAAAGTGCATGAACTGAATGACCTGAAAAAAGAGGATTATGAAGGGATTGTAGTTGTGGATACCAGCACATATGTCCTTACACCCGAGGCAAAGGGATGGAGGATACTGCTTATTTTGGACCATCACCAGAACAGCGGGAAGGACATGAATGGAGAACTTGAAATAATAGATCCTGAATCCCCTTCAACGGCGGAAATGTGCGGAAATTTAATTAGCGGTATCAGGAAGGATGTGGCGTTCGGCCTTTGCATTGGCATAATAGCAGATGCAGCAAGATTCAAGGCTGCAAGGGCTGCAACATTCGAAACACTTGGAAAGCTGATGAAGCTTTGCAACGGCAATTATGGTGAAATGCTGGGCTATGCAGAGCCAGAACCAACCCTGGAAGCAAAGCTTGCAATGATGAACTGCATGAAAAAAACAGAGTATGTTTATGCTGCAGGCCATGTCATTGCAACAAGCGAAGCGACAGGCAACGAATCTGACGCCGCTTCCCTGATAACAGAAGCCGCTGACGTAGCTTTCATAGCAAAATGGAATGACAGGGAGCAGGAAACAAGAATTTCGGCAAGAGCAAGACCTTCAGTGAAGGTATCATTGAGCGATGTGATGAAAGAAGCCGGGGAAGCACTTGGCGGTGCTGGCGGCGGCCATGCCAAGGCAGCTGGAGCTGCTTTGAAAGTGCACACGGATGAAGCTCTTAAAAAATGCGTTGAGATATTTATCAGTAAAGCATAGTTTCATTTCTTTCAGGACCAAAAGAGATGAGTTTAATCTTGACATTTAATTGATCAGCAATGAAATTCAGATAGGTTTTTACTTCTTCTGGAAGTTGTTTTGTTTCTGATGCTTTTATCCAGTCTTCCTTTGACATATTCCATCCTTTGAATGTTTTGTAAACTGGCTTAGCTTGTTCCAATAAAGTTATATCCGAAGGGAATTCTTCTGTTGTTTGGCCATTTATTTCATATGCAACACAAACTTTTATTTCTTCAAATCCGGTTAGAACATCTAGTTTAGTAATTGCAAGTTCATCCAGACCATTTATCATACTCGTATATTTTAATACAACAAGATCCAACCACCCGCATCTTCGTGGTCTTCCTGTAGTTGTACCAAACTCGTGACCCTGCTGTCTTAGTTTTTCCCCCACCTCATCCATTAATTCGGTTGGAAATGGACCTTCACCAACTCTTGTTGTGTAAGCTTTGGTAACTCCGATAATATTTGTAATTTTATTAGGTGGTATTCCACTTCCGGTAGATGCACTGCCAGATGTGGTGTTCGAAGAAGTGACATAAGGATAAGTTCCATGATCAACATCCAAAAGAGCTCCTTGTGCACCTTCCAGAAGAATGTTTTTGTCAATAGCTTTATTCAGAACAAAACGGGTATCCGTGACAAAAGGCTTTATTTTTTCTGAGAATTGTTCAAGGGAAGTGGCAAGTTCATCTACATTGAAATTAACATCTTTCCCGTGTGCAAAAAGTGCTTTTTCTTTTAGCTTGGCTATTTTTTCCAATTTTTCCCTTAATTTTCCATTAAACAAATCACAAACTCTTATTGCAGTTGCTCTATTGGCTTTGTCTGAAAAAGTAGGACCAATACCACGTTTTGTTGTTCCAATCGCATTTTTTTCATCTTCAATTGCATCGAGCATTTTGTGCCATGGCAAAATTATATGTGCTGAATCGCTAATCAAAAGTTTATCTAATGAAAAACCAGCATCTTCAACTGTTTTAATTTCAGTCATTAGTGTTTCTGGATTTATCACAACTCCATTTCCAATAACCTTAACTTTTTCTGGATAAAAAATTCCGCTTGGAATAAGATGCAGACCAAAACTTTGGTCTCCGTATTTTATTGTATGGCCAGCATTGTCACCGCCATTAAACCTTACAACATAGTCATAATCCTTGGCTAAAATATCAACCAGTTTTCCTTTGGCTTCATCTCCCCATTGAGTTCCTACTACAACAGTTACTGTCATTTTATCCTCTCTTAATAATTTTTTCAGGTTTAATAGTTTTATTATTTAGTTCAACCCCCACATCATTATAAAACATATTCAAAGCTCCTTTACTTTGGAATTCGATACGCCATTTTAATGAAATTCCATCAGTACGATATCTTAAGTTCATAAAATGCGGATTACTTACTTTTATACAGTAATTTATTAAACATTGTCTAGTATTCAAAAGAAGTTTGGGGGCATTTTCATGTTTTTTTATGGAATTATTCGACAGGTTGGTGATATCCCGATTAAAGCTAATACCGACAGCTTTTGAATAACTGTTTACATAACCGTCACAGGTAAAGACCCATTTTAAGAAATAGAAAGGATATTGACGTTCTTTTAAATCATCATATTGCATATTCAGAATAAATTCTGGAACTTCCGCATTCTCAATTACTTTATTGCCTGCTTTCCAGTTTAATCCATTAATCAATATTTGTCCTGGATATCATCTCACATATTTTATTATTTTTTTCCAGATTTTTAAGGAATAATGTTTCGTCCAGATCCAGATAATCAATTAGTTTTCTAAGATTTTTCAAACTAACATATTTCTTAGTTTTGACATCTTTATTTCTATTATACAGAGAGAAAGTTTAGTATGTTTTCCATACTGTCAACCATGGAATTTTTTGAAAATGTAATGATTCGGATCATCATAGAAGATCATGAAGTCAATGCTTTGATTGCCTCCTTGTTGTCATCAGAACCAAGCAGAATGAGGGAATATTTGTCATTCATGGTTACTGAGAATGCATATGTCAGGTTGATGCCTTTTTCAGCAATTTTTGTTGCTGCCATTGCCATTGTCCCGGGCTTGTTTTCAAGCCTTATCAGGATAACCTCCTTTTCGACATAGACTGCTCCCATTTCCCCCAACAGCTTTCTTGCTTCAGCAAGATCGCTCTGCTCGACAACGAGATGAGTATTTATGTTTCTGTCTTCCGGAGGAAGAATAATTGCTTTTATCCCGTGCTCACCCAAAATGCGTGAAACTTTTGAAACTTCCTTGAAATTCGGCTTCTCGAGAAATATTTCTGTCATGATACGGTCCATTTTTACACCTCTAATTTAATAAAAGGTAAAGAATATATAAATCTTGTCTAAAGCAGGATCTGTCAGCTTGCTCATTCATCCCCCAGATGAAGAGTTCTGTTGGTCCTGCGGATAAAAAACCTATCCGGAGAATATTTTCTCTATGGGCAGCTTGAATACTTTTGAAATCCTGAATGCCAGCGGCAGTGACGGGTCATACCTTCCGGTTTCTATGGCTATTACTGTCTGCCTTGATACCTTGAGCCTGCGTGCAAGTTCCTCCTGGGTCATTGCATGCTTTGCTCTCATCTCCTTCAGATGATTCTTCATGTTATCCCTTGCGTTCAACGTATAACAATGTTGCCCCTTTAACCAGTGCCATGACAACCAGGGTTGACAATATGGGAAATACAATCATTGGATCAGGTTCTTGGTTTGCAAAGGATGCGGTAATTATAAAGTATGCAAGGTTCAGCACAAGGACCGCTACGCCAATATAGGATGCGTTTGTTTCTGCCAGCAGCTGATGCTTTTGTTCCCTCTCATCAAGCCTTGAATAGACCTTCATCATTATGTGCACTGTATCAGCAAGGATTATCAGTATCAGAACTGCGATTCCGATAAGCTTCACTTCATGAGGCAATGGCAGGGCAACAAGCAAGAAGACTATTGCAATTATTGCTGCTATGTAGAATATTGCCTCTTTTGTCCGTATCCCAAGCCCCCATCCGAATTTTCTTGGCCTGAACCATTCCGGTTTTCCGATCATAATAATCACATGTAAAGTTTCCTTTACGTAAGCTATACTTTACCAACTGATTATAAACGTTTCTTATATGCTGGTTTTTAAAGATATAAAGAGAAGGAAATCCAATGAAAATCAGCAGATCAGTAAGGACCGGCATTTCATTTGGGCTTACATCGGCAACGATAACTACCCTGGGGCTGATGGTCGGACTGAATTCAACGACACATTCACAGCTTGTGGTTCTTGGAGGAGTCATCACCATTGCAATTGCAGATGCATTGTCAGATTCCCTTGGAATCCACATATCTGAGGAATCCAGGAAAAACGATGAAAAAACAAATGTATGGGAAGCGACTTTTGCAACTTTCGGATCAAAGCTGGTTTTTGGACTGACATTTGCAGTACCCCTATTGCTCATGGAGCTTGACATTGCAGTAATCATAAGTGTTTTGTGGGGTATGCTGGCACTGGCATTGCTCAGCTATTTCATTGCAAAAAGCAACAGGGAAAATCCTGTGCATGTCATAGGAGAACATATAGCAATAGCAGTCTTCGTAATTATAGTAACCCATTTCCTGGGAGCCTGGATAGGCAGCACCTTTGGGTAGTGAACAATAAGCTTTCGGTCTTTTTTATAAAAAATAGGACACTGACGCAGGGAATAGATTCCCTTAACAGCGATTCAGAAATCGCTGACGCAGGGAA
>JAFGPA010000022.1 GCA_016926175.1 Microcaldota archaeon
AGATTTCACAAGCATCCCTAGTCCTCTATCCTGCTGAAAAGATATGTAGCAAGAAAAGTTGTTGCAACAAGGAAAAGCACCAGCACTCCAAGACTTATCTCTATTGCCATGCGGGAGGCGCCTGTCAGGAAAAACCTGAAGGCCTCAACCGAATATGTAAGTGGATTTACATATGAAATATGGCGTATTATGTCCGGTGCACTCTCAACCGGGAACAGAGCCCCTGAAAGGAAAAACATCGGCATGACCAGGAAGTTCATCACCAGCTGGAAGCCGTGCATGTCTTCCATTACCGATGCAATTGCAGTTCCAAGTGCAACAAAAGAAAGCGAAACAAGCAGCATAATCCCAAGAGTTACAGGTATGGCTTCACTATCAATATGGGCTCCAAGGAGCACTGCAATGGCAAGCATAAGACTGCCCTGAAAGACTGCGGTGGTAGCTCCGCCAAGCGATTTGCCTGCAATGATGCTTATTCTGCTGACAGGCGCAACAAGAGTTTCTTTCAAGAAGCCAAACTGCCTGTCCATTATCACTGTGACTCCGGAAAAGACCGAGCCGAACATGATCACCATGGAAAGAATGCCCGGAGTCATGAAATCAAGGTAACTTGTTCCTGGTATGGACATGATACTATTCAGCCCTGTTCCAAGCACTGCAAGAAAAAAGAAAGGAAACCCAAGGGTTCCTATTACCCTGCTTTTTGCCCTGAAAAACCTTATCACCTCTCTTTTCCAGAGCGAAAATACTGCAGAAAGCTCATGGTTCATTTTCCCATCGCCCTCCTTCTCATCCTCATTGAATCCCTTGCACTGCCGTTCTCTTCCCTTATTGTTTTTCCGGTGTAATGAAGGAAAACATCATCCAGTGTGGGCTTGTGAAGATTCACTGATGATACCGGTATCCTCCGGTCTTTGGCAAGGCCGATTATTTCAGGTATCCTTTTTTCCCCGGAATTAACGCAGAATGTCACTTTTCCATCATGCAGTGTGCATTTTTCTATTCCAGTTTTTTTTAAAATGCCTGCAAGCTTTTTTGCCTGCGGGGACTCAATCGTTACCGTATCCCCCAAAAGCGAATCCTTGAGAACAGAAGGGGAGTCCAGCACAATTATCTTTCCATGGTCTATTATTGCAATCCTGTCACAGATGCTGTCTGCCTCTTCCATATAATGCGTTGTAAGGACTATTGTCATATCATATTTCCTTCTCAGGTCCTTTATGTACTCCCATATGGCAGTTCTTGTCTGCGGGTCAAGCCCAAGGGTAGGCTCATCAAGAAAAAGGATTGTGGGGCGATGGACAAGGCCTCTGGCTATTTCAAGCCGTCTTCTCATGCCCCCTGAAAATGTTTTGACAATACTATGCAGCCTGTCTTTCAGCCCTACAAGCTCTACCACTTCATCTATTGTTTGTTTAAGGTTATCTTTCACTCCGTACATTGCTGCATGGAGTTCCAGGTTTTCATAGGCTGTCAGCTCCTCATCAAGGGAAGGGTCCTGGAAAACTATTCCTATGCTTCTTCGGACTTTGTCAGGCTGTTTTGCTATATCGAAACCATTGACATGGGCACTTCCTGAAGTGGGCCTTCTCATGGTTACAAGCATTGATATCAGGGTGGTTTTTCCGGCTCCGTTAGGCCCCAGAAGTCCGAATATCCCCCCCCGCGAAACTTCAATTGAAACATTGTCCACAGCACAGAGTTCGTTGTATTTTTTCGTGATTCCTTCTGTGGTAATTATTTTCATGCAAGCAGCTCGGTGTTATCATATCTGAAAAAATAATTAAACCTGTCATTTTAAGAAAATCTCTTTACTCCGGATAGTGCCCGTCCAAAATCAGGAATGGTTGCTATAGATATAAAATTTCTATCTTTTAATATGCTTTTATGGAACCGGCGAAGTCTGTAAGAAAAATGCAGCAGTATTTTCATTCTTTAAACAAATCATATATCCGCTCAAAAATTCCTCTTGTAGACCGCCGTTACAAGCTTCAATCACTGCTTGGAGAAGGATCAGTCTCTACTGTTCACTGCGCCCGGGACATGGTTGCCGGAGAAGAGGTTGCACTGAAAATGCCAAAACCCGGATTTTGTATGCAATCCATACTTCATATATTCCTTAATGAGATGGAATCCCTTTCCCTGATCAGGCACAGTGGTGTTCCGTCAATGAAGGGTTCCGGACTGCATAGCGGGCTTCCCTATGTTGCAATGGAAATCGCTGAAGGAAAGCCTCTTTTAGAATGGTTTAAAAAGGATTTCAGGAGGCTTCACTGCATTGCCGGCACCCTGAAGCTGTTTTCCGACATATGCGGCGTGGTCGGTGCAATTCATTCCAAAAACATCGTACATCGTGATCTGGGCCCCCATAATATTTTTGTTGGCCATGATTTTTCAGTTAAAATAATTGATTTTGGATATGCCAAAATCCCGGGCATTCCTGACTACGCAATGCAAAGCGAAACTCTTGTCGGGACTCCCATTATAATGGCACCCGAACAGACCTATCCGAGGAATTCCGTGGACCACCGTGTGGATATTTATGCCCTTGGAATATGCATGTATCTTGAGCTTGCAGGCTCCCTGCCATTTGATGTCGCATCTTCTGCAAATCCAGATTTTTATATTGAACAGGTCATAATGCAGCAACGTTCTGCCTCCTTCGCCCCCCTGAGAAAAAAAGCACCTTATGTTCCTGCTGATGTTGCAGGCATTGTGGATCAGGCCATAATGAAAGATCCGGAACAGCGATTCCAGTCTGCATCAGAAATGAAAGAGGCGATTGACCATGCATATCAGAATATATAGGTTTTTATCTATAATAATGTTATATAAATTACACCAGAGTGTTTGTAATGGTCATAACATCCAGTGCAATACCATTTATCAGCCATTCAGGGAAGCATTCAGAACAGCTGTTAAGCAAACCTCTTATTGAAGAGAGGTATTCTCCGGTTGGACGCATAAGGGGAGGATGCAGCAGCGTCTATATCTCCAAAGATAAAGAGTCAAAAGAAATTGTTGCTTTTAAGTTTCCAAGGCTTGACAGATCCAACTTTGCAGATCTTATCCGAAGGGAGATTTCGGTCTTCAGAAGAATGTCCCATCCCGGGGTTGTTTCCATGCTTGGCTATGATGAAGACAGCCCGTATATCCTGTTCGAATATCTTGGATGCAGGTCTCTTGCCTCCTGTCCTGACCTTTCTGCAGTAAGGCATTCATGTGAAATTCTTGCCGGCCTTCATAGCCGGGGAATACTTCACCGCGACATAAATCCCAAAAACATTTTTATTGTAGGTTCATCGGTAAAATTCATTGATTTTGGGTTTGCAAAAATTAAAGGAGTTCCAGAATTCCCTTCCAGAAGACCTTTCGGAACCGTCCAGTTCATATCTCCTGAGCAATTTGCAGGCAAAGGCACCAGCGGCCTTACTGATATTTATGCCCTTGGCATGACTCTTTATTATGTGGTTACCGGAGGACAGTATCCTATCCTGAAGCATAAAACTTCAAGAGATTTTGTAAAATATGCCAAAAACGGACAGGCACCGCTTCCGCCATCATTCTGGAACGAAGGCATCTCACCTGAACTTTGCGATATTGTTCTTCGTTCAATAGAAAAAGATCCTGAAAAGCGCTTCCAGAGTGCAGAACAAATGGCATCAGCCCTGGCAAAATTCTGATCATCTTCCGTATCTTGGAAGCATTGGCGGCTTGGTGAACAGATAGTACTTTTCCTTGCCCTCAAGCTCATTCAGTATTCTGTGAACAAATACCCCCACAGGGTCAGAAAGGGTAGAAACTCTTTTATGCAGGTCATCAAATGATTCGAATGGCTTTTCCTCCCTTTCCTTCAGCAGGGCTTCCATTGTCTTCTTTCCGATGCCCGGCAGAAGGTCAAATGTGTGGACCCTTATTGAAATTGGCCTTGCCTTGTTTATGAAATTAATAAAAAGCTCTTCCTTTTCCTTTACCGCTTTTTTCAGCATTGCAGGCAAAAATTCCCTTGCCCCGTTGCTGAGCTGGTCATACTTGAGCCTTCCTTTGATGTGGGAAACCTCATTTCTGCCTTCTTTTCCGACATAGACTTTCTGTCCGATCACAATACTGGCTGAAGGGGTTACTGTAGCCTCAAGCAGCGTGAAAAATTTCTCTCCGAGCAGCTGGACAACAGGCTCTCTTTTTATTGCATCCGCATGACCTACTGGCATGTACTCGATGACCCAGGCATAATCCTCCATAGTTACCCCCCACTCATGAAACTTCTTTCAGTATATCAGAGGCTTCTTCATCCGATATCTCTATTTTATCTTTTGCAAGAATAGCTTTTATAGTTGCCGGATTTACAGGATTAGCATCCACAATTTTTATTGCAAGGCCGTCGCTGATATTTTCCCTTTTTGCAAGAGTCTCAACCTTTTTTTTGATTTTTTCCATTGATTCCCTGGAAAATTTAGTAGCATGCTCAAGTGCCTGCGCCTGCTCATAGCCAAGTTCACCCTCCTTTATCCTTTCTTCAAGGATTTCCTTTGCTTCTGTCAGACTTACAGGTTTTGATGATTTAATTTCCATATTCCCACCTCATGCCAGTTCAAGATGAACAGGGCCTACAAGTATAGTCTTTTTGCTTTTCATATCGGCAACTTCCACCATATAGCTTCTACCCCTCATCTCTATTATCTTCCCATGCCTGTTTGCATATCTCAGGTGGGGCATTCCTGCACGTATTGCCTTTGGGACTATGATTACCTTGTCGCCAACTTTGAAAATTCTTACTGCCTTTGCAACACTGACTTTACCTTTGCCACGGAGCTGGCGTGTTCTTCCGCTGGATGTTCCTCTTGACCGTTGTACCATTGTAATCACAACATAATTCGTGTGAAAATGATGAGAGTAAGTGTTTTTAAACACAATCCCCCCTTTATAAATCCTTATAAGCCTTTTTAAAGGTGGTTATTTGGCAAAAAAACCCGACTTCGTTATTACAAATATGGTTGCTTCGGCCTCGCTAGGTCTGGAATTGGATCTTTACGCACTTGCAAACAAGATTCCTGAAATTGAATATGAGCCGGAGCAGTTTCCAGGAGCTATCCTGAAATTCAAGGATCCAAAAGCATCCCTGCTTCTTTTCAAGAACGGAAAAGTGGTGTGCGTTGGCTGCAAAAAAAGAGAACTTATAGAAAAGACGATCCAGAAAACAATCAAGATGCTTACGCCCTATGCAAAAAGAATTACAAAAACCAAGAAGCCAAAGATTGAAATAACAAATATTGTTGCATCTGCTAATCTGCATATGGAGCTTGACCTGTACAAGATTGCATACAAGCTTGCTGATGTTGAATATGAGCCGGAGCAGTTTCCAGGAGCTATCCTGAAATTCAAGGATCCAAAAGCATCCCTGCTTCTTTTCAAGAACGGAAAGGTCATCTGTGCAGGAGCAAAAAATGAAAAGGAAATCCAGCTGGCACTTAACAAGGCAAAAAAGCTGCTCAAACCATATGCCGAAAAAGCACGGCGATGAAATTGAGACTGATTTTGACAGTGTTTTTATTTTCTATTCTATTAGGCGGAGCAATAGGGCTGAAACATCCGCAGGACTGCGAACTCGAGGTCCGCATCCCTGAAAAAATGCAGTGTCTTCACTCTGCAGCAATATCTGCCGCCTACCTTGGCATTGAAGGCCAGGCAGTGACCCTGTGCAACCGCATTTATTCAGAAGCTTCCGGAAATGCGGATAGCGACCTGCAGATAAGGGGAGATCTCATGCGCAGCAACTGCTTCTATGATATTGCAAAAATTACGGGCAACCCTGCCCATTGTGACGGTGTGAGGGGTGCGGATTATGATTCAAAACTGAGCGGGGGGAGAGTAACCCAGGAGCAGTGCATCCAGCATGCAGAATCAGTTGCAAGGCTGGCGCCTGAAAATTTCTACCAGAATAATCCCAACAGCATCTGCACCATGATGTTTGTGCTTCCTTTGTTTTTGTTCTTTACTCTAATACGGTGTCCATGATCTCGAGAGCTTTCTTGACGCTCATGCCTTCTCTTATTCCGAGATCTTCAGCCCAGCTGGTTGCATGCCTGATTTTCGCTTTTTTGAGATCATCATAGCATTTGACGCCAGAAACAAATGCAGCAACATCACCGACTTTTTCTGCAGTTTCCTTGTCGATGTAACTGCATGCGATGTAACCGTTTTTTGCTTTCACAACAATAAGTGGAAGGTTTCCTATTTCACCTTTGAGTCCAATATATTTTTTTCCTTCAAAGGCTATTTCATCCATACATGTCCCTCTCTCTTCTCCTTTGGGCCTGCTGCTTCTTTTTCTCAAAGATTCGGGAATGTTTTCCACAGCTTATGCAATAATAAACTGTTCTGAAACCTGTAAATGTAACATTGTCCTCCCCTTTAAGATCAGTAGAAAAATGTGTTCTGCGATTATCCTCAACTGCTTTTTCCCGCGGAACGGTCCTTCCGCAGTTAGCACAAGTTACAGATCTGTCACGCCCGCGCCTTTTTTTCCCCATGTGCATCAACTTTATTTAATTCGCCTAAACAAGTTCCGTCTAACCGGAATACTAATGCATGATTCAGTTTAAATAGCTTGTTGTTAAGAAGTGGGCCGAGCTGTTCTTTTTTCGAAAAGTTGATCGGAAAACCAACCAGCGGATTGAAAGCGGGCATCAGAACAAGTTTTATTTTTTCATTGAATTTATCATATCTCTCCCTGATTTTATCGGCGTCAGGATCAGCTACAATCCAGACAAGTTCACTGTGTCGTTTTCCAAATCTGTCAGTGAATCCAATCATTGGATGCTGATGCCCCATGATCAGATAGTCGGCCTGCATAAGCTCTTTTTTTGGCCATGAATGGCCGTGCAGCAATCCAAGATTTTCAAACAAGAAACCATCAGAAGAGTAAACTTCTGCCCCTAAAAATTCTTCAATCCTGCCATCATGATTCCCCTTCACCACAGCTATTTCGCAGATTTCAGAAAGCCTTGCCAGGATTTTTCTGGTTTTTTCATCCAAGTATGTAATGTCTTCTTTTACATCACCAAGAAAAATCAGCCTTTTCACTTTATGCTGACCTATCAGATCCTCAAGCTTCTGCAAAAGCCTTGTGCTGAACTGGTCATCAAAGATGCCCCTGCTCTTCAGCTTGTATTCCATACCAAAGTGGGTGTCCCCGACTATCAAAGCCCCCTTGTGGAGAATGCCCGGGGCATTGTAAAGGAATTTCATGCGCTACTTCTTCTTTGCCTGCCTCCTGGCAGCCGGCTTTCTTTTTGCCGGAGCCTTCTTTGGTTCCGGCATTTCAGCCTTAGGCGCAGCTTCCTCGGCTTTTGCCGGAACAGGCCCGGTCTTCTGCGTAACAGGAATTTCAGTTCTTTTCTTCCAGAACAGATAATGCGTTGGCACTGTAAACCATGATATTATTGTTGTAAATATCAGGGATGTCCCCATACTTATTGCTGCGGCTATGATCATTCCAAGCGAGCCGTATGCAAAAAACGCTGCAAAAACTGCTGCGGATATTGCTAAGCCAAAAACGTAATTATAGATAATGAATGGTATCGCAAATATCATCGCAATTGCCAGCCAGACAAGGTCAAATGCAAACACAAGGAAAATATTGTTCCTTACAATCCCCACGCTTTCTTTAAGAGAATTTACAACTCCTTTTCCCTGGAGGAGGAATCCATAAATCCAGAACTGCACAAGATAGTTGTATCCTATCACTATGACAAAGGCATATGCTATTCCTGCAAGATAAAGTGCCACTGTTCCGGTGATTGTCTGTACCATGCCCTCAATATCATCGATGCCGCCGTTTGTTTGCACCATTAAATTCAGTAAATTCATGATGCCTACACTGAACATTATTATGGCAGGTATCAGCAGAACCAGCAGAATTACACATTCAAGAATTATGTATCTCAGTACCGGCCATTTTATCTTTCCGAAAGCTTCCATTATGCTGAACTTCCTTTTGCTGAATTCAGCATCTGTATATAATACAGTAGTAAGGCTGATTGCCTTCTGAATCCAGTATATTATGGCCATGCCGAGCAGCAGGATTACACTTCCTGCTATTATTCCAATTTCTTCAATGCCGCCTGCCGCTGATGAAATAAGATTGATTATTGCGGCTATTATCAGGCCTGCAACTGCAGAAAATAAAAGAATTTTTAACAGCCCAACGTAATAGCGTATGTGATTTTTACTCACATAATTGCTCCATTCTATGAAAGGTTTCACAATTTTATCAAAAAATGCCATGCAAAATACATCAGTTATAAAATTTATAAAGCTAGTTAAATCGTTCCCTTCTAATGTTTTTCATGGGTATTCTTTTCAGGCATGACCGCATCAGGCCGTCCCAGCTGGAGCTGATGGAGGATATCTACGATGCAGTATCAAATGGCCGGAACTTCATGGCTCAGGCACCCACAGGGTCAGGCAAGACAGATGCCGCCCTTTCTGCAGCAATAACTGCGGCAGTTGAAAACAACCTCAATGTCTTTTTTCTGACTCCAAAAATATCCCAGCACAAAATTGCAATGGATGTGGTCAATGGAATTGCAGAAAAACACAATGTCTCTGTAAGGGCAGTTGATCTGGTTGGCAGATCGCATTGCTGCATCGATTCCAGGCTGCAAAAACTTGACCACGACAGCTTCCAGACGGCATGCTCCGCAAAAATCAAGAACAGGCAGTGCACCTATTACATAAATGCCAAAGGGCACAACCGCCTTCAGGAAGCAAAAGCAAGCCTCTGGTTCGAGGAAATGCTGAAAACCTATGGCAATGGCCAGTTCCATCACAATCTGATAGAGACGGCAAGGAAAAAATCCTGCTGCCCATATGAATGGCTGATCAGGCTTGGGGAAATGTCCAATGTAATAATCGGGGACTACTATCATCTTCTCAATCCGCATGTCCGTGAAATCTTCCTTATGAAAGTGAAAAAAAGAATAGAGGATTCAATAATCATAGTTGATGAAGCCCACAATTTAGCGAACAGGATCCGCAGCAGCCTTTCAAGGAGCGTAAATAATTTCACATTCATGCGCATGGCAAAGGAAATGCAGATGGTTGGTCTTGATGCAGGCCCTGTACAGGAGGAGTTTGAGAAATGGGCGGAAGAAATTCTTGGTGACAGAAAAGAAGCGACCATTGCTGCATTTGAATTTGATTTTTTTATCCAGAAATTCGGGCTCACAATGGAAGATGCCATTGAAAGGCTCGTAGATTCTGGAATACAGTATGTTGAAAAAACCAACAGGAAAAGCGCGTGCCTGAAGCTTGCAAAATTTATGGAAGAATGGAAAAACAGCCAGTACCAATGCGTAAGGATTCTAAAGAAAAAGAACGATGGCTATTTTCTGTCAAAAAGACTTCTTGATCCCAGTCCCGCTACCAGGATACTCAACCAGTGCAGATCATCCATACTCATGAGCGGCACCCTTGTTCCACTGGAAATGCACCTCAATATTCTCGGGCTTGATCCGGAAAGGACAGAAATGAAATCCTATCCGTCTCCTTTTGATTCTGGCAATGTCGTCAATATAATAACAGAAAACCATACCACCAAATATTCAAAGAGAAATCCGGAATCCTTTCTTTCCATGGCAAGTTCCATCGATAAAATCATAGAAAAAACTCCCGGAGGCGTTGCAGTTTTCTTTCCTTCATATGGCGTAATGGAGTCGGTAATCAAAAACATGAAATCGGAAAGACTCCATGTCCAGTCTTCCGGGATGAAGCCATCTGAAATACGCGATATGCTCTTTAGGTTCGGCGAAGGAGGAGTTCTCTGCGGAGTCCAGGGGGGCTCCCTGTCGGAAGGCGTTGATTATCCAAAAGGTGAAATCAAGACAGCTGTGATTGTAGGCGTTGCCCTTGAGGAAATGGATGTTGAAACAAGGGCGCTGATAGACTACTATGATGAGAAATTTGGCCGCGGCTGGGACTATGGCTATATCTATCCCGGAACAATCAAAGCGTTGCAGGCAGCAGGCCGCGGGCGCAGAAAAGAAAATGACCGTGTCGCCCTTGTTTACATGGATGAAAGGTTCAAGTGGAACAAGTACAACTGGATATTAAATAGGGATGAAGAAATAATAGTTACAGATAAACCTGAAGATGAAGTGGAGAGGTTCTGGAATGTTATACACGCTAAAATACACTCCCAAGAAACTTGATGAAATCCTGGGAAACAGGGAGAAGATTGATTACATAAGGCAATGGATACTCCAGATCATCAACGGGAAAAAAAGAAAGCCGCTGCTTGTCTACGGCCCTCCCGGAACTGGAAAAACATCCATTGCATATGCAATCAGCCTGGAATATGATTTTGATATTATTGAAATGAATGCCAGCGAGCTGCGCGACAAAAAAAGGGTGGTGCGGATACTTGGCAGTGCAGGGTTGGCCAGTTCACTTTTTGGCCAGGGAAAAATAATCCTCATTGATGATGCTGACATTCTTGCCGGCAGAGCCGATTATGGGGGCGCAGGCGCAATAAAATCCGTTCTTGCGGAATCTCCATATCCGATCATTGTTACTGCGACGGATATCTGGGACCAGAAATTTGCCCCTTTACGGTCCGAGTGCGAAAAAATAGAACTGAAAAAAGTAAGCAAGATATCTATCCGCCAGCTTCTCCATGAAATTGCAAAAAGCGAATCCATTGATGTTTCAGGGCAGAAGATCGATGAAATCAGCGAAAATGCTGAAGGGGATGTCCGCGCAGCCCTTAATGATCTGCAGTCCATGCATTCAAGCTCAAGAAACAAGGAGAAGGATATCTTCAATGTGGTTCGCAGCATTTTCAAGGCAAAATCGTACAAAGAAGCCAAAGAGGCAGTTTCAGGAGACATCGACTATGAGCTGATTAAGCTCTGGATTGATGAGAACATTCCTAATGAATATGAAAGTGCTGAAGACATTGCAGCAGCTTTCAACTATCTGTCAAAAGGAGATATTTTTGACGGCAGAATAAAAAAAACATACTGGAAGCTTCTGAAATATTCCATTGATCTTTCCACAGCCGGCGTTGCCCTTGCAAAGAAAGGTACATACCATAAATTCACCAAATACAGTTTCCCAGGCTACCTCAGCAATATGTCCAGAACGGTGCAGAGCCGTGCCATGCTTAAGTCCATTGGCAGGAAAATCGGGCCTATGCTTCACGTCAATTCCAAAAAGGCCAGAGACTATTTTCCGGTCTTAAAGGAACTCGGCAAGGAGCATTACGGCGAAATTATGAACTATTACAAACTTGATGAGTCAGAAATGGCATTCATACTTGGAACAAGCGTAATGAAATCAAGAAAATAATATTCAGAAGAAGTCTCCTATCTTCATCTGGCCTGTTTTTTTGGCGGTTTTGCTTCCGGGAGTTTTCTGCATTCCTGTCAGTATCCTTTTCATTTTTTTCTCCCTGCTGTTGGCTGCATAATAGTAATACTCGTCCCTTGTCCCTTTTGTCATTAATACTATTACTTCGCCTTCCTTCAGCCTTGCAGCCCTTCCCCTTCTCTGTATGCTTCTTATTTCACTGGGTACAGGCTCATAGAATATTACAGCATCCACTGCAGGAATGTCAAGCCCTTCCTCCCCTATCATGCTTGCAACAAGAACATCGAACTTTCCGTCCCTGAACTCCTGTATTGTTGCCTCCTGGATTTTTCTTGTCATTCCTTCCTTTTTTCCGACAAACTGCTTTGCCCTTATTCCATTTTCATTCAGTACAGTCTCGATCCTTGAAATCTGCGCCCGATACTGCACAAATACTATCATTTTCTTTCCTTTCATTTCAATGATCTTTTTCAGAAGAATTGGCATTTTGGGATGGTCCTCATCCTTCTGGGAAAGCCTTTTTATTTCTGCAAATCCCGGTTCCTTTTTCAGCAGGTTTGCAGATTTGCTGGTTTTTCCCTCAAGTTTCTCAATATAGCCCCTGAGAGGATAAACCCCCTGGGTTTCAAGCAGTTCTGTCATATGCAGCAAGTGCAGCAGCACAGAGTACTGGATCATTGCAGGGAATTTTATATTATGCTTTATTGCAAGTATCCTTTGCCTCATCTGCATGAACTGGCTCTTGCTTTTCAATGGCGGAGGGAATCCCATGCCTGCAAGCCTTCTTGCATACTTTCCGCTCATTTCGTCCAGCTGTTTTTTTATCAGCTTGAAATGGTTGCTAAGAGCAATGGGCACCCAGGTGACAGTGCTTTTCTGCACATATTGCCCAACATCAGGATCATCATGCCCTCTTATCTCCACATTCCTGATTTTCAGTGCATTCATGACTTTTTTTATCCTGTCCATCTTCCCTCCTGGCGATGCAGTGAGGCCGACAAAAAGAGCGCCATCAACCTTTTCAGCAATGTGGGTATATGCATACTCCCCTACTGTTCTGTGTGCCTCATCGAAGATTATCAATGAAAAGTCCGGCTTCAGAATACCGGTATCAAGATCGTTGTTTATTGTCTGTGGAGTGCTTACAATAACATCGTTGTTGTACATCTTCTTTCTCTTTTCGGGAGCAGTTTCGCCTGTTACCAGAATTACATTTTCAATTCCGAGAATCTGCCTTACAGATGCTTCATGCTGTTTGGCCAAAGGCTTTGTGGGAGTCAGAAACAGGCATCTGCCTTTTTTGATTTTGTCTTTTATCAGCATCAGGGCGATCAGGGTTTTGCCCAGTCCTGTCGGCAATACCACCAGAGTATTGCCATTGGCCATTATGGAATTATATATGGCAGTCTGGTATGTTCTGGGCGTCAGTTCCACAGCCATATAATACAGCGAAGGATTTATCACATCATATTCTTGAGCAAATTTGAGATGTCTGCCTTGCCAAGCTCCTGCTCCACGAGGGCGCGGTCCTTTATCTGGGGAAGCTGTCCTTCATATGTTGGGGCATTTTCCCTATAAAGAACCCCTATCGGTATCTTCTCATAATCTGTTGCCGGAGCTTCGAATGCCTTTTCCAGAGCCTTTATTTTGTCAGTTGGGTCATGATCTGTCTTGTAGCATCTTTTCGTGAAGAAGTCATATGTATTCAGCTTGTTGAAGCTGACGCAGGGCTGGAGCACATCTACAAGGGCAAATCCTTTGTGTGCTATGGCTTCTTTCATTATCTGCTTCATATGGGACACGTCACCTGCAAATGCCCTTGCCACAAAAGTTGCACCTCCTATTATGCCATATGCCATCGGATTGAAAGGCGTCTCAATAACCCCCCAGGGGGTCGTCTTTGTTTTCACCTTAAGCTGGGTTGTGGGGGATGCCTGGCCGGTCGTCAGCCCATAGATCTGGTTGTCATGCACTATATAAGTAAGGTCATAGTTTCTTCTCATAATATGTATGAAATGCCCTGAACCGATGCCATAGCCGTCTCCGTCGCCGCCCATTGCAATGACTGTGAGCTTGTGGTTTGCAAGCTTGATTCCAGAAGCAACTGGCAATGCCCTTCCATGAAGGCCCTCAAAGCCATATGTCCTCAAATAGTGCGGTGATTTTCCGCTGCATCCGATACCGGAGGAAATAACCACGTTTTCAGGCTTGATTTCCAGTTCATTTAACGCTGCCTTAAGCGAGCCTATAATCGCAAAGTCGCCGCATCCGGGACACCACTGCATTTTTTCCTTGACAGTAAAATCAATTATACCCATAAAATCACCTAAAGTCCGTGCCTCTGAGGATTGTAGTACTCCTTGTCCTCTTTTTCCAGTATTGTGATATTTTTATTTCCCCTGAATCCGGCCTTTTTCAGTTTTTCCACTTCCTCGACTATTTGTTCAGGGTATACCGGCCGTCCGTCATATTTCAGTAAATTGAAATCCATTTCAATTCCTGTGTACCTTCTCAGTATGCCTGCAAACTGTGCGGTTGAATTATTTTCAACCATTATCAGCTTCTTTGCTTTTCCAAGTATTTTCTTTACCTTTTCCTCGTCAAGCGGATAAATATGCGTGAAATGCACAAAATTGATATTTTCAAGCATTGGAAGTGCATCGAGGACAGAAAGCTTCATTGAACCCCAGCCAACCAGGGTTATTTCAGCGTCCTTGGGACCGTAAACCACAGGCAGCTCAATATCAGGCATCATTGTCTCAAGCTTCTTCATTCTTTTGTCTGCCTGCTTTACCCTCATTGTAAAACTTTCGGTACTGAATCCTGTTTCATCATGCTCATACGATGTTGCAACATGCATCCCATTCGGCGTTCCGGGAAGAGCCCTTTCAGATATTCCGTCATCGCCCAGCTCATATCTTTTCCATCTTGCTGCCGGTTCAAGTTCAGGCAGTTTAGTGGCAATTTTCCCCCTCTCGATTGTCACTTCCGGGAATTTTTCTGTTGAAAATACTGATTCTGAAAGGTGCTTGTCTGTCAGTAATAATACAGGAACCTGGTATTTCTCTGCAAGATTGTGTGCTTTGGCAGTGAGTGCAAATGCCTCATTCACATCACCTGGTGCCAGCACAACCCTTGGTAAATCCCCCTGTGATGCATACATTGCAAAGTTCAGGTCTCCCTGCTCTGTCCATGTGGGCATTCCAGTGCTTGGGCCAGTCCGTTGTGCTATTACAACTACAACCGGGGTTTCTGAAATTGCTGCAAGTCCAAGGGCCTCTGTCATAAGTGCAAATCCCCCTCCGGAGGTTCCAGTCATTGACCTTGCCCCTGCAAAGCCTGCTCCAATAGCATAATTCATTGCCGCTATTTCATCTTCCGTCTGCTTCACCACCAGGTTGAAATCTCTTTCCAGTTCTGCCAGGTAATGGAGAATGGAAGAAGCCGGCGTCATGGGATATGCAGAATAGAATTTCATGCCGCCTTTTATCGCTCCCAGCGCAATTGCCTCATTCCCTGTAATTGCAATGCATCTGTGGTCAGATAATGGCTTTATGCTGTGCTTTGACTGTATCCTGTTTTCCCTGATGTAATCATAGGCTGCCCTGGCGGTTTTGATATTCATCCGGACTATTTCCTCCCCTTTTTTCCCGAAGGTGTCCTTCATGATCTCTTCCAGCACCTCCAAAGGATAGTCAATGATGGCAAGTGCAGCTCCTATTGCAGCAGTATTCTTCATCTGCTCTGTCCCTCCAACCTCCTTTGTCAGTTCAGAGAGTGGCAGAGGATGCATCTTTACATCATTTCTTATTTCGAATTTGCTGATATCTATAAGATGATCATAAATTATTATTCCTCCTTTGTTCATATCATTCATGTGATAGAATATGCCATCCTTGTTCAATGCAATCAGTACGTCCTGATAGTGGAGAGGAGAATTGATCCTGCTGTCGCTTACCCTTACCTGGACAGTATTATGTCCTCCTCTTATGAGGGAAGGATATTCGGGATATCCAACTACACAGTATCCCCCTCTGGTGAAACAATTGATGAGCATTCTTCCCGCAACCATCACACCTGCTCCGGCCTGACCGGCAATCTTACAAATAAAGTCCATAAAATCCATAGGTAATTTATACCTCATTTATAAAAAATTATCGAAATCTTTGTCGTCAAAAGTCGATGGATCAATTTAAATACATTTTTATAAATTTTATAACATTCGATAATCCTGGCAGGCAAAGGAATCCCAGCATCATGCTGGCCGGCACTGCAATAAATGAAGATGGCAAGACTGCTTCATGAATACTGCTATACCGGATGCGAAATTTCATGGCCCATAAAGGTAAAAAATCTCATGGATAAAACCGGGCAAAAACCTTAAACTACCCTTAATTAGAAAAATCGGGCTCGAGGGGATTTGAACCCCTGACCTAGTGGTGTCCTCCACCATTGGAGCCGGCATTCGAAGCCACTCA
>JAFGPA010000023.1 GCA_016926175.1 Microcaldota archaeon
ACAGTCTGCTACTCCTGATACTTCAGCAGTCAGTGTCTGGTGGCGATAGGATGCTGAAACAAGCTTGCCTGAAATCATTGAGCCTGCTACCGCATCCGAGGGATGGGAACTGGAACCAATAACAACTTTTGCAAGCGCATTGCCCGAGTCATCAACCAGTGTAGTTGTTCCATAGCTCAATGCAGCGAATGCTGCAGAGCTTGCCAGGATTGTTGCTCCTGCAACAATTGCCCCTATTTTTTTCCATTTCATAGTTTCACCTATAGATGGTTTGATGTATGCATATAAGCAATATAAATCCTCCTGGAAATGATATATTTCATGAAAATTGCAATCAGTGGATTCGGAAGAATAGGAAAATCATTTTTGAAAGCTGCCATATCAAAGGGTGCCTTGGGCAGGGATTTCGACGTGGTTGCAATAAATACAAGAAGTACGGTTGAGAGTCACATCCATCTTTTCAGATACGATTCTGTTCATGGAAGATTCCAGGGAACAGTAGAAAAGAAAAACAACAATTTCGTTGTAAACGGCTATGAGATCAGATGGATACAGGAAACTGATCCGGAAAAACTTGACTGGAAAGGAATTGATGTTGTTCTCGAATCAAGCGGACAGGCCAGGTCAAGGGCGGATGCTGAAAAACATCTTAAGGCAGGGGCAAAAAAAGTGATTATTTCGGCTCCTGGAAAGGAAGTGGACGGAACGGTGGTTCCTGGAGTCAACAAAGCAGAAGACAGTATGAAAATAATCTCTCTTGCCTCCTGCACAACAAACTGCCTTGCTCCAATACTGAAAGTCATTGATGATAAATTTGGTATTGAATCAGGATTTCTAAGCACCATACATGCATATACCAATGACCAGAATATTGTTGATGGAAGCCACAAGGATCTGAGAAGGGCAAGAGCCGGAGCTGTCAATATCATACCTACAACTACAGGAGCGGCAAAGGCAATAGGCGATGTGATACCCTCTATGAAAGGAAAGCTCGATGGAGTTGCTTTCAGGGTTCCTGTTCCGGATGGTTCAATGAATGATATGACAATTTTGCTGAAAAAAGATGCGACAGCTGAACAGATAAATGCCGAATTGAAAAAAGCTGCGGAAGGGGAATTGAAAGGAATTCTTGGATATACTGAAGAGCCCCTGGTTTCATCAGACATTATTGGAATAACTGAATCTGGAATTGTGGATGGAACATTAACAAAGGCAAATGGAAAACTTGTGAAGATTTTTGCCTGGTATGACAATGAATATGGCTATTCCTGCAGACTTGTAGACTCCATAAAAAGTTTATAAGCCTTTCATTCGTATTAATGACATGGCAGTAGGATTAGAAGTGGTTGCATCTAACATTGCAGGCTTTTTATCGGCAATAGCCCCGGTGATATCACTAATTTTGATAATTCTTGGAGGCATAATCTATGGTGTTGCCCAGACCCAGCCCCCGGATTCAAGGGGAAAATGGCAGGCAGCTGCGATAAGCATTGTAATAGGAGGAGTAATTGTAGGTGCAATCGCAGGAGCTGCAAGCTTTATTCAGGAACAATCCTCAGGGCTATTGAAGCCTATGTGATTTTCACCTGAATTGCCGCGGAAATGAACTCTCTCTAGATATATAAATAACCAATTCTCTACTCCTAAGTATATACTATATTTGTAGTATATAAGTATATACTCAGGCTGAACGGTTCAATATGAATCCCGGTCTGGGTAATGTGGAGGGTTTTGAATGAAAATAAAATTGGAAGATGAAGGATTTGAGGAAGTTCAGGCTGAAAAGCAGGGAGAAAAACCTGAAACCGGCGGAAGCAACAGGCCGGATCTCAGAGTAGTGCAGGCTGACAGAGACAAGGACGGAAATGTCGTCTATACTAATGTTGGAGGAATGTGGAAAAATGTTTCCAAAAATGGAAATGAATTTTACACTTTGAAAATCGGACAGCTGAAACTGCTTGTTTTCCCTAACAACAATAAATGAGTGGATTAAATGACTGAAGAAAAGAAGAAATATTACAGGGATCTCGAGGATTTGCCAGGTGTTGGAGAGGTTACTGCAGAAAAGCTCAGGGCCTCCGGATATGGTGAATTTTCAGCTCTGGCGGCTGCAAATCCACATGAAGTGGCAGAAGCTGCAGGAATGGGAGTGGAATCTGCAAAAAAAGCAATTGCCGCTGCAAAGACAATGGTGGAAATTGGATTTGAAAGTGCAGATGAAGTAATGGAAAGGAGGAAGAATATTTGCAGAATTACAACAGGATCACAGGCACTGAATGAGCTTCTTGGCGGCGGAGTTGAAACAATGGCCATCACAGAGATGTATGGCCGATTCTCGAGTGGCAAGAGCCAGCTGGGATTTCAGCTTGCAGTGAATGTTCAAAGGCCTACTGAAGAGGGTGGACTTGGCGGCGGAGTGCTGTTCATAGACAGCGAAGCGACGTTCAGACCGGAAAGAATAGTACAGCTTGCAACAGAAGGAGGATTGAAAGCTGATGAAGTGCTGAGGAACATCCAGGTGGCAAGATCGGAAAACAGTGACCACCAGATCATTCTTCTGGAAAGATCAGAAGAAGTAATCAAAAAGCACAATATCAAGCTTATCATTGTTGATTCACTGACCTCACACTTCAGGGCAGATTATCTTGGAAGGGGAGCTCTTGGGGAAAGGCAGCAGAAACTGAATAAACATGTTCATATGCTCCAGAAACTGGCAGAGAAGTATAATCTTGCGGTTTATGTCACCAACCAGGTAATGGACAACCCGGGAATCCTTTTTGGTGATCCTACAACTCCAATAGGAGGCCATGTTTTGGCTCACATGTCTACATACAGGCTTTATGTGAGAAAAAGCAAAGGTGACAAGAGAATTGCAAGGCTTGTGGATTCGCCAAATCTTCCGGAAGGAGAAGCAGTATTTACAGTTACTGGAAAAGGAGTCGGAGATTGATATGAGCGGGCAGGGGGGTCTTATACCCCTACTGCCCAAAGCGAGGCCAGAACAAGGAAGCCCAGTATGGCCAGTGCAGCCTCCTCACTCTGAAATGAAACCTTGACAGCTCTAACAAACCCGCTCATATTCACCCACCCAAAGTTCAGTGAATCTCATGTAGCTTAGTTCACATCTCCCGCAGTTTTTGGAAATATTATATATTCGCACCATATCAATCCCCTCCATAACATTATTGTTTGTTCTTCTATTTATATTTTTTCTTTAAAATTTTGTTATTAAGAACAAATAAAAAAAGAATAATTGTTGTTAGAAACACTATTAACGAATAAAAATAGTTACAAACAACAAAAAAGCCGTTCATATGACCTGAAACGATCTTTCATATTTTTCGATCAAAAGTTCAGTAAGCTGAAGATTTATTTCGATCCCTCCCACCAGATCATAAAGACCGGTAACAGTATTTATATGTTTTTCTTCAAATTTAGTAAAATATAACAAAAATACAAAAAAAATATTGTAAAAAAGATGAGAATTTTTGGATTATCTGGGGTAAAATAACAAAAGGGATGATATACGTGTTATATAATGGAACAAAATGAATTTAAATACTATTGAACAATATAGGATGCATGAAAAAAATGAGAATTGCTCTTTTTGCAGCTGCTTTGAACGGTTGTTCTGCAAGCGTAGTTCCGATATGGGAAGTACCAAAAAAACCGCCAAAAAGTGCAACAGTTCCTGCACCAGCAAAAGTATCCCCCTGCAAAGATCAGGCTTGTCTTGTTGAAAGAGCAAGAAAAGACTGCAAGAATGATCAATGTATGGATGAAAAACTAATTCAGGAATTTGAATTCCCTGGTGAAGAACGAAGCTACAGCATATCAGTAAAAGAAGGGGAAGAGGTATTTTCATTGGTTGTAGGAGATTCCAGCTTGGCAATGCTGACAACGGTCACTGTAAAAAAAATAGATGAAAAAGGCGTTGGTTTTGGATATACCCAAAAGCAAACCATTGGATTTGACCTTTCCAGAGCAAAAACAGATGGAGCAGAATTTCGGGTAAATTTTGATGGATCCACAAACGGAGAGATCTGGAAAATCGAACCTCTTGAAATTTGGGGTCTGACGGTTGAAAAATCAGATAAAGGAGCAACAGTGAGTTTCTCAACTTCAGATAACCGGATAGCGATTTTTCAAACAGAATAGCACATTCCGGGGCAACAAAAGAACAACCAATGAAAAAGGCGGGCTCTTATAATTCCGTAATTTTGTTTAGTTTTCTCAGTTCTTTTTTTGGTTTTTGCTGTTTTACAATAAAAACCGCTATTACTGCAAGAACTGCAAGCGCGGTAATGCCAAGGATCAGCAATGGAGAGCTGTCATTGCTCCCCTCTTTTTCAAGTTCCTCTGCTATTTTTGCCGATGCCCTGAGAGAGTTTACATAATCCCCTGACTGGTGCATTTTCACTGCAAGGGCGATTTTCTCCTGGATTTTTTCATTTTTTTTGCTTTCTCTGTAAAGGGACTCTATGAATGAAAGTTTTGCAGAGCTTTCATCTTCGATATCTTTGAGGGTTGCCTGCATCTGCTTTTTTGTGTTGTTCAGTTCATTTGCATTGTTCCAGAAAAGGCGGGTATCTTTTTTCAGGGAATCTTCAGCATCCTTAATCAGGGAAGAAACTTTTTTTTCGCTTAAAACAAATATACTGCTGTACGCAGTTCCCTTGGCTGCAGATGCTTGTTTGAGATACTCTTCAAGAAGCAGGTTTGTTTCTGCTGCAATGTTTTCGAAAATAGTCCTGAGAGATTGCTGCTCTTCTTGTTTTTGTTGTTCCTGAAGTTCCACGATTTTTTGCACGTCTGACAGCGAATTTACAATGCGGACGCCATATTCCAGGCACGGAGCAGCTTCAAGCTGATGAAAGGAATCTTCAAATAAAAGAAATTCTGAGGGGTTGCTGCTGTTGCCTGCCTTATAGAAGCGCTCTTTGAGATCATTGTATTCTTTATAGGCAGTTTTCTTTAGAGAAGCCAGTTCCTTTGATGGCCATTTGAAATCTATTTTTCCCAGGCATTCTAATTTCTGCAACAGGGTAAGGTTATCCAGACCTTCAGATATTCTTTCGAGTTCTGTTTGCCGTGCAACAAGCTTGTCTATGAAAGAAGAATTAGCCCGGACGGTTTGCAACGCAGAAGAAAGTTCTGCGATTTCTGAAAGAAGCTGGCTATTAAGGCCATTAAACTTTTCCTCTGATTTTACTGTCTCCTTTTTTTCCTTGTCCAGGACCACTTTCATTGTTTCAATAAGCTCAAGAGACCTGGAATGGTTGCCTGCAGAAGCCTGTATTTTTGCCTGGTTAAGGTAGTTTTCGGCTTCACTGCTGAGATTAAGCAATTCAAAAGCTGCAATCTGGTCCATAACATAGGATTCTGTATTTTCAACATTATAGGAAACTTTGATTATTGCCGGAGTATTGTTTTTCAGATCAGTTATATTCATTGCAAACTGTGTCTCGGAAACCCTGGCAAAGCTTTCCAGATATCCCCCGGTTGCAACATACGCGCTGACAGTAGAAATGCGTGAATCATTAATAGCATTGATAAAAACAACAAGAGAATTGATATTGAGCTTGGGAACGATCTCAATATCATATTCGACCTTGCTGTTAACTCCAATCTGATAATTTCTGATATTTTTTATGCTTTCGAGATAGCCGTCTTCGGTTGTTTTTTCTGCAGTAAGCACATGTCTTCCTTTTTCCAAATCCCTGTCCGGAT
This sequence comes from Microcaldota archaeon, assembly GCA_016926175.1. Classification (GTDB taxonomy): domain Archaea; phylum Micrarchaeota; class Micrarchaeia; order Anstonellales; family Bilamarchaeaceae; genus Bilamarchaeum. Next base: position 5,731 of record JAFGPA010000023.1, read on the forward strand.
TTCTTCCGTCTATCAATGGGTGGCTGAGGTCTTGGGAGAGCTGCAGGTGGGGTATAGAAAATTCAAGCTCAAACTCCAAGACCTCAGACGTACGGACTGCACCATTACCAACTCCCCTGCTTTCTGTTTTCATTGAAAGCGTGCGAGCGATAACCATTTTCTTTGCAAATATGAGCCTTTTTGTTTCGAAAGGCTGGATGGAATCAAAGACAAGAACAAGATTTTTGCCATCATAATAGACAGTATTCACTGCACCGGCCTGGAGATCTGAATAAAGAAATGATATATCTGTTGGGATCCTGACAGAAACGTTTCTTGCTCCGAATTCCCTTGAATTTGTTGCAACTACATCAAGAGTAATTTCAGTTATTTCATCAAGCAGAATATAGGAATACATTGGTGTCGCTCTTGCGATCATTGAATTGCTGACAATGTCAGATAAATGGAATTCAAGTTCCTGTTCAAGATAATTGTATTTTTCCTTTAGTTGTTTGAGCCTGCCAATGGCATCTGGATAGTTTATCTGTCCATTAATCACAATTCCTTTCTCACAATTATCAATATCGGTAAAAAGATCTGCAGCTGCATGCCCGGCCAGGGTTATTTTGCCCCGGATTCTTTTGCTGGATTCAAGAATATCCGTCTCATATTTTGTTTTGGCTTTTGACAGAATAGAAGAAATAGCAGATTGTATGTGGATTTCAACTTCTTTAGACTTCATTGATTTCAGGAATTTCAGGGTTTCTTTTTCAGAAACAATGTTTATTTCATCTTTTTCTGCATTGGAAATCAAAAACTCAAGCTCTGCAAAAAGATTTTCTGTCATCTGCTGGCCTGCAAGGGTTTTCTGGTTTTTGGCAAGGCGTGCAAATTCTGCAGATTTTGAATAGGAAAAAAACTGATCTCCAAGTGTTTTTTGAACTTCCCCCAGTTCAAAGAATTCTATTGACTGGTCCAGAAGCTCGAGTGAATCAGGAGAAAGGTTTTCCAATGCGGATTTTTCTATTTCTCTTTGGGCTTCAGTTCTTTGTTGTATAACGGTTTCCCTTGCAAGTTCAAGGATTCGGCGGCTTTCACCTGTCAGGTCAGCATATTTTTCGTTGATAGTAACCAGGGAAGTTATGGAATTGGCCAGATAGGACTGCTTGTAAATCCGCTGCTTTTCCTGCCTTACGTTTTCAAGTGCATTGTCAGTTTTCAGTTTTTCCTTTTTAAGAGTTTCCAGCAGTTCATTTACTGTGCCTGGATTCTGAACCTGGATGGAGTACGGGGATTTCTTAATCAGATAAAGCTTTTCTTTTTCTATGTCGCCCAGATTTTGGTTTAGTGTGGATTGTTTTGCAGTTGCTGCATCGTAGGAACTTGCAAGTTCTGCTTCGGCATTGCTGCGGGAGGTTTTTGCTTTTTCGGCAAGGGACTCATAAGTTCGGGCAACTATGTGATTAAGCTGGACAATTGTTCTGGTTGCTGATATATCAGGGGCATAAAACTGCAGGTCCTGTTCCAGGGATCTGGAATAATCCAGTGCCAGCGCATGGTGGCCGTAGGTCCCATCACTAATATTGTTATCAATAGCCTCAAGGGCAACTTCCATTTCAACACAATGTTCACCTCCTTCGTAGTAATAACTTTTATTGCAAAGACCGAGAAAAACAAGGTCGTCATGCCCTTTTCTTGCATTTGATATTGACTGCTCTGACTGGCGGAAACTTTCCTCGGCGGCGTTCAAAGCAGAATCAACAGATAAAATCCAGTTTGAACGGTACTGCATGCAATTGGAAACCCGGGAAAATTCACCCATAAGGATTATCATCTGGCCCATGACTGGTATTGCCCCAACCCACAATGTTGAAAGATTTTGTCTTTGGGTGCAGAGAACATAATTGTTGTCGGCAGCAAATTTTGCAGAAGACGCCAGTTCAGTGTGCTGGTTTGTTTCAATGCCGGAAAAATCAATGCCGTAGATGGTTTTGTGGAGTTCCGGAAGATTCCACCAGATTTCCACTCCATAGGAAAATATGTTTGGATTGGTAGCAACCCACGAAGCGTTGTTCCATGGCCTGTCAAAGGCAAATGTCATTGATACCAAAAAAATAAAGAAAAGAGCAAGCTTGCTCATATCATCCCCCAAAAAGTCTTTGCAAACAGGTGGTTATTATATGTTTTTCAGAAAACCATGTGGCTGCTCATAATATGAAACCCGGATATTGGGGATTTCCACATCAGCAAGAGAAGAATCCCGGATTTAAATATTATGATGGGAAATAGCAAACCATGCAGATAATGGCACTAATGTTGATCATGTTATTACTTGGATGCATTTCGGTCCAGGAAACAGAAGGGCCCATTAATCAGGCAATAGAAAAAAAGAATGAAACTGTAATTGAAGCAACAAAGGAGATTCAGATTGAGGCAACCAGGAATGAAATGCAGGTCCTGAACAGCAATACTGTCTTTCCTGAGCCGGAAGTATTTGAATTCAACAAAACAATAAACGACTCTTATGTTGTTTATTTTTTTCATTCCCCAAAATGCTCTGCCTGCCAGGAAAGCTATTCCATAATAAGCGAATTGAAAGACAAATATCCGGAAATAATTTTCATCAACTATTCCCTGGCAACAGGAAGCGGGAACAGGGCTTATATTCAATTTGCAGAACTGAACAATTTAAGCAGGGATAAAAGGCTAGTTCCTCAAGTATATGTTAATGGATCCATAATAACAAACAGATACAATATCGGGGAGAAGCTAGGGCCATTATTGAGTGAGTTGAAATGAGGATCATACACTTTGACAGGAAGCTTGGGGAAATGAAAGTCCACATAGATACGCTGGATGACATGTGGCATCTGGAAAAAGTAATTAATCCCGGGGATCTTGTTGAATCACGGACTATGAGGACATACAAGGTTGGCAGCAAAGAAGAAAAAAAGCCGGTCACAATAAGGGTAAAAACAGAAAGGGTGGAATTTGCAAAGAATTCAAACCGGCTAAGGGTATTGGGGATCATTGAATGGGGAACGCCTGAGGAATTTGTACAGCTGGGAAGGTACCACACCATTGAAGCAGGAGAAGGAGACAGGGTCAAGATCATCAAGCAGTGGAAAGGGCACGAGATCAAAAGGCTTGAGGATGCCCAAAAGGAATCCAGAAAGCCCAAAATAAGGATAATTGTAATGGATGATGAAAAGGCATTGACGGCCATGTTAAGGTCCTATGGTGTCGATTATGGGGCAGAATTTTACAACAGCGGCAGCAAAAGGGACGAAAAATATGAACAATCGGAACAAAGCTATTTTGGACAGATAATGGCCGAAATTGAAAGGCATCCTGAAAAATTCGTTGTTGCAGGCCCGGGATTTGCAAAGGAAAATTTCAAAAATTTTGTAAATAAAAGAAAGCCGGAACTTCTTTCAAGAATAGTATTTGAAAGCGTAAGCTATGCTGAAAGAAGCGGAGTCAATGAATTGTTCAACCGGGGAACAATAGAGAAAATAATGGGTGAGGAAAGATTCCAGACCGAAATGAAGCTCATGGAAGAGCTGCTGGTTGAGATCTACAAGGACAGCGGAAGGGCTGTTTATGGGATAAAAGAGGTGCAGAGGGCTGCCGAGTCTTTTGCCATTGACAAGCTGCTTGTCCTTGATGAGTATCTGAGAACAGAAAGGGAAGTTGAAAAAGTTGTTGACCTTGCTGACAGGAACAAGGCGGATATTGTGATATTTTCTTCAGAGGGGGATGCAGGGCAAAAGCTCAAAGGTTTTGGAAAAATTGCTGCAACACTGAGGTTTAGGATCTGATGTGCGTCTACAATGACATTCTTGGCAGTGGGGAGGTACTGGTTTTGCAGGTTTTGACGTTGGTATCCATAATTGCAGCAATTGCATTTTGGATTTTTGTTTATTGGAAAAACAATGTGAAGCTTGAACCATTTTTGTTTCCGATAATTCTCTGGATAATCTTTGGAACGCTGGATATTGTGATAACTGTAAAAGGAACTTTCTTTGATCCGTTGAGAGAAGGAAATATGCTGGCGAGATTCATTTTTTCGAATATAGGATATTTTGGACCTGTTATTGCAAGTATATTGTGGATATCGCTCTGGGCGCTTGCAGTGCTTCTGATTAACAGGAAAATAAAGGAAAGGGAACTGCTTTCATTGATTGTTTTTTATTCTTTGGCCGCCGGGCATTTCACCGCATTTAGCACATGGTATGCCCCTTTTTGTGATCTGGCATTCAATAAAATGTTTGAAATGCTTCCAGGCTTTGTGAGGGCAGTTTTAATTGGATTTACACTATCCATAGGACATCTGCACCTAATTAATAACTTTTCCAGTTGCCGCCATTAGCATATTGTAGGATATGTAAATTGGAGCCTGGAAGCAGAATGCAACCTTGTCGATATAAGACCATTCTTTTTTGGTTGTTTCAAAGTTCTTTTTTGCATCTATTGCTTCTCTGGCAAGACGAAGGCTGAAATATTCGCCAAGCTGTGACCTTAGAAGCCTTATTTTAAGGTAAAGGTGCTTGGGCGGTTCATTTTCGATAAGTTCAACCTGCTCGCTGATGGCATAGAGAACTGCCTTAAGGGAATAGGAAAGGGCCTTGTCCGGCATTATTATGGAAAGCGGGGCAGAAATAAGGGAAAGCGCATATGGAATAAGAACTGACTTGACATCATCTACAAAAGAAGGAGGGGGGTTTATTTCTTCAAGGATGTTTCTTCCATAAAGGATTTTGCCTTCCCTTTTGACCCGCTTTGCAAATCTTGCAAGTGGAGCCACAGCAGCAAATGTTGCAAGCTCTTTAGATGTTATTTTTCCTGCTTTCCAGTCAATATCATTTGGTCCGAGAACTTCAAATGGCTTGTATAGCTTAAGTTGTTTTTCAAAAATGACAAAAATATCCGATCTTCCGGTAGAACAGACCTGCTTAAGCAGAGTTTTGTATTTGGCATCAAATTTCCAGAAAAGGGCTTCTGCGTATTTTTCGAATTGTTTTTTGTTTTTTTTCTTTTTGAGCTGGATTATAAGATCAACGTCGCTTACACCTGCCTTGAATTCACCTCTTGCTGCGCTTCCGAAAACAAGTATGAAATCAACATCATCCGGAAATTTCTTTACAAGGTTTTTGGTGAAATCAAAAAGAAATTTTTCCACAAGAACGCTATCTTTAGTGACCATGAACAGCTATGAAACAAAATCAATAAATGTTACATAGATTTAAAAAGACAAGAAAACACCGATTGTAACATGAAACAGAATGCCGCAGCTCAAAAACTTGACAGTTTGGAAGTTGTCCGGCCCAGGACTGTCAGCAATGTTACGGTATTGACAGAAAGCCTTATGAAAAGACCATACACAAGCTGGAGCGAAATGAGCACTGATCAGCTTGTTGAAGAAGGAAACAGGCAGATAAGGGAACGTGGCATTCCAAGCAAAAGCAAACTCAAGGATATGGCTTCGGGGCTGTTCAGGGCCATAAAAAGAAGGGAGAATGCAGATGAGATTTGGAAGCGCATGGAATTCTGTGAAAAAAAGACGGGGCAAACAGCTGCCTGTAAAAAACACGAAAAAGAAATATCTGAAACTCCTCTTATTGAAGAGCCGGTATCAGGGATTCGGGCATCTGAAACCCAGTTTGGCCTGCCTGAAGAAGAAGCTCCTGCGCTGCCAACGCAAAAATATGGCGGATGGAAAACAAAGGCAAGCGACACCATAATCCGGATTGCAAATGATTATATACAAAAGGCAGGGATAGGCAGCTTAAAAGAGCTGAAAGCAGCGGATAAGTCCCTGTGGGCAGTAATCAAAAAAAGAAAGATCTGGAGAATGCTGGAATTTGTTGAAAAGGAAAAAACAGCAGAACCGAAACCTGAGAAAAAACAGGAATCTTCAGCCCCAAAAGAAAAAGAAACGCCGGACAGTGAAAGGATGTTCAGGTACATTCTTCAGGAATGTTTCAGAATGGGAAGCGGAAAGGCCTATATCGGATGCCACAGGGTGACCATACAGCAGACAAGATCGGGAGCCAGGTTTACAAAACCAGAGTGGAAAGCTTTCAAACGTTGCTGGAGGATGCTGTCAGGAGCAGGCATAATCACTTACAATTCAACAGAAACCGCAGCTTCCCTGGATATCAAGAGAAACCATATAGAAGACCCTGTGATAAAGAGGGTAGTCCAGGAAGCCATAGAAGAAGAAAGCAAGGTGAAAACGAG
>JAFGPA010000024.1 GCA_016926175.1 Microcaldota archaeon
AAAAGCCGGAACCTAAGGCACACCAGCCAGCCAAAAAAACAGATTCAGAAACTAAAAAACCAATGCCTGAAGCAAAAAAACCATCTGGGAAAAAAATCAGGAAATCCAAATCAGAAATTAAAAGACCCCCCGGGCAAAAGCCAGAATTCCCTCCAAAGCCCAAAGCAGAAAAATCCCCCGAAGAGAAGAAAGAAAAATTTCCGAATGCAGCCAAAAAGCCCAAAGCAAAAAAAATACTTCTGGGGATGATTGCGAAGCGATCAGAAAAATCCAGGGCCAAATCCAAAAAAATTGAAGCATACTACCTGAATACCATGCTTGGCCTGTACAAGAAAAAACCTAAGCGCGGAAAAACCACGGAAGGAAATTCAGGATAAAGAATGCCAGCGTTACGTACATCAATGACTTTACGATAAGCTTGTTCCTAACATTTACATCTATCAGCCGGTAACCGTCAAAAAGCGGCAAAGGAAGCAGGTTAACGGCCCCTACTATGAAATTCAGTGCGAATGTAAGTCCCAGGGTTATAAGCACAAAATCGAACACCATCCCCTGCAGCCCGAACATATTCCTCAGCAGCAGCAGTCCCAGGTATGGTATGAAAACAAGAATACTCATTAAGAGGTTTGAAGTTGGCCCTGCAACTACTACCCTGGTTTGTTTCATGGCATCTGATTTTTCAAGTTTTTTCTCATCAGGTTCTATGAAAGCGCCTATAGGTATGATTCCAAACAATACAATTCCTGAAGAAACAACAGGTATTTTCCCTATTCTTGCAAGGATTGCATGGGATCCCTCATGCACCAGCATTACAACTATGAGTGCAATTATTCCCTCAAAAAACGGAAGATTAATCCCCGGAAGCAGAAAGGTGGCGCCCGGGTCTGTTTTCAGTATCTCCTCGCTTCCATAAAGAAAATAATTACCGATTCTTACAAGGACAAATCCTCCATAGAATGCGATTCCTGCAAGTATAAAAAGAAACAACCCGCCAAGAAGCAGGATTCCTGCAACTGTAATGAATCCAAAGTCTCCCAAAGTAACTGAAACAGAACCTGCCGACTCGTCCAGGCTTCCGATTCCAAGAACGTTAAAGAGAAATACGAATGCCATGGGAGCAACTAAAAACGATGCAATGAACAATACCAGAAATCCGGATAACATGCTTGCAGTGCTTGTATGCTTTCTTGTTATTACCAGGCTCAGCAGCCCATATGCTGCAGTGCTCCCCATATCGCTCATGAAAGTAAAAATTTTCCCGTACCTGGCGGCAATAAGATCAATTATCTCGATGCCTTTCTTGCTTTTCAGCAATATGAGGCCGATCTCGTTCGGAAGCTTGTATTTTTTTATCAGTATCCGGCTTATTACAACCATTTCTATGAATATGATTCCGAATTTCCACAGTCCGGGTATTTCCATTCCAAGAACGGCCCAGAACAGGAATATGCCTAAAGCAATGAGTAATACGAGGAAGATCATGAATAAAATGGGGGCTAGGGCTTTTTATAGCTATTGAAAGAACAAAATATTATGACAGAACTTTCTTGCGATATCTGCGGAGCAACTCCAATAAAGGCCCAAATACTTATCGAAGGGGCAAAGCTTTTGGTCTGCGGCAGATGTGCCAAAAGCGGCAAAATTCTTCATTATTTCCATGATGAGGAAGAAGCCGAAAATCCGCATAAGATATCGGCCCCTCCACCCAAAAGCATCGGGCCGGAAGAGGAAATTGTAGAAAGCTACGGCGAAATCATCCGAAAAGCAAGACAAAAGAAGAACCTTACCATAGAAGAGCTTGGAGCCAGAATACTGGAAAAGGCCAATTTCCTCCATGCAATAGAAACCGAAAGGCTGAAACCAACAATTTCAGTGGCAAAAAAACTTGAAAAAGAACTGGAAATCAAAATCATACAATCATCTTCAGGCGATCTATCTCCATCAAATCTCAACCAGGGAAGGAAGGAATTCCATGAGCCGACCCTTGGGGATTTCAAAGGATGAATGAATGGGAGTTGACCTTGGCGATCTTGCAGTAAAAAATCACATCTCTCTGGATGTACTGTCAGGCAAAGCTGTTGCCGTCGATGCATTCAATATCCTTTATCAGTTTCTTGCATCCATAAGGCAGGAAGACGGAACCCCATTGAGCGATTTCAAAGGCAATATAACCGCACATCTTTCCGGCCTGTTCTACAGAAACTGCAAGTTTCTTGATGCGGGAATAAGGCCGGTCTATGTTTTTGACGGGCAGGCTCACAGTTTCAAGGAAAAGGTGCAATCAGAAAGAAGGGATGTCAAAAGAAAAGCTGAGCAAAAATGGAAAGAGGCGATGGAGCAGGAAAAATATCCTGAAGCGAAAAAATATGCACAGGCAACTTCAAGGCTTACCGGAGAGATTATTGAAGAATCAAAAGAACTGCTTTCCAATATGGGAATCCCTGTTGTCCAGGCACCTTCTGACGGCGAAGCGCAGGCTGCCCTGATGGTGCAAAAGGGCATTGCATATGCAACAGCCTCACAGGACTATGATGCAATGATGTTCGGCTCTCCCATTCTCGTTCGCAATCTTTCCATTACCGGAAGAAGAAAAGTTCCAAGACAAAACCGGTTCATCATTGTTGAGCCTGAAATGATCAATCTTCAACAGAGCCTTTCAGCACATAATATCAGCAGAACCGATCTAATCCACATCGGAATTCTGATAGGCACTGATTTCAATGAAGGCATTAAAGGCGTAGGTCCAAAAACCGCGCTGAAGATAGTTCAGGAAAAGAAAACCCTTGATGAAATCATAGGTTATGTAAAAGAAAAATACGACTATCAGTTCGAGGTGGATGCAGAGGAAGTCGAACACATGTTTCTTAATCCTCCGTACGCCCCGGTGGAGAACCTCCGCTGGAAGGAGCCGGACGTTGAAAAAATATCAAAACTCCTTGTAGACGAGCATGACTTCTCTGAAGAAAGAATCCACAGAATACTGGCTGATTTGCAGGAAAAAACCAGGGAGAGAGCTGCACAAAGCAAGCTGGACCGGTTTTTCTAGCGTTCCGGAAAATTCAGCAGGTCTATCTGGTCGCTTTCCCTTATCAGCTTATGGTCAACAAGGTCAAAGACAATGGAATGGCCCCGGTATTTTGTTTCTCCGCCATCAATGGCAAGATCAACCTGCTCCAGGACTTTTTTTTCAATGTCGCCGAATTTTGTCGGTGCGGGCTGCCTGGTCGGATTTGCACTTGTAGTTATTATGGGCCCTCCGAATTTTCGTGCAAGATTCTGGCAGAATTCATTTTCAGGTATTCTTACCCCAAGTTTTTCAGTGTAGGAAGCGTGAATCCCCCGTTGTTTTTTCAAAATAAATGTATATGGCCCTGGAAGGTATTTCCTTACTGCCATGTCCTCCCATATTCCAGTTTCACAATAATAATCTATGGCGCCGTAATCTCCTACCATCACAGATAATTCCTTGTCCCTTCCTATCCCCTTTATTTTTCTCAGCCTGTCAACCGCCTCTTCATTTGTAGCATCGCAGCCGATTCCATATACTGTGTCTGTAGGATAGACAATTATCTTTCCTGCCCTGAGCATGCCGTCTGCTGCATTCAATGCAGCATCGAAATCGTCCTTTTTTATTTTCAAAACAATCATAGCATATCCTTTTTCAGTTTTTCAATTCCAATGGCTGCGATAAGTTTTCCAAGCCGCGGCCCTTTTTTCTTGCCTATCATTGCATCATAAATCTCTGCAAAAAAATCCTTTGGCTGTATGGCACTGGCATTTGCAAACTCGAATACTGCATTGTGGACTGCAAGGGCATCCATTCCGCTTTCCAGCGATTCAATGAATTTCCTTACATTTCCCGAAGCTTTTTTTGGAGCATAAGTGAAGTTGTAATCATCCGGCATGAATTTCCTGTCTATCCACTCTTCTATGTATGACTTCAGATATTCCACTCCGTCAGGATCACCAGTCATTTCCTTTACTTTTTCCCAGTCCCGGTAGATCTGGAAATAAAGTAAAGCATCAAGGAACGACTTCCACTTCATTTTATCGGTGCTTAATGCAAATGCGATCCCTTTTTTCCTGTCAGACCTGCTTGCTTCAGGATCATTCATGTCCACCGTTGAAGCATATTCAAATTCTTCTATCTTCCGCAGTATTTTGTCGCTGTCAGGATCGATATCGACATTTTCTTCCAGGTCCGGCTTCAGGAGCATGTATTTTATTACCTCTGGCATGAGCAGGGTGCTTATTTCGCTTATTCCCATTCCCGTTCCCTTTGATTTCGAGTATTTCTTTCCCTTAAATAAAATGAACCCATACTTGTAGGGGATGTGGTATTCCTTTCCGAGGAGGTTCTTTGTTATTGCCTTGCAGGTATCCTCGCTTCCACCTTTTGTATGGTGATCCATGCCTGCTCCTTCGATGCTTGTTCCGAATATCTGCTTCCATGATGGCCAGTGCAGCCTCCAGACGATCTTGTACCTGTGATCACTTATCCTGTTTTTTCCCCGGAACCCACATCCTTTTGTGTATTTGACATCCCGGTCGCAGGCATATTCATAGCTTTCCCCTTCATGGGCGGTTACCCTGGTTGTTGCTATTCTGCCGCATTTTTCGCAGACCGGCATTATTGGCGACCAGTCCTTCTTTTCCGTCTTGCCGCTTGTTTCCTCAACTATTTTTCTTGCTTCATCAGAATGTTCAAGATAAAACCTTGCCAGCTCATCAAACCTGCCCTGCCGGTAATATTCATTGATCCTCACTATCTCAGCTTCAATGCCGAACTTTTTCATCAGTTCCCTTGCTTCATCAAGGTAATGGTCTCCAAAACTCCTGCTCTTTCCTGTCGGATCCGGGACATCACAAAGGGGCTTTCCCAGGTGGGGGGCAAGCTCTTTCGTGTATTCTTCCATCGATTTCGGTACAGAGTCAAAAGCATCGAAAATATCAGCAATAAAATAATACCTGACTTTTTTCCCCTTTTTTTCCAGGGCTTTTTTTATCGCAGCCGGAAACAGCATTTCGCAAAGGGTCCCAAAATGCACCGGGCCTGACGTTGTCATGCCTCCGGAAATAACGTAGGGCTCCTTTTTTTCCACTATTACCCTGTCCGCAAGATTTTCTGACCAGTGCTGATGCATAAAATCACATGAGTCTCTTCCAGAAGAAATACTGCAGCGGGAGCATTCCCATCTCCATTGCCACTGACATTATGAAAATCAAGGCAAAATACAGTATCATTCCTATTATTCCAAATGCCAGGTTCTGGCCAAATGCCGCTCCCATCATCATCACCGGCAATATCAGGAATTGCATCAAAATCGCAAATGGTATTGATAATGCAAGAACTATGACAAGCAGTATAAGGTCAAATATGAATACTGGCACCACGTTCTTTTTTACCTTGTTTATTGATGCCTTCAGGCTTGCAATAACCCCTGTTTTACTGTATATCACTTCAAGCAGTCCAAACTGGATGATGAAAAGGAATACAACAAAGGCAATTATGCATGCCACAGCGAAAATGGTCATCAGAATTACAGAAGCGGAACCTGATAAGAGAAGGATTGGAGCGATGATTACTGCCAAAATTGCAATCTGAATGGCAATAATTACTAATGTGTATCTGGCAACTGGAAAAAGAAGCTTCCCTGCTTCCCTGATTATCCCAATGCTTTTCCCTGCTGCCCTTTCACTGACTACCAGGTAAGCTGTTGCTCTTATGACACCTGTAAGTACAATCATGATTATCTGCAATACAATTGTTGCTGCAACTGCAACTGCGATGCCTATCCATATATTCCCCATAATTCCGGTACTTACCATGAGCCAGCTTCCAACCATTATTATCGTTGAAATGATTAAAATCAGGTAGATAAGCCCATAAATCTTTGAAAAATCAATGGCCAGTTTCTTCCAGTTTTTTTCAAGGAGCTTTGCGCTGTCATTGATTGACTCTTCTATCATAACCTAAATACGAGGAACAAACATTTAAAAATCCAATATTCCATAATTCTTTTGTTAGCGGTCATAGGAAGGAGGAAACACCTGATCCCATTCCGAACTCAGAAGTTAAGCTCCTTCACGGTGTTACGAGTACTGCCTTCTGGCGGAAAAGTACACTGCTGCTGACACTCATATTAATTTTATCATCTAATTATTTTTATGGAATTCTACGATGTTATTCATAAAAGACGTTCAATACGCGCCTTTCTCGGGAAAGAAATTGAATCAGGCAAGCTTGAGCGCATACTCCAGGCAGCCAACAGCGCCCCTTCTGCAGGCAATCTTCAGGCTTACAGATTATATATTGTAACCTCCCGGGAAATAAAACAGGGAATATGTGAAGCTTCACATGGCCAGGATTTCCTGATGGAGGCTCCGATTCTGCTTGTTTTCTGCGCAATAAGAAATCCCGGCATGAAATATGGTGATCGCGGAGCAGAATTATACTCTGTGCAGGACGCCACAATAGCAGCAGCCTACTGCCAGCTTGCAATAACTGCTGAAGGGCTGGGTTCAGTATGGGTGGGCGGATTTGACACATTTGAAGTTTCCCGCCTGCTTAATGCACTGCCCTATGAAGTTCCGGTAGCTGCAATTCCCATTGGCTATCCTGCAGAGCAGCCTGAAGCTACCGGCAGGAAATCCCTGCAGGATCTTGTGGGTGAAGCCTGATGGAACCAAAGGAACGCACCAAAAAAGACCTTGAAAAGCTTGACAGCATAATCCGGATATTCAGGGATGAAGGACTTGGGGAAAAATACCCTGAGATTCTGGAATATGCAGAGAACTATGGTGCCGATGCAAAACATTTCTATGAATCCGGAGATTATTTTTCATCATTTGGCGCAGCAAACTATGCCTATGGATACATAGATGCAATCCTTCTTATTGAAGGCAAAAAAGACAATCATGTGCTGTGATTATTGTGAGACGCAGAAAATCCCTTGGGCAGTGTTTTCTTGAGGACAGGAACATACTGCGATTTGAGGCTTCACTTGCAGAGCCTGAAGGAAAGACCGTCCTTGAAATAGGACCGGGAGATGGAAGGCTGACGGAAGCAATTCTTGAAAAAAATCCGGCCCGCCTCTATGCTGTGGAAAAAGACCGGAGGTTTGCAGACCTTCTCAGGAAAAAATTCAAGTCAGTTGAAATCATAGAAGGAGATTTTCTGAAAGCAGAACTGCCCGAAGCAGAAATCATAATCGGCAACATTCCCTATTACATTTCATCTGATATTGTCTTCACCCTTGCAAAGCTTGATTTTCACCATGCTGTTCTCATGGTGCAGAAGGAGTTTGCCGAGAAAATGGTTGCAATGCCAGGGGAAGGAAATTATGGGCGGCTTTCTGTAACTTCCCAGCTGCATTTTGACATCTCACTCAGAAAAACAGTTTCAAAACGCCTCTTCAGGCCCATGCCAAAGGTTGACTCAGCCGTCATCGTTCTTTATCCCAAAAAAGTTTCAACAGATCCGCATGATGAAAATATAATCCGCTGCCTTTTTTCCCATAAGAACAAAACCGTCAGAAACGCCCTTAAGGATTCAAAACTTGGGGATTTCAATACCGGAGGATTTTCAGGCAGAAGGGTTAAAACGCTCACAAAGGAAGAATGCATTGAAATTTCCAGAATCATTAAAAACTCCAAATGTTTATCATAATCCGGTGACTTAGATGGTTAAGACGGTGAAAGAATTTCAAAGCGATCTGAGGGCAATAAGAGCGGACATGTACCGGTCTGAAGGCAATCTTGATATTGCACTTGTGGCAAGCTGGCTTGACAGGGTGGCAATCTCTCTTGATGAGCTTTCAGAATCACTTGACCTGCTGGCAGTAGAGGTTGAAACCCTCTCAAATAGTTCTGCCAAGCCGGCAAAAAAAGCAGTTAAATCCGGGAAAAAAGCAGCAAAACCAAAAAAGAAAGCCGCAAAGTCCGGGAAAAAAGCAGCAAAACCAAAGAAAGCCGCAAAGAAAAAGAGGAAAAGATGATGAGATTCCTTTTCTTTCTTACTTTTATCCTGTTTTTAGGCTGTATTCAGGGCGAGCCGGCTTCTCCAGCAATTACTGAAGAGATCCCTGCCCAGCCTTCAGAGAGTATGCAAGAACCTGCTGTTGCAGGGGAAGTTCCTGAAACGTCTGAAGTTACTGAAATGCCTTCCGAAACAGTTCCTGCCCAGCCCCTGGAAACGCCTTTTGAAAAAGCATCTGTCAAATCCGATGAAATTACCTACGATAGCTCATCCTGGAAAATACGCGGAACAATGTACCCTGCCCGGCAGGCAAGCCCGACAAAAGTGATCGTCCTTGTTCCAACGCTGGGAGAATCGCGGAACAGCTATCCATCCAGATTCATTGAAAGGCTGCATGATGAATTTCCTGAAGCCATTGTTGTGTCAATAGACCCAAGGGGCCAGGGCGAAAGCACGAACCTTGGCAACTGGGAAACATTCGGCATCTTTGATTTCAAGAATATGAAACTGGATATCACGGATCTTCAAAAGTATATCGATCCGAAAGCTCCTACGGCAAAAGAGTATTATGTGATCGGCTCAAGCATTGGGTCATCCTCTGCAGTCAATGCAGCTTCCCAGATGAAATCCATAAATAAAATTGTCATGATCTCACCAGGCGATTATCATGAAGTTGATATAAGCCGTGCGGTTGATTCATATGTCAAGCCGCTTCTTGTAGTTGTTGGGGATGATGATCGTTATTCCTATCAAAAAGCTTTAGAACTGAACCTGCCGAATACAAAAATATACCGGGGGGTATCAGCACACGGAACTGATCTTTTTGATGCTACAAAAAATGATCCTGAACCTCTTGAAGAAGCAATCATAAAGTTTCTGAAGTAGCTTTAATTTTTTTTACAGTTTTACCGTTCTGAATAAAACAGACTGTAGTCAGATGCTTAGAAATTCAAAAAATCCCGATTTTTTCTCTTTGTCAAATTCCTTCAGCATCTCTTTCTGCTTTTTGCTGAGTTTTTTCGGAACCTCAATTATAACCCTGACCATTTCATTTCCCTTTCCATTGTTGTGCAATTTTGGCATTCCTTCGTTTTTAAGCCTGAACACAGTATGTGACTGCGTTCCTGGGGGTATATGGAGTTTTGCCTTTCCAAACAGCGTTGGAACTTCAAGCTCTCCTCCAAGCGCTGCCTGCGGGAATGTTATCGGAATATCTATCCACAGGTCTTCTCCATCTCTCTGGAATCTTCTGTGCTCTTTGATGAACACCCTGACAAAAAGATTTCCAGGCCCATGCTTTCCATACTCTCCAAGGCCTGCAAGATGCATCCTCATACCATTGTGGATTCCAGGCGGGACATCTGCCTTGATATGCTCCTTTGTACTTTCCTTTCCGCTTCCCTGGCATTTTTTGCAGGGGTTGTCGAATGCTTCTCCCTCTCCATTGCATTTCTGGCAGGTTGTTACAGTGTAAAATGCCATGGGCCCCATTCTTCTTGCCTGCTTTACCTGGCCTCTTCCGCCACATGCACTGCAATTGGTTTTTCTGCTTCCGGGCTCAGCGCCGCTGCCATTGCAGTGCGAACACTTCCTGGTTCTGTTATAGCTTATATCCACCTTGGTTCCCTTTGCCGCTTCTTCCAGCGTTATTGCGACCTGCACTTCAAGGTCTGCTCCGATATCGCGATGCCTGCCCATTCTTCCAAACATCGAGCCGAACATTGATCCGAACATTCCTCCAAAGGGATCTCTTCCGCCAAAAATGTCCTCAAAATCAGAAAAATTCGCCCCCCGGAAAATATCTTCCTGGCTGTACATCTGGTCAAATCCTGCGTGGCCGTACTGGTCATACTGTGCCCGTTTTCTTTCATCGGCCAGCACTGCATATGCTTCGCTGATTTCCTTGAATTTTTCCGCAGCTGCCGGATCATTGTTGCGGTCCGGATGATACTGCATGGCAAGCTTTCTGTATGCTTTTTTTATCTCATCAGTTGCCGCGTTCTTTGCAACACCAAGGACTTCGTAGTAGTCTCTCTTCATCTTATCATCTGTATGCGTTGTCTTTGTCCTTTTCAATGATTTCTATCATGGATCTGACCATTCGGTTTTTTTCCTGGTTCTTTACTGAGTCTCTCCATTTACTGTATATGTCATTTGTCATCGTCCACCTTTTCATATTCCCCTTCGACTACATTATCGTCTTTTTTCTTTATCTGCTCATACCCGGGATCTCCGCTTTCAGGAGGAGGGGCTCCTGTTCCTGGCCCTGCCTGCTGATAAGCCGAAGCACCGGCTTCCGACAGCGCATTTTTGAGGCCTTCAGTTTCCTGCTTTATCCTTGGAACCTCTTTGCCTGTCAAAGCGTCCTGCAGATTTTTCTTTGCTGTTTCTATCTTGTCAAACTGATCCTTTGAAAGCTTTTCTTTAAGCTCTTTTACTGTTTTTTCTGCAAGATAGATCATTGACTCTGCATCATTCTTTGCCTGGGCGAGATCAAGTTCCTGCCTGTCCTTTTCTGCATATTTTTCCGCATCTTCCATCTTATTTTTGATCTCATCATCGCTCATTTTCAATGGCGAAGTTACTCTCATGCTTTGTTCCTTTCCGCTTGCCTTGTCCTTTGCACTTACGTGAAGGATTCCATTTGCATCAATATCAAAAGTAACTTCCACCTGCGGCACTCCTCTTGGTGCCGGAGGCAATCCAACCAGGGTAAATTTACCAAGAGATACGTTGTCCTTTGCCATTGGTCTTTCTCCCTGCAGAATATGTATGTCGACAGCAGTCTGCATGTCTGCAGCCGTTGAAAATACCTGGCTTTTCTTTGTGGGTATGGTGGTATTTCTTTCAATTAATTTTGTAAATACCCCTCCAAGCGTTTCAAGGCCAAGCGAGAGCGGGGTAACATCAAGAAGCAGGATGTCCTTTACCTCGCCTGAAAGAACCCCTCCCTGTATGGCAGCGCCCATTGCAACACATTCCATAGGATCAATTCCGCGCTCGACTTTTTTGCTGATTGTATCCTCAACAAATTTCTGTACGATAGGCATTCTTGTGGGGCCGCCGACCAGAATAATCCTGTCGATGTTCGAAGGATTAAGTTTTGCATCCTTCAGAGCCTGTTCTATCGGTCCTCTGCATCTGTCAATAACGGGCCTTACCAGATCCTCAAGTTTTGCCCTTGTAAGTGTATGCTGGAAATGCTTTGGCTGATTGTTTACAGATGCCAAAAACGGCAGATTGACTGCAGTTTCAAGTGTTGTAGACAATTCTATCTTTGCTTTTTCAGCGGCTTCCCTTATCCTTTCCTTTGCCTGCATATCCTTTGTTATATCCACTTCGCTTTCCTTCCTGAACTGGTCAGCCAGATATTCTGAAAGGACCCTGTCCATGTCTGTTCCGCCAAGCTGCGTATCTCCGGAAGTTGATTTTACCTCAAAAACCCCTCCTCCGAAATCCATGATCGTTACATCAAGGGTTCCTCCGCCCAGGTCAAAGACCAGGATTTTCTGTTCCTTGTCTGATTTGTCAATTCCATATGCAAGGCATGCCGCAGTCGGCTCGTTTACCAGCCTGACAACCTGAAGGCCTGCAATTTCTCCAGCATCCTTTGTTGCCTGCCTCTGGTTGTCATTGAAATATGCAGGGACTGTAATGACTGCCTTTTCCACTTTCTCCCCAAGGAATTCCTCTGCATCCTTTTTGATTTTCTGAAGAATGAATGCAGACAGTTCCTGTGGCCGGTATTCCTTTCCGTGTACCATGTATTTGTAATCAGAGCCCATTTTTCTCTTGAATGCTGACAACGTTCCCTCAGGATTTGTTACTGCCTGCCTTCTTGCAGGTTCGCCGACCAGCTTGTGGCTGTCCCGTGTAAATGCAACATAGCTTGGGAATGCCTTTCCGTATTGCGTTGCCCCTTCAGCGCTTGGGACTATCTTTGGCCTTCCTGCCTCCAAAAATGCAGCTGCTGAATTACTTGTTCCCAGATCAATACCAATTATCTTACTCATTTTTCATCACCTTTTTTTCCAACGACAACTTTTGCATGCCGCAGTACCCTGCCTCTCAATAAATATCCTTTCTGTATTATTTCCATAATTCTTCCGTTTTCTCCATCTGCCTGCCTGACGGCCTCATGCCTGTGCGGATCGAATTCCTTATCTTTCATTTCTTCAACTTCCTCCTCTTTTAGTATGGCGATCATTTTGTCGTATATCATTTCCACTCCTTTTTTGAATTCCTTTCCCCCATCGTGTTTTAGTGCAATTTCAAATTCATCCATGATTGCAAGTATTTTCAGGATCAGGCTGGCATTTGATGTTTCCCTTATCCTTCCATGCTCCTTCTCCGCCCGTTTCTTGAAATTTTCGAAGTCTGCTGCCAGTCTTAACAGCCGTTCTTCAAGATCCTTAATCCTTTCCGGGCCCTCCAGTTCTTTTACCTCCTTATGTTCGATCTCATCAACTTTTTCAGGCTGTTTTATTTCAGGCACTTTGTTATGTTCTGGCAAATTCTTTTTCTTCTCAGTTTCCAGTTCCTCTGTCATAGCTTCACCTTAAAAAAAGAAAAAATCATCTGATCTGGATTTTTTTCTTTTCTTCGTTTCTGTATGCTTTTTTCATTTCTATTTTAAGTATGCCGTTGCTGTATTCTGCATCAACAGCATCAGGATCAATATCATGCGGCAGCCGGAAAACCCGCTTGTAGCTTGAATAGCTTCTTTCACAGTGATAATAATCCCTCTTCTTATCTTCTTTGATGTCCTTTCTCTCTGCGCTGATTTCAGCAGAATCCTTTGATATGCTGATTTTTATGTCGTCTTTATCAAGGCCGGGCAATTCTGCCGTCACTTTTATGGAATCCCCGTTATCTTCCACATCTGCGAGAGGAATTCTGGGTCCCCATTCAATAATTGACCTTTCCCCTCCTCTTTCAAAGAAAGAGGCAAACATTTCGTCCATTTCCTTTTGCATCCTCCTCATTTCATCAAAGGGGTCATATTTTGTTGGCAATCCCATCTTATCACCTTATTTCCTTTAAATATTTATTATTTGTACATTTTTTTAACAATTTGTTTAATGTTTAGAAATGTTTTTAAATTTTAAGGTTTCATTACTGTTTATGCAAAGAAGACCGTACCGGCAGATTGTTATCAGATATACCCATGTTCCAACAGAAATTGACGACAATGACACTGCACTGGACCAGATATATGAATCACTTGGCCTTGGCGATGAAAGGGACGACGTCGGCAAGCTTGTTTTTCGCGCAATAGTCAAATCCACAATAGCCGGCGAAGGAATCTCATCAAGGGACATCATGGAGCTTGGAACTGTGAGCCAGGCAGCTATAATATATCATCTTAATATTTTCCAGAGAGCCGGCCTTGTTGTGAAGGAAGGCAGAAGCTATTTCCTTCGTGCAAACAATCTTTCCAATACCCTTGAGGACATGGAAAGCGATATAAGAAGAAGATTTGAAAGACTGAAAAAAATAGCAAAAAAAATAGATGATGCCTATTCGCCATAAGCCAGAACGATATTGTAAATCCTGTCATAAGAGAGCGGTTCCCAGCTTGTTTCTGTAACTTCTCCGGATTTCATATCAACATCCAGCCTCATTTTTCTTGTATAGTCGTTTCCCGGCCTGTCCCGGTTTATTGGCGTATGGTGTATGGTAACAGTGTCGCTGGTTATTGCCCGTTCTTCTGTCTGATCAACCCTCATTACCACCCAGTATTTTCCTGGACTGAGCGTTGCCTTTTTATCGAGGTTGAACCTGATCCAGTTTGCAGAAAGGGTGGTATCCTTTATAGGAAGGATTTTCTGGGCAATGACATCTCCTGGCTTTCCGGAGCTGTCCTTTCTGATTTCCATTATTACTGTTGAATCGGGCAGAGTATTGGGATTCTGCCTCATCATGAAAACCCTTACCTGTCCTACCTCAACGGAATTTTGAATATCAAATTCCATTGCAAGCCATTCCTTGTATGAAATGGTGTCGTAGTTTGTTCCAAGGGTGTCGGTATGCCCAAGAGCAGTTACCTCCCAGTCCCTGGAATATATTGTTTCTCCGTCAAGTTTGACAGTAACCTTGCGGGAACCCTCCGATATGCCGACAACATTGAACTTCACAGGCGTGGCTGCATTTGTCTCAACCATGGCGGTCTGAAGGACTTTGCCGTCAATGCCAAGAGCAAGTTCACTGCCTCCTGCGCAGGTTACTGTGACAACAAGATCACTGGACTTCGAAAATGTTCCGTCATTAATTTGCGAGAATGAATAATCCATTGTGCATTCATCCTGCGGCCCTTCAATCTTAGGTATTCCAATTGACGGTCCGGTGCTTTCACCAGGGGTCACTTCTCCTCCTGTACAGCCAAACATAAGAATGGCTGTTAAAACCAATAATAAGATCCTCATAATGCCTCACAAGGCTAATAGAAATCGAAATATTAATATCTTGATGCTATTTCCTTTACTCCTTCAATCCATCCTTTCACGTAAGATTCCCATTCCAATGGACTTTCACTGGAAAGAATCATGAAGTGAGTTTCTTCATTGTTTGGAAGTACTGCTTCAATTTCCCGAAGGTTCAGCTGCCCCCATTCCCTCATTGTGAAATAATCAGCATCTTCCGAAGCCCAGATCCTCCCCCTTTCCAGGCCAATCAAATAAGACTTTTTGTCGCCGTTTGCATTTATGCCGAGCAACCTGTTAATAATCTCCATTTGATCCACCGGTTAAATTAGTGCATTTAAAATATTTAAATGTATCTATTTGTGGTCAATCAGGTATTATATGGAATAAGCGCCTTGGCCGGGGTTCGAACCCGGGTCGCGAGAGTGACAGTCTCGTATGCTAACCACTACACTACCAAGGCAAAAATAGCGTATCCAATTAAACTGAATTAATTTTAAAAACTATCAGGCTGTCTTTTTTTCAGGCCCGGGCTTGAACCTGTCCCATTTTGCTGAAGAAAGCTCTTCTGCTATTATGGAACCCACGCTCTTGTCCATGCACAGTCTCTTTGTCTCTTCCATTTCCTGAAGCAGATCCCTTATCTCCTGGCCAAGCTTTTCCCTTTGCTTCTGGAGTGAATCCTGCCCATATCCCATAGGCTCAGCTGGCTTTTTCCAGCGTACTCCGCTTTGCCTGTCTGCTCTTTTTACAGCTGATCCGCTCATTATATCCCACTGAAACAATATCTTTTCCAACCTAAAATATATATTGCTTTCTGACAAATCCCAAAGTTAATAAATTATTTGCTAATAATTATTAGCATGGCAGGCGAATTTCTGTGGATCATCGGTTCGGCAATTCTTGACTCGCTTCTGGGTTTTGTAGGGGTTTTCTCTCTATGGCTCAGTAAGAAAAATGCAGATAAGATTGCACATGTTCTGATGGCATTTGCAGCAGGCACCCTTCTTGGAGGAGCGTTCCTGCATCTTTTGCCTGAATCCATGGAACAATCAGACCCTGAAAGCGTCCTTTTGTTTGCCATGGCAGGCTTTATCCTGTTTATATTCCTCGAAGCATATGTCCACTGGCACCACTGCAAGAAATGCGATATTCATCCGTTTTCATATGTAATGCTTGCCGGGGATGCTCTTCATAATTTCCTTGGCGGCCTTGTACTTGCAGCCAGTTTCCTGGTGAGCATTCCTTTGGGCATTGCAACTATAATTGCGATAATTGCCCATGAACTGCCCCAGCAGCTTGGCATATTTGGCGTTCTTCTTAAAGGGGGGTTATCAAGAAACAAGGCCATTATCTACAGTTTCCTTGCACAGTCTACAATTATCCTTGGTGCCCTGGCCGGATATGTCCTGACAGGTATGATCGAAGGAATCTCAATGTTCCTTGTTCCTTTTGCCGCAGGAAATTTCATCTATATAGCTGCCTCTGACCTGATTCCTGAAATGCACAAGTCCAAAGGGCGGGAAAAAATAATCAGCCTGTTCGTGTTTTTCCTTGGTCTGGCATTCATGTGGCTGTTAAAATTCTGAATGCAACTAAAGCTTTTTAAGAAGGTTTGGCTTTATTTAGTAACTGGTTCTTGAATGAAAATAAAACGTGCACTTATCAGTGTTTATAATAAGGAAGGAATAGTTGAATTGGCCCGGGCGCTTGCAGGAGTAGAAATACTGTCAAGCGGAGGCACTGCCAGGCTTCTCAGGGAAAATAAAATACCGGTTATAGACGTTTCTGAATATACCGGCTCTTCTGAAATGATGGATGGGAGGGTAAAAACCCTGCATCCAAAAATACACGGAGGGATCCTTGCAGACCGTTCCAATCCCAGGCACGCAGAAGAAGCAGAAAAAAACAACATCAAATTGATTGATCTTGTTGTCATCAATCTTTATCCGTTTGAGCAGACCATAAATTCAGGTGCAGGCCTGGCAGAAATTATTGAGCAGATAGATATTGGAGGGCCTGCAATTGTCCGGGGGGCCGCCAAAAATTACAATCACGTTGCAGTTGTCTGCAGGCCGGATGACTATCAGAAAATCATTGATGAATTTAAGGCTGCCGGAAAAATTTCACAAAAAACAAGAGAGGAACTTGCAATGACTGCCTGGGAGCAGATCTCCCATTATGACGCTGTCATTGAAGAATATTTCCGGACTGTTTTTTCAAAGAACGGCTACCCGGATTATCTCAACATTACCTTCAGAAAAAAGCAGGATCTCCGCTATGGGGAAAACCCACACCAGACTGCGGCTTTCTATATGGATGACTATTACCAGGAACCGTCCATAACTACCGCCAGACAGCTCCAGGGGAAACTGCTGTCCTACAACAATATCCTGGACGGGAATTCTGCACTGGAACTTCTGAAGGAGTTTGATGAAGAGCCTACTGCAGTAGTTGTAAAACACAATAACCCTTCCGGAGTCGCATCCCACGAAAGCATCACTGAAGCATACCGGCTGGCAAGATCTGTTGATCCTGAAGCAGCTTTTGGAGGGGTAACTGCAGTGAACCGGAACGTTGACGAATTCCTTGCAGAGGAAATTGCATCGAAATTCCTTGAGATCGTCATTGCTCCATCCTATTCTGAAAAAGCCCTGAAGATATTATCAAAAAAGAAAAATCTAAGGGTTCTGACCATTGAAGGAATAAACAGAAAACGTTCTCCATACAGGAAATACCGCTCAGTTGTCGGCGGGCTGCTTGTACAGGATGCAAATGTAATACTTCATGACAACAAATTTAATGTTGTTACCAGAAGAAAACCTACTGAAGACGAAATAAAAGCAATGAAATATGCCTGGAAAGTGTGCAAATACGTCAAATCAAATTCCATTGTTTACGCCCGGCCGACACGCGTTGTTGGAATCGGCGCAGGCCAGATGAAAAGGGTGGATGCTGCCCGCCTTGGGGCCATGATAGCAAGCGACTTTGGATTTGACCTTAAAGGCTGTGCAATGGCATCCGATGCATTTTTCCCTTTCAGGGACGGAATTGATGCTGCTGCGGCAAAAGGCATCACCACAGTGATCCAGCCTGGAGGCTCCATACGCGATGCAGAAGTTATTGCTGCCGCAGATGAGCACAACCTGGCAATGGTATTCACAGGAGTGAGGCATTTCAGGCATTAGGTTTTCTATTTTTTCTGGCTAAGGTAACTTATTTAAACACTAATTAACAATATTTTGCCATGGCGGGGGCTATTTCTTGTGTTGAGGGGAAGCGGATTAAGGGGAATCATGAAACGATTAGGCGCACTGGAAGACGATTTGCTCCATATCTTCTGGCTGGAGGCATTTTATCCTGCGCCTGCGCATTATCCAGCATCCGTCCAGATGACTTATCAACGAAGATCAATGACTGCCAAAAACATATGGATGAAAAATGGATTTTATCCCACTTTCAGGAAATCGCAATGGATCCAAATACAAAAAAAGAAACAAGGGATTTGATCATTGAGCGGCATATGGGCGAGCTTAAAGGAAGCTTCCCTAATCCGGAAAAATATAAAAAAATATTCGACGCGCTTTTGGAGATTGGAAAAAAATATTCAAAAGATAAAATACATGCATTTCTTTCAAAAAGCATTTCAGAACTCCGGGTCCCTCCCTCTTCGGCAGAAGAGCAGTCTATATGCGAAATCGTTTTTCAAGATGTTGTAATATATCCTGAAAAATACAGCGATGCCGCAATAAAAAAGATATTCGACTACCTTGCGCATGAAAGAAAATCAGAAGCATATCAAGATGACTGGGTTTTGTCTGTTGTCAAAGACAAAAAGCGGGATGTGATATTCAGAATTGATTTAATGGAGAGTTATTTTACATATGTTCCTATAGAGGAGGATTCCACACGCGAACGCAACATCTCGCTTCCTTTCTCTGCTGTGAATCAAAGGCGTTTCATTCACTCGATTATTTTAGACAGTTCTTTGGAGAAATCATTAAGAGAACGGGCACTTTGGCTCTTAATACAACGATTTTCTGTTCCCTTTCCAGAAAATCCGGTTTACGCTCTTGCACTGGATGAAGCGCTTGATCCTGATCTCAGGTTAAGAATTGGCAAGCATATGCATTTCCAGATGACTGAGTTGGGTATACGAAACAGGCAAGCAGTATATCATAATGCCTACCTGCTTGCAACAAGCAGGTTCCCGGAAATAACACCGGAATTCGCCGTTGATCTTCTTGAGCATATTCCGCTGGGCCGAGGGCACGTTGAAAAGCAGAGTTCTTATGCCGAGGCTCTTGTAGAAATTGCAGTATCCACCGAGGATCCGAAGCTTGCCTTAAGAATCTTAGACATAATTTTTTCAAAGCGATCACACGGTTATCTGCATGAGGACCCAGCTAACCAGCTGTTGTTTAGAATAATTGCAAAGAAGCCCGAACTGGTTCCCCGGCTGATTGAAAAATTAAAAGAAACAGGAGCATTGAACTTTCACAACTATGTTATGGAAATTGCAAAAATCATTCCAAAAGAAAAAACCGGACCAGTGGTCGATTTATTTATTGAAGCGTTAAATTCAAAGGATAATAACACAGTTAGTTCTGTTCTAACTCATATCCATGCCCTGATTCACAACAATCTGGTGGAAAGCAGTTCCCAGATAAGACTGCTGGAAGCCCTTGCAAAAGTTTGCCAAAATCGCGGGATCAACATGTCATGGCGGGAACATGCCGGTTGTACCATAGTTGAAGCATCAAATACGAGCTGGTTCATTGGCTCCGTCAGAAAGCGGGCAAAAGAGCTTGCAAGGCAAATTCCGTTTCGTTTAGAATGCTGATGCCTTGGTTTCTTTTTTCTGCCTGACATTTCAGGTACTGTGTTTGGCATCCTGCATCTTTTTAAATTGTTTTATTTTATGGTATTCTATATGTCTTCAAAATATCGTGCACCCTCACTGATACGTTCAGTATTCGATCTGCCTGCATCAGTAGTGCAGAAAAAATACGGTCTCCGGACCCGGCGCTTTGCCACTGCGGTCCGTGAATGGGTGAAATTCCATTCCAGGCCCTATGATGTGCCGCCTGTTGTCAGAAATGCAATCAAAGAGTCAATGATTAAAGCTGAGATTGGTTCAGGTAAGCATTCTTTGGAAGAGGCGGCTGCAAGGCAGCAGGAATTTTTTGAAAAACTCAGGCGGATGAAAGAAGGGAAATGAAACTACATTCACAAGTTTTTCCTGCTTTAGCCGCGGATTATTTTCTATAAAAACACTAACTTCCGTATTTTGCAACACTTTTTAAATCTTTTCCTTCATATTAACTTAGTATGAGACATATCACCAGCTCCAGGCCCCAAAATCCAAAGGCAGGAAAAATGGAACCTCTGTCAGAAAGTGTAAGCAAAAACTACATGGACGTGGATTCCAGGGGCTATGTTGTTGTGAACTATGAAGGTTATACCCAGGTTCTTGGCAAGTTTGTGGAATTTATAGAAACAAAATGCATAGATCAGCTTGACAAACTTCCAAAGGAACTCCGTAACCCGGATACTTTTATGTCCTGCTATGCAAGAAATAAAAGCATTGAAAGCGGGAAAAAAATAGGAGCCAAAAGATTTGTGGACCATAAAGAATCACTCAGCGGTTCGCTTTATGTGGTCTATGAAGAAGTCTCATAACTGTTTTGCATATTTTTCTGCAAGCAGAATATATTTGCCAATCATTTTTCTAGGCTCATGTCCGGGGTGCTGGGAGTAGTCTATGGCTGCTACCTTTGCCCTGACATTTGCCCTATAGCATTTGTAGAGGTTCAGCAATGGCCTCAGCTCCAGGTCTCCTGTCTTATTTACATATTCTTCAACAAATGCCCTTGACAAATCCTCCCTTCCAAAAGCATCCAGGTCCATTGCCATGAATGCGATTTCAGATGCCACATCTACGCATCTGAATTGGCGGCTGAATTCTATTCCGTCAATTATCCGAATACCATTGACGATGAAAATATTTCCTGAATGCAGGTCGCCATGGCAGTCTTTTACCTTGCCTTCCATTGCCCTTCTGACCATGAGTTCCCTGTTTTTTTCAATGAATATCCGGCATTTTTCAAGAACAGGATCCACTTTTTCCCCCAGGCCTGATGCACTCTCAATCGTTTTTTTGTAATTTTCCAGGTCCTTTATCTGGTTCCAGACAATTTCAGGAGTATACCCTCCGGCAGATTCTATTTTTCCATGAAACCCGGCAACAATTTCAGCTATCTTTCTTACATGCCTTTCGGTTATCTTTCCTTCCGAGAGCATATTGTCCATCTTTTTTTTATTGTCAAGCCTCTTCATTTTCACTGCATATTCAACAGGTTTCCCTTCTTTTTCCAGTCCCTGTTCTGTTATTGAAACGACGCCCAGGTATATGTCAGGAGATAATCTTCGGTTCAGCCTTACTTCCTCCTCGCAGAAAAATTTCCTCTTTTTTAAAGTTGAAAAATCAAGAAAAGTAAGCCTGACTGGTTTTTTGATCTTATAGGCGTATTCCCCGAGCAGAATCCAGGATATGTGCGTTTCAATAACTTCCATCCCGAATTTCTCAATGTCCATGCTTCACACCAATATACCCGAGCACTATTTCAACCTGTTTTGATTTCGGAAGAGAGCAGTCGAGTTCAAGGTATTCGCCCTCGACAGGCTCAAATCTTTTTTTGAGTTCCAGATAAATCCCATAATCGGCATCGCTTATTCCCTTCTTTCTTCTTTCTCTTCCCATAAGTCTTTCCTTAACTAATTTTTCCGGAAGACTGCAGAGAATGACATAATGATCTTTTGATATGTTTTTCATAACCATCCTGAGTTTTTTGCTGTAGAATGTGGCATCCAGGATAACGTTCTTCCGCTCATTGATGTTTTTCTCTGCAAGGTTTATCATCTCATCATAAACCCTTTTTTTCTCCTCTTCGCTGTAATCAGGTTTCTTTGTGATTTGTTTTCTTATTATGTCTGTGTTCAGATATACTGCGCCTATTTTTTCCCTGAGTTTTCTTGAGAGGGAGCTTTTGCCGGTGCCGGGCAAACCGCAAATAATTATAAGCATAAGCAATAATAGCTAATGTAAATTTATATAGGCGAGTTTTATGGATTATGACGTTATAGTAGTAGGCGGGGGACCGTCTGGTTCAAGCTGTACCGCATTCCTTTCAAAAGCAGGAAAAAAAGTGCTTCTGCTTGATCGCGCCAGATTTCCAAGGGAAAAAATCTGCGGAGACGGCATCAGCGGCAGGTCAGTGAGCTTACTGAAAGAACTCGGCATTTTCCAGAACTTCAAGGATGCGGAGCATACTGACATGTATGGCGTTACATTTTCCTCTCCAGACGGAACCGTAGTTCCAGTCGGGGCAAAGGACAAAGGCGATGCTCCGGGCTTTGTATGCCGGAGAATTGTTTTTGACAACATCCTTTTCCAGAACGCAAAAAAACTTGCGGCAAAAACAATCGAAGAATTCATTGTAACCGATCTGATAACTGAA
Organism: Microcaldota archaeon; assembly: GCA_016926175.1. Classification (GTDB taxonomy): domain Archaea; phylum Micrarchaeota; class Micrarchaeia; order Anstonellales; family Bilamarchaeaceae; genus Bilamarchaeum. The sequence continues at coordinate 21,921 of JAFGPA010000024.1, forward strand.
GGTGGCAAAGTCGTTGGCGTGAAAGGGAACCACAAAGGCAAAGAAAAGGCATTCCGGGCAAAATTGGTTGTAGGCGCCGATGGCGCTGCAGGCGTGACCGCAAGAAAGCTTGGAGCAGCAAATGCCGATGGCGACCATCAATATGCCGGACTCAGGGCATACTATGAAAATGTTGACGGAATGGGAAAAACAATAGAACTTCATTTTGTAAAAGAAACCATTCCCGGATATTTCTGGATTTTTCCCCTGCCGGGCAAAAGGGCAAATGTTGGGATAGCAATTACTGTGACCGAAATGAAGAATAAAAAAATCAACCTTGTCAAAGCGATGGAAGAAATTATCAACGCCAATCCGGTTTTCAGGCCGAGATTCAATAACGCCAAAAGAACCACCAGCCTAAAAAGCTGGATTCTTCCACTTGCAACAAAAAAAGTGAAATCCTATGGCAATGGATATGTGCTCATAGGTGATGCAGCATCCCTCATTGATCCATTTACCGGAGAAGGCATCGGAAATGCGCTGACAAGCGGAAAGGTTTCAGCCCAGGTAATTGCAGAAGCATTAAATGAAAATGATTTTTCTGAAGCAAAACTTTCACAATACCGGAAAAGGCTTTTTGATATCATTGCCGGTGAAGTTTCAGCCAATGCCAGGCTGCAGATGCTTGGCAAGCACGAATTCCTTCTAAACATCGTAATTGGAAAAGCAAAAAGAAGCGATGAAATCAAGGCAGTAATATCAGATGCAATACTTGATCCAAAAGACCACGGCAGGCTATCCGATCCCGTTTTCCTGCTGAAAGCGCTTTTTGCATGATTCTGGTATTCCTTTTTATTTGTTGTTTTACCCTATTTCTTCCATGAAAAAATTTGACATTATAATCATAGGCTCAGGAGCAGGTTCAAAGGTAATGAGGGCCGCCCTGGCCCAGGGATATGACATTGGATACGTTGAAGAAGGCCCGATGGGGGGAACCTGCCTTAACAAGGGCTGCATTCCCACAAAAATTCTCATACATTCTGCAGATGTTATCCAGACAATAAGAAAAGCGCCTGTTTTCGGGATCAGTGCAAAAATCGAGTCCATTGATTTTCTCAAGGCAATGAAACGGTCATGGAAAGTTGACAATGATTCAAAGAAAATTGAGGATGCCGTAGCTGGCCTGGATGACGTGACACTCTACCGCACGGCGGCAAAATTTACGGCGCCGAAGACAATTAAAGCAGGGGATGAGGAAATCACTGCAGACAAGATTGTGATTGCCGCAGGAACAAGGCCTGCAATTCCTCCTGTCAAAGGCCTGGATTCAGTGCCGTACATGACGAGCGACGGGGCGCTGAGGCTTGAAGAGCTGCCCCCGGAACTGATAATCCTGGGAGGAGGCTACATAGCAGTGGAGCTTGCCCACTTTTTCGGATCAATGGGATCGAAAATAAAAATACTTCAGAGAAATGTAAGGCTGATTCCAAATGAGGATCGCGAGGTCGGGGAAAAATTCACCGAACTGTTCTCAAAACAATATGAAGTGCATTTGAACTTCGATACTGTCCGGGCTGAAAAGAGCGGCGGCCGGATTGTCGTTCACAGCAGGGACGGCAGATTTGTGGAAGGAACCCATCTTCTTGTTGCTACCGGCCGGGTTCCCAACACAGATACGCTTGAAGTTGAAAAAGCCGGAGTCAGGCTCAGCAAAAAAGGATATGTTGAAACAAATGAATATATGGAAACAAGCGTTGAGGGAATCTGGGCGCTCGGCGATATAGCAGGCGAATATCTGTTCCGTCATTCAGCCAACTATGAAGCTGATATAGTTTCCTACAACATCTTCCATCCTGACAGAAAGATCAAAAGGGATTACACTGCAATGCCGCATGCAATATTCAGCTATCCACAGATTGCAGGTGTTGGCCTGACTGAGCAGGACCTGGAGGGCAAAGAATACAAAGCCGGCAAACTGCCCTACATAAAAAGTGCAATGGGAGAAGCTCTTGAAGAACATGACGGCTTTGTTAAATTCCTGGCTGCCCCTGACAACACCATACTTGGCTGTCACATAATGGGCCCCGAAGCATCAACAGTCATACATGAGGTGCTTGTTGCAATGAGAACCGGAAACGGAAAGCTTGATGCAATAACCGATACAATCCACATCCATCCTGCCCTGTCTGAAATTATTGACCGTGCCGCCAGAACCGTGCGTTGATTGCAGACAATTCAGCACGAGGGAGATTCCCATACATTCTTTTCACCATTGCCGGTCACCCAAATACCAGCAATATCAATATTCCCAAAGCTAAAATCCCCATTATTCCACTTTTCTCAGCAGTATCGAATTAGTTACAACAGAAACCGAGCTGAGAGCCATGGCTCCGCCTGCGATCATGGGATCAAGCAGTATTCCGTATTCCGGGTAAAGAATCCCTGCGGCAATCGGAATTCCAATCACATTGTAGATCAATGCCCAGAACAGATTCTGTTTTATCTTTCCCAGAGTATTCCTTGAGAGTATTATGGCCCTTCTCACATCTTTCAGGGTATTCCTCATCAAAATAATGTCCCCTGTTTCAATTGCAATGTCAGTGCCAGAGCCCATTGCAATCCCAAGGTCGCTCTTTGCAAGGGCAGGCGCATCGTTTATCCCGTCTCCCACCATAGCTATCCTTCCGTCTTTTTTCAATGTTTCAATCAATCCTGCTTTCTCTGCAGGAGAAACATTGGCAAAGTAGCTGTCAACTCCGGTATCCTTTGCAATGGCAGCCGCAACCCTCTCATTGTCTCCGGTTATGATATACGTTTTCAGCCCAAGCTCCTTTATCTCTTTTATTGCTTCTTTGGAATCCTTTCTTATTTTATCCTTTATGGCAATCATTCCGAGGATTTTTCCGTCTGAAAGGAATACAACTGTATTTCCCTGCTCCTCAAGTATTGCTGCCTGCTCTTCAATTTCTTTGCCTGCTTTAATTTTTCCAAGAAAATAATTCTTCTTTCCTATTTTCCCCTGTATTCCCTTTCCGGCAACTGCTTGAAAATTCCCTACTTTTTTTGCCCCTATCTTTTTTTCTCGAGCCATGGCAGCAAAAGCATCTGCAAGGGGGTGCTCTGAATTCTTTTCAAGGCTGTAGGCAATGGCAAGCACATCCTCCTCTTTCATGCCAAATCCCACGATCTTTGATATCTCAGGGTTGCCTAAGGTTATTGTTCCTGTTTTGTCAAAGGCAATGGCTTTTATCTTCTCTACTTTCTCAAGTACTGCTCCGTTCCTTATCAGGATTCCCATGCCTGCTCCCCTTCCAGTACCAACAAGTATTGCCGTTGGCGTCGCCAGTCCAAGTGCACAGGGGCATGCTATTACCAGAACAGAAACTGCAAGTATGAGAGAAAATGAGAATGCCGCTCCCAGCAACAAATACCATGCTGCAAATGTAAATGCTGCAATGATTATCACAACTGGCACGAAAATTGACGATATCATGTCAGCATATTTTTGTATGGGTGCCTTCTGCGCCTGTGCTTCCTCCACAAGCTGGATTATCTGCGATAATGTTGTATCTGCTCCGACCTTTGTTGCCCTGAATATCAAAACTCCGTTCTTGTTTATTGTTCCGCCCACCATATTGCTTGATTTTGATTTTTCAACTGGTATGGGCTCTCCTGTTATCATTGATTCATCAACTGAAGAATGGCCATCAACAACAATGCCGTCTACAGGTATTCTTTCGCCCGGTTTAACCATTATGAGATTTCCTAACTTCACATCCTCTGCATCCACCATCATCTCTTTTCCATCCTCGATAATTCTTGCCTGCTTTGGTGAAAGATCCAGCAATTTTCGAATGGCTTCGCCTGCCTTTCCCTTTGCCCTCACCTCAAGATATTTTCCGAATACTACCAATGAAATCAGGACTGCAGACGTTTCGAAAAATGTATCCATCCCGTATGTTAAAACAAGGTAAACAGAATAGAAATATGCAGCGCTCGTTCCCATTGCAATCAAAGTATCCATGTTTGCAGATCCGTTCTTCAGTGCATTCCATGTTCCCCGGTAAAATTGCAGTCCAACATAGAACTGCACCGGCGTTGCAAGCAGCCACAATACATATGGCTTGTATGGTATCTCAATCATGAACATGGCAAGCACAAAAACCGGAATTGCAAAAGCAAAGCTGATTAAAGTCATTTTCTTGGCGTATCGCAATTCCTCCTCCCTTGCTTTTTTCTCGCCATCCTTCCCTTTTTTTATCTCAGCTGCACTGTAGCCTATTTCGGATATTTTTTTGATTATGTCAGTTACTCCAATGTTTTTTTCATTATAATCAACGGTTGCAGTATTTGTACTGAAATTTACCACTGCATCATTGATTTCCCGGTTTTTTTTCAGGGCATTTTCAATGTTCAATGCGCAGTTGACGCAGTGCATTCCGCTTATGGATATCTTCTTTTTCATCATGATCCCCCGCATCCGCAGCCACCTGCCCCGGCAGGCAGCTCCGGAATATCTTCGTCAGAGACATTAATCCCGTCAATTATTATAAACTGTCCCTGTATCATTCCCATCCAGCAGCTCCATCTTACAGTTCCTGTCTTTTCAGGGGTAAACTCCACTATCTGCAACCCTTTTTTGACCGGAATCTCCAGTCCGTATTCTCTTACTATTATCTCATTGTTGCATCCATTGATCTCATGCCCGTATATCTCCCATCGTACCGGAATCCCTTTTTTCAGCACAAAGCTGTTGGGCTGCCAGCCATATCCGGTAACATTCATCTTTATCACCTGAAAATTTTCCTCAGTAATATTTATGGCTTGTGTCTGACCGGCCTGTTCAGGAACGAATAACCCTGCTCCAAGAAGATTCAGTCCGTTGTTGGCCATTGCAAGCCCGAGTAGTATTACAAAAATGCCAGATACCCTGACCACGTTGCGTGAAAATACAGAACTGAGGAAATTTGACGCTATTCCAAACATAAGTAAAGGTACCGATGTTCCCAGTCCAAAGAAGAAAAGTGCCTGAGCTCCTGCAACTGCACTGCCGGTGCCCGCTGCAAAAATATAAAGCGCCTGCAAAGGTCCGCATGCTATCATCAGGCCATTGAACAATCCTGTAACAAATGGCCCCCGTCCCGGAACTGGCCTTATGAATGCAGGCATCCTGAGCTGCAGTTTTCTCAGTAGCGGGAAGATGTTGAGCATGTTAAGCCCATAAACAAGCAGGAAAATACCTGCCGCAATTGCTACCGTTCCCCTCAATTCAGGTGTAAAGGCTATAAAAGATCCTACAAGGCCAAAAAGGGCTCCAATTGCCGTGTAGGAAATAGTCTTTCCGGAACAATAAATCAAGTGCGGTGCCAGGTCTCCCGCTTTTTTAATATGCTTTGCATAGGACAGAACAAATCCCCCGCACATGCCTATGCAGTGAAAGCCCGTAAGAAAACCAAGTATTAAAAGCGCAGCAAATCCGGTTTCCATGCTTATACCGGCAAAATTCAGGTCTACTGATTTCGCAAGAATGAAATAAATGCCTGTAATTATAGCAAAAACGCCTATTGATATTGCAATTGTGCCGAATCCAGGGGTATCTCCGCTTCCATATCCAAGCTCGCTTATCCTTTTGCGTATTGCTTTTTCATCCACCATCATTTCATCAAATTCAACCGTTGTTGTTTCAGCGGCATAGTCTGATTTTACCTTTTCTACGCCATCCATTTTGCCCAGCGATGCTTCTATTTTTTCCCCGCAGGAACGGCATTCCATGCCAGTGATTTTCAGCGCAACAGTTCTCATTATCCTTGTATTCATTTCATCACCGTTGCTGAAAATCCCAGGTTTTCTATTGTTTCTGGGATGAGGTCACTACCCTTCTCTTTGAATACGACCTGCATCATTTTATCTTCCAGAGAAACATGCACGCTCCCAATGCATTCCAATTCTGCCAATTCCCGTTCTATAATTGATTTGCAGTTCATTTCTTCTATTTTGATTTCCATAACCATTTACCAAAAGTTTCACCACTGAAACCATACTTATTAATTGCTGAAACCACGGTTTCATTTTTTGAAACTCTGGCATTTATTTAAAATTTCTATTCATCTATATTCTGGTATGGCAGACAACAAAAGGCCATTTCTGGGCCTTGTGATAATTGCAATATTCGTATTGATCGTAATCTATGTTCCTCATTTTTTTGAAGCAGGAGTGCCTTTGATGTGTATTGAAGACGGTAACTGCCAGCACGAGGCCTATCTTGAGAGCATAATATCCTATATCCCCGGAATAATAGTCTTTGGTTTTCTGCTCGGAGTTGTTGTTTCCTACTTGTATTTTGAGAGAAAAATAGATGTTCCACAAACAGACAAAACCCGGGTAATACTCTCCCTTCTTCCGCCAACTGAAAGAAAAATTCTGACAAAAATCATTGAAAATGGAGGGAAGGCTCTTCAGTCTGAAGTTTCAAGAATTGAAGGCGTCGGAAAGGTAAAGGCCCACCGGGCAGTGGAAAAGCTCGTCAAAAGAGGCGTTCTGGAAAAGGAACAGCTTGGCAAGACAAATGTCCTGCATCTTAGAAAAGACCTTAAAGAAGTAGTCTGAATCCCGCCTGCCTGATTTGAACAAGCAACCTTCCCGTTTCTACTGGATTTCCAGCTAATCAAAAACTACAGCGGGACGCTCTACCGTTGAGCTAAGGCGGGGTAGAATTTATTACAAGGGTACCTATTTTTAATTTATCTCTTGAGATGTCTTTTTGCAGGGGGCCTGCTGCTTCTTTTTGCAAATTGCCTGTATCTGTCTTTCATATCACTACCGGTTATCTCTCCTACAACTATCATCAGACTTCCAAATGATTCTATTTCATAGTCTGCTTTTGTAAGCCTGCTTTCATCGTATTTTTTGTATTCCCTGATCTGATTGTAGCCATATCTTGCAAGGCATGTTATCATTCCGACATCCCGGGCTCCTCTTACATCCCTTTCAGGGTCATCCCCGGTATGAAGGCATTCGGATGGCTTCAATCCCATCTTTTCCAGGGCCAGCCGGAACGGTTCTGGTTCAGGCTTGAATTTTCCGGTGTCAGTATGGGTAACCATCACCTCAAACTCATTCTCCAGGCCTGCCAGTACTATTCTTTTCCATGCCTTGTTCCGCGGACCGTCAGTTACCAGTCCGATGCGTATGCCCATTTTCCTTAATTCCTTCAGTCCGGGCTTTACTTCAGGGTATGTCTGCAGGACGCTCGCCATGACGCTCTGATGCGCAACTATGGCAGCCTGCTGGATTCTTTCTGCACGGTTCAGGTCCCTTATGTCAAATGCCCTCACAACATCGGCATATGTCTTTTCATATTCCATGCCATAGGCATCATAAATGCCGAATATCTTCTCATAGATTATGCTTTCCTCAAAAGGAAGCCCGTTCCTTACCATTGCCTGCGAAGCTGCAATGGCCGTTCCTTCCTTGTATCTCATGTAGTCAATCAGAGTATTGTCTAAATCAAACAGAGCTGCCTTCATTGTTCCACCCTTCTATTGATTATCAGTCGAAAAGAACAAAAATACTGCGGAAATGAACCGTCTCTTTTATTATAAATAACAACCCCTTTTTCTTTTTGACATCCCCTCCCCGGAGGTCTGGTTTCCAGGCCTTTGGGGCCCACCCAGGAATCATTATGAGAACTGTAGATCTGCCATTGCACCCAGGCAAATGCCCTTCCTGGCTCTTCAGCAGAATGAGGCCTTTGACAAAGGCAATAAGCCAGATAATAATCGACAATTACGGAACCCAAGAGCTGCTTGCAAGGGTTTCCGATCCGATGTTTTTCCAGTCTCTTTCCTGCGTTATCGGGTTTGACTGGCACTCAAGCGGAACCACCACCACTACCTGCGGAGCAATCAAAGAGGCGCTGACTGAAGAAATGGGTGTGATTGCATGCGGAGGCAAAGGAAAAGCATCAGGAAAAACCCCCCTGGAGATCGAAAAATTCGGGGAAATCTTCTCTTTTTCTGATTCTAAAATTTCAAAACTGAAAAAATCCAGCGGCATGGCAGCAAAAGTGGATTCCTCATGCATCCAGGACGGCTATTCTCTTTATCACCATTCATTCTTGTTTGATGAAAAAGGAAACTGGACTGTGGTCCAGCAGGGCATGAACCCTGCAAACAGATATGCACGAAGATATCACTGGTTCAATGAACCTCAATTCGTGGACGCTCCTGAAACAAAAATAGCGGGGTCATTGGAAAAAGAGGTTCTCAATCTTGTCAGCAGGGAAACGAGAGAGACAAGAAGAATCAGTGTTGATCTTGTGAAAGACAATCCATGCCGGCTAAGGAAATATTTTGACGGCCAAATGACCCTGGGAGAGGAGCATTACAAAATGCCGGAGCGCCATGAAATCCTGCCTCTTGACTTGACAAAAAAAGACTGGGAACTGCTCCAGCAGGCATATGAGCTGCAACCTGGAAATTACGAGGAACTGGTTGCACTTAAGGGCATGGGAGGAAAAAAGCTGCGTGCCCTTGCACTGGTGTCAAAAATGATCCATGGAACAAGGCTGGACTGGAAAGATCCCGTGAAATTTTCCTTTGCCCATGGCGGTAAAGACGGCATTCCATATCCTGTGGACCGGCAATCCTATGACAATACCCTGTCTTTTTTGCGCGGTGTTGCTGCAGCAATGGACGGCAGCGAAAAAGAAAAAGCACTCAGGCGTTTGGCTGTCCTGTAAATAAAAAAATCAGAACGTTACCGGCCTGCCCGGAATCCTGGGAAAAAGCTGGACATCCCCAACATGCTCTGCTTCTGCAATGTATCTGACAAGGCGGTCTACACCTATCCCCCCGCCTGCTGACGGAACAATTCCCTGCCTGGCAAATTCAACATACTCCATGTTTTTTTCCAGTATGCCGTGGGATTTCATTCTTTCCAAAACAGCTTCAGTTTCATGGATCCGCTGCCCTCCTGAAAGAACCTCGCCATATCCTTCCGGCAATATCAGGTCATAGTTGTTTTTTTCATCATCATAAAACTCTCTTTCAAGGCCAAGCGCCCAGAACGGATGCCTGCTTTTCCTGGACATAATGGTTTCCCAATCAGGCCCGTATTCAGCTTCCAGATCCTTTACCAGGTGCCTTTCAAACGGCATTTCTATTTTACCGCGCTCTTTCAATGATTGGAATTCTTCAGAAAGTGAAACCATGAATCCCTCCACAATCCTGAAAACATCCTCTTTTTTCCCATGCGCAATTTCGAAATCTACCTGCATAAACTCAAAGGCATGCCTGCCTGTTTTTTCCCTGTGCGGCTGTTCCAGCCGGATATTCGGCGACATGATGAATATCTTTTCAAATCCTTCTGCTATGAGCTTTTGCTTATGCAGTATCATGGACTGCATAAGTGAAAGATTCTGGCCGCCGTATTCTATGGTTCCTGTTTTCAGGACCGCGCTTCCGGGATCGCCGTCCAGAGGATCTGTAATGCAAGCAAGCATCACAGGCTTTATTTCCAGGAAGCCTTCGCTGCGGAAATATCTTTGGGCATGATCCAACACCTTGTCGGTAATCCTTGCTATCTCTACTCTTGTTAATCCGTTCATATCATTCACCTGATCCAGAAACAATTTTCATCGCCGATCCGAACTGCTGCTTCACCAGCCTTACAACCTCTCCATAGGGCATCTGTACAGAATACTGCTGTGCAGTATCATCTGTTCCGCCAATTGATACATCCATCATTCTTTCCGGATCAACTTTTCCTGCAAAAACAAGACCCGAAACCTGTTTTGCAGCCTGCTCGCTCATGAATGGACTGCATGTTCCGCCTTTCATATCATCCGGCAGTTTGAATGTGTGCTTTGCACGCTTTGCCTGCGCTCCTGAAATTCCAAAAGCCGTCAATGCCTTTGAATCAAGCTTTTCAGATGCAGCCCTGATTATTCCATAAGTGCGCGGAGCTATTCCCTGCTTTTCCTCCTCCCTGGTCTGCACATCAAAAAACGCTATTGTAAGTATCTGGTCCATTGAAAATCCAGTTGCTCTTGCCTTTGATTCACATTTGCCATCAGAAACATGGGTATGGACGAGTTTTGCCCTGCCAGCTAATACCATTGCTTCAAGATAAGGCAATTTTGCAAGCCTTGAAGAGGTTTCAAATGAATAGGCCTCCGGCGCCTTTTCTTTGAATCCATCTTTTTGTGGTCTGATGACTCTTGCTGTGGACAAATACATGTTATTGTTGTTATTTTCATTATATATAAACTTTAGCTGGAAAAATCCGGAAATTTTCCAAAAAAAACCGGACTATTAATGAAATCTCCGGATATTATCCGGCATTATGTCATTTTATCTCGATAAAATCAGGCAACAAATTCCTGCAGTATATCTATGAGCTCAAGATAGCTGTTTTTGGATACCCATTCACTGCATGAATGTTCTCCGTCTCCTATAGGTCCGAATGAAATCACCGGTATGCCCTGCATTGCAATAAGATTCTCATCGGCAACCGACATTCCGGCATTGTAATTTGCCGGAACCCCAAACTTCCTCTCTATTATTGAAGCCAGTCTTCTTACTCCGGGATGCTCCTTTTTCGTAAGATAAGGCAGCAGATATGGAACATCCCTTTTTCTTATATTAACTTCCGGCTTTTTCATCTGGTTTCTTAGGAGCCCCGCAGAATGCATGGAATCCATTGTTTTTCTGAGTCCATCAAGTGCACTTTCTATTGTTTCTCCTGATACGAGATGCCTGCTTACCACCATGTCTGCACTGTCAGGAACAGAAAGTGAATTGCTTTCAGCGCTTATCTTCCTGACGAAAATATCCCCTCTGCCCATGAAAGGGTCGGATGGCAGTCCGGAGTTCATTTTTTCAATTTCAATTGCAATTGCCGATGCCTCAGTTATCGCAGATATCCCTCTCTCAAGATGGGCTGCATGAAAGCCTTTTCCATGAACTGCAATTGCGTATTCGCTTCTTCCCCTCCTCCCGAGAGTTATTGTCCTGGTGTGCCCTGCCATCTCATGAACATCTGATATTTCGGGCACAATAACAAATTCCACATTATCAAGGAATCCAGATTTTATTGCCTGGTAACATCCCAGTGATTCATTCTCCTCATCACTTACAAACATTATTTTGACCGGCCGGGCTGTTTTTTCTGCTGCCTTTACAATGGCGGCTATCCCTGCTTTCATGTCATAGGCACCAAGCCCGTAAAGTTTTCCGTCCATTTCTTCAAGTTTTAGCGGATCTCTTTCATAATTATGAGGCGGTACAGTGTCCATATGGCCTGCCAGCAGAACCGGCCTTCCTTCCCCTTTTTCTGCAAGAACATTGTATCTGCCTGGCTGAAATTCCTGAAGCTCAACAGCAAATCCGGCACCTTCAAGCTGAGCTGCAAGGAAATGGGCGAGTTCGGCTTCTCCTGGAAATACTGAATCAATGCTGACGATTTTACTTAAAAGTTCTATTGGTTCCACAGCTGTTCCCTGCCATTTCCTGGTGTATGAACCCAGACATTCAGGTTTTCATATTCTCCCTGTTCCTTGAAATCCCTGTCGCTTTCAAGGACGCAATGCTTTGGCAGGGTTCCGCAGTATTTCATCCCTGCTTTTTTTGAGGATCTGTTGACCGGTGTCCATGCTGCCCGGTCTTCTGCATAGATTATGGCTTCATACCCCTTCTCCATCCTTCTAATGGTCTTTATTGCTTCCATCTGCATGAGTGTTATCAGCCCGTTTCCCCTATGGTCTTTTCTTGTTGCATAATCGCTTAGCTCGAAAAGGTCAACCTTTATCTTTCCGCCATTGATAAAAAGCTGGCAGTGCTCTGCAATAAGCGCTGAAACAATATCTGCATTTCCGTAGCGCCCAACGATCACTATGTTGCCGTTATTGAGCATGCCCTTTACAGAATCCTCTGTAATTTCAAAAGTATACTTCTGGTATGCCTCGTTGTAGAGATATAGCAAGTCATCAGCATCCTTTTGTTCCGACCCTGAGAGCCTTGATATTGCATATCCGTTTTTTTCAACTCTTTCCATTGCATCACGGTAATTCACCGGCGGTATGGACTGAAGTGCATCTATCCCCTGAAGCTCCTGCCGGAGAACTACGGGATCAGGCATTCTCTCACAGCTGTTCCCTCCAAGATATACCATTTCACATCCTTTGAGGGCGTTGCCTGCATCAAATCTTGCTTCAATTTCAAGGCCGTGTTCCCCAAGTTTTCCTTTCAGATCTTCTACAAGTCCCTTTGCCGCGAAAGCCCTTATGGTTGTTCTTGTATGGCCATTTGATTTTGCCTTTGTATTCTTTATCTGGTTCAGCATGGCAAATGCATGAAGCTGGCTGTCCAGAATATAAGAGCAAACCCCCTTTACCCTGTTGTTGTGGCTATCATATATTGGCGGCCATACTGCGCCCACAGAGCCTGCCTTTGCCTTTCTTTCAATTATTGCCTCTCCCAATGCCATTTTACCACCTATGGCAGCATCTAAGCTGCCTTTTATATTGTTATTATCAATGAACTATTTTTAAATATATCGTAGAAATTATTCGAATCTCATAATTTTTTATGAATTCTTTTTCGAATTTCGTATAACCCAATTTAACTGCCTTTTTCCGGATTTTTTCCAAAAAACGATGGATTTTTAAATAGTTTTCCGGATATTATCCAATAGTGGACTTTCCTCACCTCGACCAGAAAGATCAGGATATCCTCCATGCACTGCAAAAAGACTCCCGAAAAACAGTTGCAGAGCTTTCCAATGAACTCGGCATTCCCCGTGCCACGGTGCATGAGCGTATCGTGAAACTGCGGAAAACAGGCGTGATAAAGCGCTTTACAATCGAACAGGACTATGGCCGGACAGGCAAGCCCACAATGGCTTTTGTTTTTGCGTCCTACGACAGGAATGCACACATTGATCAGCACCAGCTTGCCAAAAAGGTTTCCCAGGTTGGAGGGGTCCTTGGAGTGTATGTGGTGTCAGGCGAATGGGATCTTCTTATAAAGGTTCGGGGCAAATCCATTGAGCATATAGGAACCCTGATTGTCGATGAAATAAGAAGACTGCCCGGAATATTCAAGACTCATTCCATAGCATGCTTCGAGGCTGTGAAGGACGACATATGACAATTCAGATAAAAGGGATATCATGGGAAATCCGGCATTGAAAATGAAACCAGAAACGCGAAATCCAAATTCTGCCTCCTGCATTTCAGAAGCAATGATAAAGGCTTTCAAAAACCTGCTCAGGAAATCTGAACATGGGGCTGTTATGAAGCTGCCCAATTTCCAGGATCCGTCAGGAATTTCAAGCTACCATCTACAGAGCGATGATGCAAGAAAAACAGAGAAACATCTTATCAGCTTTGCGAACTCCATGGTTGAAATTGCAAATCACCATGAACTTTCTGAAATGAGAAGCCTGCTTTCAGAAAGCGTGCTTTTAACATGCGAGAATTCCTATCAGCACCGGGAGCTGAAAGACATTGTTTTTGGGCATCCGGAAAAAACCCGCTTCTCCGGCCAGTAACTTAATTAATCTTGTCCTGGATTTCAAAATATGGATGAAACCGACAATAAAATTCTTGCCATTCTCAGGGAAAACTCAAGGACATCCAATATTGAAATCTCCAAAAGGGTTGGCCTTACAGAAGGTGCGGTAAGATCCAGAATCAAAAAATTAACAGAAGACGGCATCATAAAAAAATTTACCATAAAAATAGCAGAGCAGTCTGCAATCAATGCAGTGGTGCTTCTCAAGGCCAAAAAAGAAACAAAGAAAATGATGGAAGATGTCTCGGCCCTTGGCATCCATCAGGATGCATATGAAATTTCCGGCGAATTCGACGGCTGCATAATACTTTTTGCATCTTCAATGGAAAAGCTGGATGAAAAAATAGACCGGATAAGAAATCTGCCTTCGGTTTCAAACACCCAAACCTTTATCTCTTTCCGCCATTACTGAAGAACTCATTATATATGGCCCTTGCAGTTGTCAATCCATCTCCTTCCTTGGCCCACAGGGTCTTGGTAATGCCAAACTGCTGCTGTATCGGAACATCAACATCGGCACTTTCCACTGCCTGGAGTATCCTTCTTCCTGCATCCCTTATCCAGCTGAGGCCCTGGCCTACAACAGCAATCGTACTCAGCCTGTGCGTCATAATGTCCTGAGGCATGATTTTCATTCTCAATGTCTGGACAACATCGGATATTGAAAGCCCGGCCTTCTGGATATTCTCTTCTTTTACAATTATGATCATCCTGTTGGTTGATCCCAGAGGAGCTTCAATAGAGATTCCTGTTCCCATTGAAGCGAACATCCCTGCAAGGTTTTCAAGGAATCCGACAAGGTTTGCAATTCCGGGCTTGTTTATCTCGAATCCTACAAAATGGCCTCTATGAACTATCCCTGTTACTGCATTGCCTTCTTTTCCTCTTTGCGGAAGAACATAAGTGCCATCAGAATCCTCGTTGAATGTATTGAGCACCTGAGTCCCTATCCTGTGATTCAACAAGGGAACTGTTGCCGCATACTGGAAAACGCCAAACTTGCCACCCAGAGTCAGCTCAGTCAGCTCATTATGCGTCATGGTGCTGATCAGGGGGGCATTTGATGCAACCTCAGGCTCAACCGCAAATATGCCATCTACATCAGTGAAATTCTGGTAAAGGCCTGCGCCCAGTGCAGCTGCAATAATTGCTCCGCTGTAATCGCTTCCTCCACGTTCAAATGTCTGTATCCTTCCTTCACCGTCATATCCATAGAATCCTGGCAGTACAACCCGGTATCCTTCATCAACATACCTGAGAATATTTTTCTTTATTTCTTCAAACTGGCGTTCCGGAACAATATATCTTCCTCCTTCCAGCTCCAGCATCATTGCGGCATCTTTAGGTTCGAGGAATATTGCCTTCATGCCGTGTGAACTCAAAACTTCTGCAAACAGCGGGCCATTGAAATATTCACCTGCAGAGTCAATGGCAGGGCCCTGACCCTGTTCAAGCCTTGTTGCAAGATACTCTCTTATCTTCGGGCTGATGACAGGTTCTATTCCAAGGCCTTCTTCAAGCATTGCAAATCTTTTTTCAATTGCAGTTACCTCTTCTTCCACAAGGCCTTCCTTTTTTATCCTGATCAGCCGGTCAGTCATCTTTATCCTGTCTGCTCCGGATTTTCCTGAAGGGTCATTCAGTTTATTTATTTTTCCGGGAGCAGATACCACTACCACCCGCGCGTCATTATTTTTCCGAAGCCTTCCTGCCACCATTCTCATACTGTCCGCTGTTGCTACCGAAGTACCGCCAAATTTTGCAACTGTTAAACTGCCCATTTAATATTCACCTCTTGTAACCGTTTTTATTTTACGAAATAATTAAAAATTAATGCTTTAAACTGCGATTTTCGTAAATAAAAAAATAAGTAAAAATTACTGCATGCTCCCGAGAAGTATTTTTCTCATCTCAATAGGTTCAAGCCCTTTCAGAGCCTTGATTGCAAACTCAAGCTTTGCTTCGCTTTCTGCATAAATTGTGAACAGCTTATCCCCTGCCTTTACACGGTTGCCGCGCAGAGCATGGAGATAAATCCCTGCTCCGCTGTCTCTCGGAGATCCTGCAATTCTTGCAATCTTTGACATTGTCTTATTGTCAATGTGATAGATATGGCCTGCCAGCTCAGAAGTTACATCGTATGTGTATTCCCCGGGCTGGATATCGGTTGCCTTTATCTTAGGATTGCCTCCCTGAAGTTCAATAATTTCCCTGAATTTTTTCAGCGCCTTTCCGTTTTCAATCAGCTTTTCCGCATTTTTGTATCCGGTGCCTTTAGGGCATTTTCCGCATAGCTCGAGAAGTTTTCCTGACATCAGAATGCTCTTGTGTCTGAGATCATCCGGTCCCCTGCCTTCCAGCACTTCAAGTACATCTATGCATTCCAGTACAGGCCCTATGCCGTTTCCGATAGGCTCTGCGCCGTCTGTTATCAATGCCTCGATATTCATTCCAAGTTTTTCTCCTATCCTTATGAAATGCCTTGCAAGCTCATTGCCTCTTTCCACATAAGGAATCTTTACTCCGCGGCCTACTGGAATATCAATAAGTACATGCTCAGCACCCACGCTTTTTTTCTTTCCAAGTATGCTTGCCAGGAGCATTCCTTCAGGATCAAGGCTCAGGGGGTGCCTTATTTTTATGAGTTTATCGTCAACAGGTGCAAGCTCCATTCCTCCTCCCCAGACTATTGCCCCCTTTGCCTTCAGTACCATCTTTTTTACTTCATCAACGTCAAAAATAACATCTGCCAGCACTTCCATGGTGTCAGCAGTTCCTGCTGCAGATGTGATCGATCTGGATGATGTTTTTGGTATATATGCTCCTGCTGCGGCAATTATGGGTACAATAACCATGGTGGTTCTGTTTCCTGCAACTCCTCCAATGCAATGCTTGTCAACAACCGGCTTTTTCCCAAGATCCAGATGCTCTCCGGAATCATATGTTGCCATTGTCAGTGAAACAACCTCATCATCCGTGAATCCGTTTATGTATGCGGCAGCAACCCACGCGGCTGCAGAAACCTCTCCCAGCCTGTCATCCATTATATCATCCACAATGGTCCGTACCTCCTCTTCATTAAGAGATTCCTTGTCCAGCTTTTTCTTTATGTATCCGAGTGATTTTGGCCTGTCCATGTGCACAATCTCAATTTTCTGCCCGGCCTTTACTTTCATCTCCTTCATGACGTCATTGTAAAGTCCTATGTGGCCTGCCTTTATCATTTCATTGCTGACATCCACAATGGCTATCAGGCTTTTGTTTCCTATACGCACTTCTGTTCTGTATCCCGAATAAATATCGTGCTCCTTTGCCTCGTCCTCATTCAGTACGATTATGTTCTTTCCTGCAAAAATATCTATTGGCTGCACTTTGCACACATATTTTTTAATCTTCCAGACATCCACTTTCTTCATTTCCTTTTCTACAAAATTATTTCTTGTCATCATTTCACCTGTAAATCCTTATCCCCAGTTTTTCTGTTGCCACAGCAAAGAATGATTGCGAGGGTATTACGCCTGCCTCGGTTATGAACCCGTTTATGTATTTTGCTGCAGTTGCCTCAAACGCAGGATTCCTTATCTTCACTTTTTTCGGAGGGGTTTCCCATACTTCTTCAAGGTTTCGCTCTTCTATCTTTTCCCTTGTGCCGAACATTGTTTCCGGGCTGTATTTGCTCAGCTCTGCTGCACAATAGAATGAAACGTCATTAAGCCTTGCAATATGCGCCAGTGCGGAAGTTCCGATCTTGTTTATCAGGTCGCCCCTTGAAGTTATTGAATCGGCCCCGACCAGAACAATGTCCGCTTTTTTCATGAAAAGGCTCATGGCACCGTCCACAGCCAGTGTCACATCAATTCCTGCACTTGCAAGCGTTTCCGCAGTTTTTCTTCCCTGGTATCTTGGCCTTGTTTCAAATGAAATCACAGTAAATTTTTTCTTCATTTTTTTTGCCTTTATAAGAATTCTCGTAACTGTGGACGAATGGCAGTGGGTGAGCACCAGTGCATTGTCAGGAATCAGCTTGGCTCCGTATACCGCAATCTTTTCCGCATCATTATCCATATTCCTGATCAGGACATTTACCTGAAGGATTATTTTTTTCCTGAGCCTTGTGAGCTCCAGGTTCTTGTCTTTATCAGCCATTGCGACTGACTTGTTCAGGAGATTTCTCATCATGGGTTCTGTCGGCCTGCTTTCAGAAAGCTCATCCGCAGTTTTCCTGAATTCATTTACAAATGTTTTTGCGTCTTTTGCCCTGCTTTCTTTTGTGAATATGACCAGTGCTTCCAGAGCTGCCCTGGCAACGTTCCTGGCACCCTGTATCTTCAGGGATTTTATGTCAGCTATTATTTTTTTTATCTTATTGCCCATACCATACTAACCAAGATTAGAAATATATATGTTAACCCTTGAGCAATCCCTCTTCTGCCCTTAAGAAATAAAAAAGTAAAAAAGGAAAATTTATCCGAACAAGTTGGCGAGTCCAGCTGCTGCTTCCTCTTCCTTTTTGCCCTCATCTTCTTCTTTTTCTTCCTTTGCAGGTGCTGCGGCTGCCGGAGCTGCTACAGGTGCTGCAGCGGCCACTGTCGCCTGCTTCAGGAGATCTTCGAAGTTGACATCCTTCACTGCATCTGCAAGAACTGATGCTTTTGCCTCGTCAGCAGTTGCACCGCTTGCCTTGATGACAGCTACAATATTTTCCTTTGTTACATCTTTTCCTGCACCGTGCAAAAGAAGCACTGCATGCAAATATGGATCTACCTTCATCATAACACCTCATTTGTTTTCTGCAGTCGGGGTATCCCCTCCTGCTTTTTCATCCGCCTTTGGCTTCTCCGGGAGAGATGCCTTTGGTTCCATGCCTTCAAGAGCCATGCTCTGCCTTAGGGCAGAGATGAGAAGCTGCTCCATATAGCCTGATGAATATACCTCTGCATTCAATGCAAAATTCATTGACTGCTGAACTGCCTCTCCAAGCAGCATGCTGATGTTCTGTGCTGTCGGATAGTTTGCATTCAATGACACATTGAGTGCCTGACTTAAGCTTTCCCTGAGATCTTCATTGACAGTGTCACCAAGATCCAGGACGTCTGCCGTGTAAACATACTGCCCGTCAAATCCAAATATCATGTTTGCCATGATTTCGAATGGCTGTATGCCCAGCGACTGCAATGCCTTTACTTTTGGAGCGCTAAGCGCCTCGCCCGGCTTTGCAACAGTACTGTCCTTGTTCACGATGATTTTTCCTGCCTTGATCTGGACATTGATACCTCCTGCCTTAAGCTCTGAAAGGGCAGGTCCTGGAGGGAGGTCTGTTTCTCCTTCAGGAACAATTATTGCCTCTTTTGCAATATCCCCGATCTTTGCCGCCCTTTTCTTTCTGTTCTGCTTGAAGAATTTGTTGATCTGGTATGGAGTTTCGTTGGTAAGTATCAGTGCAACAGGCTTTTTGCATTCTGAAACATGATCCTTCAGTTTTTCATTGCTCTGGAGCACTCTTGAAATGACCGGCTTTTTCAGTACATACACCTTTCCTCCTCCATCCCTGATCTTTTTTCTCAGCTGCTGGAACAATGAATCCGGAAGTTTCCTGAGATCAAGAAGGGCAACTGTTTTGTATTTTTTCATATCATCTGATGCTTCCTTTACCTGCCTGATCTTTTCCTTTATAGTTTTCCTGTCAGTATCAATTATGTATGTCATAGGATCACCTTACAACGATCGGCCTGCCCATGGTGAGCTTTACATAAACGTTCTTTATGCCGCTTTCCTTTACCCTGTTCTTCACTGCTTCATATACTGCTTCGGCATTTTCTGCCAGCTCATCGATACTCATTTCTTCTGTTCCGATAAGTGCCTGGGCAACCGGAAGATACTTTCCCTTTGAAACAATCCTCACGGATTTCTTAGATCTTTCAATCATTGGCCCAATGTTTCCTATGGCCGGTTTTGGAAGCTTACCTCTTTTACCAAGGTATTGTCCAAGGCTCTTTGCAACTTCGCCCATAAGGCTGGGCTGCGCAAGCAGGAAATATCCGCGTGCAAGCTGTTTTACATTGTCCTTCCACTGGGGAATCTGCTCGGGCGTTATTATAAGGTCAGCTCCTGCCTTTTTTGCCTGGTCTGCCATTGCAGGCTCGGCAAACACTGCGCATTTGAGTTCTTTTCCGCCCTTTCCCCTGGGAAGTACAATATCAAGGTTAAGCCGGTTCTCTGATTTTGAGAAGTCGATGCCCTTCATGTTGATAACTACTTCTACGGACTGTTTGAATTTCTTTTTTCCTTTGTCTTCCATGGCTTTTGTTAAAGCCTCTGCCAGTTTATTTTTGTCCATAAACAAGCCCTCCTACTCTCCAGAGTAGTAAACGGGTAGCAAAATTGATGATGACAAATGTTTATAAAACGACCTCCGGAAGCAAATCACCTAATCTTCTAAAGAGCGAAAATGCAATGGTCTGTCTGGCATGCTGTCAATTCCTGTTACCGGAAAATCAGGCCATTGCAACTGTTATATCCATCGGGTGCTTTATTTTACCTGGAGCCCCTTCACTTGCACATGCCTTTTTTTGGAAAAATAAGGAAATCACTGGTTTGTCTTATCGGATCATGGGAGCCGGCTGCTGTTATAATAATTTATCCTGCCGGCTCAATAATAACCTTTGGGCTTGGATTGGTAGGTCTTTTTCCATTATTTTTTATGCCACTGTTACTGAATATGCTTATCATCTATGACGTATGCCTGATTGCAAAAGGAAGAAAATCAAAATTGCCAGAATTCTAGAGATCCCCAACACGCCTTTTCATCTTCTTTTTGAGTCTTTTGCGCTTTTTCTTTACCCATTTCCAGCGCATCTTGTTTTTCTTTTTCCATTTTCTTGGCTTTGAACCCATTATTTCACCTAACTAGATCAGAATGTGTTAGGAATATTTGGCCGTTTGGCTTAAATAGGTTTCGAATTCGCAGGCAATGCCGGATGCCCCCTAAAAATCTTGCTTCAGAAGCCGCTCCCGGTCCTGTGCAGATTCCTTTTATATGCCAAGCCGGAGAAATAATTTTTTAATATTCTTCCAGTGGCTGCCTGCCCAGTATATCTTTCTGCAGTTTTTGCATCTCCAGAATTTTTCTGATCTTACCTTTTCAGGCACTTCATTTCTTACTTCTTTTTCCTTTACATCCTCAAGTTCGCCATTGCACCCGGGGCATCTTGTTTCTGCCGGAAAACTGGTCTTTGCGCCGGTTTCATAAAGTACCTGCTTTATCTGCTCTTCAACATCATTGCTTTTGACAAACACGCATGGAACTGCATCCTTTATGCATCTTTTTGCCAGTTCCTCATCCCGGGTTACAAATATAAGGCCCTTTGCCCTGGCATATTCCAGCAGTTCAGAATCAGTCTTTCCCTTAAAATATTCACTGTAGATGCCAAAAATTCTGCACAATCTTGCAGGCTTCTTCAGCATTTCATCAAAAAGAAATCTCATAATCAGCTAAGGGAGATTTTTACAAATACATTGGTCGGAACCTTGATCCTGAGAATCTGCTTGATGTATTTTTCATCGCCTTCAACATCAACAAGCCTCTTGAAGACTCTTTTTTCCCAATGCTCATATGTGTCCGTACCGTCCCCGCAGGGCGTCCTTCTTGTTGAAATCTCAAGTTTTCTCCTTGGAAGCCTTACCGGACCTATGAATGTCATTGAAAGAGTGTCTGCAAGATTTTTGATCTGGCCGACAACGTTGTCCAGTGCCTCCGGCTTCTCTCCGCTTAATTTAATTCTTACTTTAGTCATGAATATAACCTCAAAAGTCAGAGTAGATTAGTAATTACAAAACTATTTAAACATGTTGCAGCAGCGCTATGTTTATAAAATGGCACTGAGAGAATGATTTCTAGTTCTTAAAATCGGAGGTAAACAAGGTGAGGGCAGTTCTTGTGCTGGAAGACGGAAAGGTTTTTCACGGCAGCGGATTTGGTGCAAAAGCCACAAAAATAGGCGAATTGGTATTTAATACGTCCATGACAGGCTATCAGGAAGCACTGACTGATCCAAGCTGTGCAGGCCAGATACTCCTCATGACATATCCTCTAATAGGCAATTACGGAATCAATGCAATTGACTATGAAAGCAACAGGATACATTCCAGCGGCTTTGTTGTGAGGCAGATGAGCCCTGACCATGAGCACAGGAACTCTGAAAAATCACTGGACTTGTTTTTGAAAGATCACGGGATTCCGGGCATATATGGTCTTGATACAAGAAGCATTGTAAGAAATATCAGGGACCATGGCGTTATGCCCGCTGCAATATCAACAGGCGATGCAGACCCTAAAGATCTTCTCAGAAAAATCCACGAATTCGATTATTCCGGCCAGGATTATGTGAAAGCGGTTACCACCGTAAAACCGCAGAAATTCGGCAAAGGAAAGAAAATTGCACTTATAGACTACGGGGCAAAAATGGGGATAGTGAGAGATCTTGTAGCCCATGGCTGCGAGGTCCACTTCATTCCTGCTACAACTGCTGCAAAGGAAATCAAGGCGCTGGAACCTGATGGCATCGTGCTCTCAAACGGGCCGGGAAATCCCGCCGTTCCAGAATACGCCTACGATACAATACGCGAAATCTCGGGCTACCGGCCAATATTCGGAATATGCCTTGGCCACCAGCTGCTGGCCCATGTCCATGGGGGCACCACAAAAAAACTGAAGTTTGGCCACCGTGGCGGCAACCATGCTGTTATGGATCTGATAAAAAACAAGATTGCGATAACGACCCAGAATCACAGCTATGTTGTTGACAATGTGCCAAAAGGCTTTGAGGTAACGCACATCCATGTCAATGACAAGACGATTGAGGGAATGCGAAACGATAACCTGCAGATATTTTCAGTGCAATACCATCCTGAGGCTTCACCAGGATCCCATGACTCAAAATATCTGTTTGATGAATTTATGAAGATGATAAAATGAAAGTACTGGTGATAGGTTCAGGACCAATAGTAATTGGCCAGAGTGCAGAGTTTGACTATTCCGGCACCCAGGCATGCAAAGCCCTCCGCGAAGAAGGCATATCAGTTGTTCTTGTCAATTCCAATCCTGCAACAATCCAGACAGACAAAGAAATCGCAGACATTGTTTACATAGAACCACTGACCAGGGAAACCCTTGAAAAAATAATAGAAAAGGAAAAACCAGAAGGATTAATTGCAACCATGGGCGGCCAGACGGGCCTGAATCTTGCCATGGAACTCAAAAAAAGCGGCATCCTCGACAAATACAATGTCAAATTCCTCGGCACTGATGCAGAATCAATCGACCTTGCCGAATCAAGAGAGCATTTCAACAATCTCATGCGTAAAATCGGCGTTCCGATACTTCCGGGCCATGTTGTTTCTGATTTTCCAGAAGCAAAAAAATTCGCCGACAAGACCGGCTACCCGATAATCATCCGGCCATCATTTACCCTGGGCGGAACCGGGGGAGGTACAGCATATGATGAAGGGGAACTGAAAAAAATTCTCGGGCTTGCCCTCCGGCTTAGCGCAACAGGCGAAGCGCTGGTGGAAAAAAGCGCTTTGGGCTGGGGTGAATTTGAATATGAGGTTATAAGGGACCAGTTCGGCAATGCTTCAATAATATGCAACATGGAAAACATTGATCCTATGGGGGTTCACACTGGCGAATCCATTGTTGCAGCCCCATCCCAGACACTTAGCGACAGGGATCACCAGAAACTCCGCAATGCCACCCTGAAGATAGTTCATGCCATTGGCATAAAAGGCGGCTGCAATGTCCAGTTTTCCATGAACCAGGAAACCGGAGAATTCGTAGTAATAGAAGTGAATCCCAGACTGTCACGCTCCTCAGCCCTTGCATCCAAGGCAACAGGATACCCTATCGCAAGGGTCGCAACAAAAATAGCGCTTGGACATCCATTGCCTGAAATAAGAAATGCAATAACTGAAACTTCTGCAGCGTTTGAGCCTGCGCTGGATTACTGCGTTGTCAAGATTCCGCGCTGGCCATTTGACAAATTCCCCATGACATCGCGCGTAATAGGAACGCAGATGAAAAGCACTGGCGAAGTGATGGCTATAGGAAGGACCTTTCCGGAAGCACTAAACAAGGCCATAAGAAGCCTTGAGATAAAAATCCCGAAAATGAAGCCTGAAGAGCATCTTTACCCTCCGACTGACCTGCGGCTGTTTGCTATTCTTGAATCATTCCGCCAGGGTAAAACCACAGATGAACTGCACAGGATAACAAAGATCAACAAATGGTTCCTGAACCGGTTCAGGGAAATCACTGATCTTGAAAAAAAGATCTCAAAAGGGCTTTCAATGGAAATGCTTCTTGAAGCAAAAAAAGCCGGATTCCCGGACATGAAGATTGCAGCCCTTACAGGAAAAACAGAAGCAGAAATCCGGAGGATGCGAAAATCAGGCGGGATAATTCCAACCTATAAGATCGTAGATTCATGCGCAGGGGAATTCCAAGCAGTCACTCCCTATTATTATTCCGTATACGAAGATGAAAATGAGGCAAAACCAATGCCTGGCAGGAAAGTGGTGGTGGTTGGTTCAGGCCCCATAAGGATTGGACAGGGCATTGAGTTTGACTATTGCTGCTCCCATGCTGCAATTGCCCTGACTGAAATGGGCTACAGGAGCATCATGATCAACAACAATCCGGAAACCGTGAGCACTGATTTCGATACCAGCGACAGGCTTTATTTCGAGCCCCTCACTTTTGAGGATATCATGAACGTAATTGAAAATGAAAATCCCGAAGGCGTTATAGTGCAGCTTGGAGGCCAGACGAGCATTAACGTTGCCCAGAAACTTTCAGAGGCAGGGGTAAAAATACTTGGCACTGACATTGATGGCATTGACATTGCAGAAGACCGCGAAAGATTCAGGCATCTCTGCGAGAAAATAGGAATAGCCCAGCCTGAAAATGCAACTGCGCTTGGTGAAGCAGAAGCGCTGACAATTGCGGCAAGGATAGGATACCCGGTTGTTGTAAGGCCGAGCTATGTTATAGCAGGAAGGGCAATGGAAATAGTCTACAACGAGTCTGATCTGAGAAGATACATGGCCGAGGCAGTTGATGTAAGCGAAAACAAGCCCGTGCTTATCGACAAGTATCTTGACAATGCAATAGAGTGCGAAGTTGATGCGATAAGCGACGGCAGTAAGGTATTCATAGGCGGGATAATGGAGCATATAGAGCCTGCAGGAGTCCATTCGGGAGATGCGAACATCGTACTTCCGTCCATAAGGCTGACTGGAAAGGACAGGAAGACGATAACCGAATACACTGAAAAACTTGCCAAATCCCTCGGGATAATAGGATTTGTCAATATCCAGTATGTTGTCAGGGACGGCATAGTCTACATCCTGGAAGCCAATCCACGTGCAAGCAGGACTGTGCCATTTGTTTCAAAAGCCATTGATATTCCTCTTGCAAAATATGCAATACACTGCATGCTTGGCAGGAAGCTTCCCAAACTTGAATGCAAGATGAACCACTTTGCTGTGAAGAGCATTGTGTTCCCGTTTCTGAAGCTCCTTGGCACAGACATCAAGCTTGGTCCTGAAATGAGAAGCACAGGAGAAACAATGGGCCTGGGCAAATCCTTCGAGATGGCATACTACAAGGCGCTCCTGGCTGCCGGGGTAAGGATAGAGGATGAAAACCGCGCAGCCTTTATCAGCGTAAAGGATGAAGACAAGAAAGAAGTTCCAAAGCTTTCAAAAGCACTGAAAGAGCTTGGCTTTACAATTTACGGAACTCTTGGAACAGTGGGTTCAGTGGAGCATGCAATAACAATACCAAAGATCGGCCATGGCCATCCTGATGCCGTTGAACTTATAGAGTCCGGCCACATCAGCTTTGTGATCAACACCCCGACCAAAGGGGGCCGTGCAAATACCGACGGCTACAGGATGAGGCGCGCCAGCATCCAGAAAGGCATTCCATGCATAACAAACATTGCAACTGCCTATGAATTGCTGAAGGCGCTGAAAAAACTGGAAAAGATAGAAGTGCGGCCATTTGACAAATATGCCTCATAACCAGGGAACTTCCCGGAGAATTACATCAGGACCAGAGCAGGATGATGGTAGGCAGAATTATCGCTCCCATGAGATTGATCCTTTCCACTCCAAGCAATATTGCCAGGTATCCGGTTCCAGCTGCAACCAGCAGAATTGCCACGCCTGCCAATCCATTTATTATGAAAGTTATTGCAATAAGGTAAGCTGCCAGGACCGCATTGACTTTTGATAAATCCATTTCTGCCAGCTTTGCAATCTTCATTCTCAGCAGGTAAATGACCAGAACCGCCAGCGAAAGGCTTATAAGAAACAGAACCAGCAGCATCACAAGATTTTCCTGTATTGCAATGTTTTCTGAAAGCCATGCCGTTGCACCAACCCGCGATTTGTTTATGGAGGCCGCAGTTGCCAGTGAGAATATTGCCTGGCTTACTGAAATGCTGCTTATGGCCGCAAGAAATCCGAAACTGTCCAGGGGCATAATTATCGTAAGGAAAGCCGCTACCTGTGACGGCGATCCGACCCCCGGAATCAGGTCGGCAAAAAACCCAAGAAACACGCCTATCAGAGAAAATTTCACAAATTCAAATCCTATGGGCTCATCCTTCTGCCTCACTGTTTTTCCATGGCTGTAAAAAATCATGGATGCAATTGCAAACATTCCGGAGAACATAGGCAGGAAAGGATCCTTCATTTCGCTGTTCAGGGAGAAATATCCTATTATGCCTGCCATCAGGAAAACAATCAGCGACAAATGCGGCTGCCTTCCTCTTGCAAGCAGGACCACTGAAATCAGAGGAAGGATGAATTTCATATGCCCCCTGATCAGATTATGTATCAAAGGAAACATGTCCAGGGAAAGCCAGAAAAGTGAAATTGAGAATACTGCTGCAATTATGCATGAAAGCAGAATCGTTTTCAGTGCAGAAATCCCATAGCCTTTCAGCACCATCCTGTGGCCTGGCAAAGTGGCAACAACTGTGCCTGACTCCGGAATGCCAAAGAAAATTGCAGGAATGAAAGATGTGACAAGATTTGCAGGAAACATTGCAATTATCATAACTGCCAAAGCTGATTCCTCAATCCCGAATGAGGAAAGAGCAGAAATTACAGTATTCGAATGCAATCCGGGAAGAAGCCCGCTCAAAATTCCAAGTATAAATCCAGCTACAAATTCATCCAATCGCAACGCCCTTTACCTGTATGTGAGGCCCACCATCACTCACAGGTACAGACTGTCCGAACTTTCCGCAGATTCCGGGGCTTGTCCCGAAATCCTTGCCTACTGCAGTCACGTTTGCCATTGTTTCGAGGATATTGCCGCTTATAACAGCATCCCTCATTATTTTTACGCGTTCACCCTTTTTAATTTCCCATGCTTCTTCTGCCTTGAACATGAATCCGCCGGAAAAAGTATCCACGCTTCCACCTTTCATCCCTTTCAGATAGATGCCGTCAATATCAAAGACATCCTGCAATGAATGATCCCCTTTCTGGAAATAAGTATTGCTCATCCTTACTATAGGCACCTGGTCATAGCTGTCAGCCCTTGCATGGCCATTTGGCTGCTCCCTGAGATTGCAGGCAGTTTCCAGGGAGTTCATATACCCTTTCAGAATGCCCTTTTCAATCAGTACTGCAGGCTTTGCCAGCACTCCTTCCTCATCATAAACATAGTGGCCAAAATCCGTTGCAGTCGGATCATCAACAATTGTTACAAGTTCAGTTCCTATCTCCCTGCCAGTTTTTCCTGCAAGTATGGATTCTCCGTCAACAATGGAATCCGCCTCGCATGCATGGCCGACTGCCTCGTGGCTGAATACTCCGGTCATTTCAGGATCAAAAACCGTGTCAAACCTTCCTTTTGGAGGCGGCTCTGCTTTAAGAAGCCTCAGCGCCTTTTCCTTTGATTTGTTTGCGACGGCCAGAAGATCAATATCCTGGAATCCTGACCTGGACCAGGTCCTTTCAGATCCCCGCTGTATTATGCCGTTGGACTTTGCAATTGCAGAGCATGAAAGATAGCCGTATCCAGATTCCTGTATTATCCGTGCACCATGCGAATTGTAGAATCCGGTTTTCAATGCAATTTCTGTGTAGTTTATGATCTGCGAAGTTATTGCATCCCCTTTCATTTCCCGTGCCGCTTCAAGCAGCGCCTTTATCTGCCCTTCAGAATCACCATGCTCGAATCTCCCAACAATCTCCTTCCGGTGGCCCGGAGGCTCTATCCTGATTTTTCCCTTTGAAAGTCTTGCCAGCCTTTGCGCCCTGTCAAGGAGGATGTTCACATCCCCGGTCCCTGATGCAAACCCCCACGATCCGTTTTCAAGAACCCTGGCGCATCTGCCTTCTGTTTTTCCGGAGCTGTGGCTGACTTCATCGTTTTTTATTGAGGTTATCGATTCGCTGCTTTCCTCGATCCTCACTTCTGCATAATCATACTTCGAAAGATCCATGTTTCAACCTGTGATTTTTTTCACTGCTTAAAATGTGCAGTTCGTTGGGGTATCAGATCCCTATATTTCCACCTGCACTCCCCACTAATTATCCTAAAACAGCAATAAAATCTGCCATGCAAAAGCTCAGAGCTGTGCGCCTGCCTGTTCAGCATACTGGAGCACAATCTGCTTTTCATCCCTGTTTTTTACCAGCCCGCAGAAGACGTGGTTCTTTAAAGGAACCATGACAAGGATCAGCCCGTTGAATGAAACTTCAAGTTCCCTGGGCCGGTCATCCATTTTCTGGAGGAGAGCGTCCGCCGTATTTGCCACAAGCGAAAACAGGCTGGCATCCGATTCCTTCAGTGCAATGGTTGATGCAACTGGCATTCCATCCGACCTTACTACTGCCCCCCCAATTCCCTTTTCCTTCATCTCATTCAGAATTTCTTCAACAGACATAGAATCCCCTATATTATGCTTATTCCTCCCGGTCCGATCCTTATTGGTATTGGCATATCAACATCAGAAATTACAATCTCGAACTTGCCTCCTTTGTCAATAAGGGTGTAGGTATCATCCATCCCATGCTCTATCAGGCTCAGCAATTGCTTGTCATGAACCCCCTCATCAACAAGGAACAGCGTGGTTGCAGATGCATTCTTCAGCCTTCCGCAGATAACACTGAGAAATTTCTTTATGGAATCTCTTGCATTGTACAATACGAATGTGGACAACGTGTCGAAAACTATCCTCATTCTTTTCCCTTCGCTTTGCCTTATTGCCTCATTCAATGCAAGTGAAATGTCATTCAGTGCGCTGGGGCTGGGCACTATTGTTATCCTGTCAGTGTTCTCAGGCCTGTTGTTGCCCAGGGTGGAACTGTAGCAGTCTATGAAATACACACTGCTCAGGTCGATCCCCATGTTGCCTGCCTTGTTTATTATGTCTGCAGGGGAGGAATTTCCGCACAGTATGTATGAGTTTTCGTCTTTTTCAGCCGCTGCGGCGAATGCATATGCAAAGGCCGCCTTCTCATTTCCGCTTGGTCCGATAAATATGAAATTCGCCGGGTTGCCGTAGCCTCCCTCCATAATCAGGTCCAGATCCGGAATCCCAGTCGATAATTTGCTTTTCTTAAGCAGGGGCATTCCTTTTTGCACTTCCAAGTCCATGTTTGAGAATTAGCTTGTAAGTATTAAAAAGATAAAGGAAAAAGAAAAATTTTAGGCAACTGAGAAGTCACAGCCAGTGCCTCCTGTTCCTCCTCCCAGTATCATTCCAATTATCCAGGGTACCAGGATATAGATGATTGCAGCGATAACAGCACCGGTGAGCATTGCGGTTGCCCAGACAGAAGCTCTTGCCCTTGTTTCAGCACCCATAATCTGTCCGATTGCATATATCGCACCGGCGAGAATAATCATAAGAATGATGCCAGTTCCCAATATCTGAAGGCTCAAGACGCACAATGCACTGAGAGCACTTGTAATTCCCGCTCCTCCAGTAGCAGCAAACACTACCGGAAGTAAATTCATTACCAATATTACTGCAAGGAAGTATTTTCCAACATCATTCGCCTTTTTCATAACACTAAATATGTTCATATAAATGTCCACCTTTTTGGTTTGTGTGTTTTCTCTGTCAAATAAACTTTAAAAAGGTTTCTTTAGGTGTTAAGGTAAGATGAAAGTTCCTGCTTTTGACGATAAGAGAATGATAATACTACTAGCGCTTGTTTATCTTCTAATCCGTTTGCCTCTGCTTAACTACCTTCCTTTCATCAGGGACGAGGCGCTTTACGCTGTAATGATCACGGAGCAGATAAATCATCCAACCCTGATACCGACATTTTTTGGTTATCCTGTAAGCTGGAAGCCCCCCCTTTTCTTCTGGACCTACTCCATTCTTACCCAAATCTCCCTTCCGGCTGAAGCTGCATTCAGGCTGCCATCATTGCTTTTCGGCCTTTTCACAATCCCCATCCTGTTCAGGATATTCAGGAATGTTGGCATAAGCAGGAACCTTACTTTCTTTTCCCTGATCATCTTTATGGTTTCCTATGTTTCATCTTATTCAAATGCCGCCCTGCTTCTGGATTCCGAGCTTTTCTTTTTCATCTCTCTTTCACTGCTTTTCTATACTGAAAAAACCCCGGGAAAATGGAAATTCCTTTTTGCAGGCATTTTTGCAGCACTGGCATTCTTCACAAAACTTGCCGTCGCATTTATCATACCGGTTCTTGCAGTTGCATATTATCATGAAAGAAAATCACTGAAAAATCCATGGTTTCTTTTGTCCCTTTTTTCAATTCCCATCTCAGCACTGATATTATCCAGCATCTTTAGCACTCTCAGCAATGAAATGTACATTGAATATACCCTGGGCCTTCTCTTTTCATTCCGGGGTGCGGTTGATCAGCTCCAGTCGCTGACAGGATCCCTCCAGCTTCTTCTTTTCGGCTCCGGCATCTGGTTTGCCCTTTCATTATTCGGATTCTGGAAGCACTGGAAAGAAAACCTGTTCATGTCTGTCTGGTATCTATTGTCCTTCTTCCCCATACTTGCAGGAAACTACATGCCCTGGTATTATCTTCCGGTGTTCCCTGCCATAGCATATTTTGCCTCCCTGCTGCTGGTTATGCACAATGGCAAAGAGGCCATTGACAAATTCTTTGCGATAATCTTTTCCATATTCCTGGTTGCTTCCCTTGCCACAATTGCTTTTCTTTACTACAATCTCAACGAAGAATACACTGCCCAGAAAAATGCAGGTTTGCTTGTTTCGGGAAATGTCCTGATAATCGGAGACTATGCCCCGACAATCCTGCCGTATCTTCAGGAAAAGGATTTTGGCTGGATCCTTGCGCACAACCAGGCCACACCGGAACTTATCAGTGATTTTGTTGATGATTACCATAGTTGCAAGTATGATGTCACTGACGGCTCATTTTCCCCAATGTTTCACCGGCCTGATGCCATTTACCGCAAGGATACAGGTATCTCATCCTTCGACTATCTTATATTAAGCGGAAACCAGACATATGATGCTGAACTGATTTATGATCGCTCCGGCATCCGTGTCTACTCTCTGGAAGATTGATATGAAATTCTACCAATGGAACGAAAAGATGTTCAAGAAATACAACAATGCCAGGCTTTACAGGCATCCAAACCCGCTGATCCGCTATACTGAAAACAAAAGAATCTCAATAATTGCAGGTTCGGTTTCAGGACTTGAAAAAATAGTTGATGTGGGCTGCGGGGAGGGCTATCTCCTGAACAGAATAAATGCAGTCGGGGTTGACATTTCTGATACTGCACTGAAAAGATGCCCGAAAGACAAAATTCTTGTCAGGGCAAATGCTGAGAACCTTCCTTTTTCAGACGGCTATTTGATGCCGCAGTATGCACTGAAGTGATAGAACACACTGAAAATCCAAAGAAAGTTGTTTCGGAAATTTCCAGAATTGTGAAACCTGCAGGAAGGATTGTAATTACCGTGCCCAACGAATCCCTCATCAATAATGTCAAGGACATTGTCTGGAAGCTTGGCCTTTTTGACCTTATTTTCCCCGGCATTCCAAGAAGGCAGAATGACGAATGGCATCTTCATTCATTCGATCTGAAAATGCTGAAAGACGCCTGCAATTCCCTTGAAATTGAAAAAATTCTTTCTGTCCCTTTTTTCTTTTTGCCAATAAGGTATATTGCGATCTGCAAAAACAAAAAGCATGGAAGAATATCCGAAGAAATGTTCTCAAGAAAACCCAGAAAAAAGGAATATCTTGATGATCTTTAAATCCTATCAGATAATCTAATTCCGATGATCACAATTATTCTGCCGGTTCACAACGAGGCAAAAACCCTCAGGGCAAATGTCGGGATGCTGAAAAATTTCCTTAAAAAGGATTATGAAATAATACTGGCCGAAGATGGCAGTACCGATGGCAGCGCCATAATTGCAAAGCAGATTCCGGGCACCCTGTTGATCACCTCAAAGGAAAAGCTTGGACGCGGCCTGGCACTGTCCAATGCAATAAAGCAGGCCAAGGGCGAAACAATAGTCTATATGGACGCTGATCTTGCAACAGGGCTTTCCCATATAAATGATCTGCTGAAATGTGATGCCGATATTGTAACCGGCTCAAGGCTTCTGTCCGGCTCAGTTGTGACATGCCGGAGCATCACCCGTGAATTCTTCAGCAGGGGCTACAACCTGTTGGTCAGAATTCTATTCAATTCCAAAGTTATGGATCATCAGTGCGGCTTCAAGGCATTCAAAAAATCAGTTCTGCCTTTGCTGGACGAGATTCAGGATCATCACTGGTTCTGGGACAGCGAACTGCTAATAAGGGCACAAAGGAAAGGCCTTACAATAAAAGAAATACCGGTAAAATGGATGGACAGGAAAAACAGCAAAGTCAAACTCCACAATGATATCATCTACATGGGCCTGGCTGCCATCCGGCTCCGCTTCACTATATAGTCAAGCCCCACCTGGACAAAATACAGGATTATCATACCTGCCATGGCCATCACTGCCGCTTCCAGCGCTCCGAATGAAAGCGGGAACTTTTCATACCCGCTGAAAATAGCATAGAATGTCAGCGGTATTGTAAGAACAACCCACTTAAGCACCCAGTAGTACAAGGGCCTTTTCCCGATATATTCAAGCTGTTCTATCCTGACATTTCTTATAAGGTAGTATGCTGCAAGCGAAAAGAATATCGACAATGCCATGAATGACGGGCTTGCAACCATCTTGTAGGGCGGAATTATGGCCAGCAGGGGAATGGCAACCAGCAAAGAGGGCAGGATAAGCCTTTCCATCCTGTTTATGTTCCTTGCTGTGATTGCCCCTGCAAGCATCACAGGAAGGTAGAACACCGCGGCCTGATAGCCACCAAGATAATATAATGAGAAATCCGGAAGCATTGACATGCCCCCCAGGATCAGGTAAAGCGCCATTATCCCTATCGATATGGCCGCCAGCACCCTGTCAGAATATCCTGTCAAAAACAATGTCGGCACAAACAGCACAACAGACATCATCACCTCATCCATTCCACCTATCTGACCGACAGAAAAAGGGGTGATGAATATGGATATGAGAACCAGCTTTCCGAACCTTTCCGCAATATCCAGAAAGTATTCCGTTCTTTTCAGCTTCTTTCTTTTTTTTGCATAGAAAACAAGGGACATCCCAGATGCAAACAAAAACATCGGAAGAACGAAATCCCCGGCATGCAGCGATTGTTCAGCATTGTGCAACAGAAAATCCGGAAGCTTATCGCTCAGCCTTATTGTCAGCGAGAAGAATACCATCAGCACAATGCTCAAGCCGCGAAAAAGATCGATTCCCCTGATTCTCATTGGTTGAAATTATTGTGGAATGGTTATAAATATGACAATTCTATTTTATGCCGAACAGATAAAGGAGCATCAAGGAAAATGAAGATTTTTTTCAACAAAACCGTCCATGAAAATGCAGCCTACTACTACGAGCTGGCAAAGAAGACCCGCGAAAAGATCAGGGGACTTCAGGAAGCAATAGAAGAAACCAAAAAAGAAATGAAAAAGGCCGAAAAAATACAAAAAAAGGAAGTCCGCATCAAGAAGCAGAAGGAATGGTTCGAAAAGTTCCATCATTCCTATACATCCTCGGGCATGCTGATGATAGGCGGGAGGAACGCCCAGCAGAATGACATGGTGGTTTCTAAGTACATGGAGGACAGTGACCTGTTCTTCCATGCCGACATCCAGGGAGGCTCTGTGGTTGTATTGAAGGGCGGCACCAATGCCACAGACAGCGAACTGGAAGAGGCAGCGCAGTTTGCCGCCTCGTTTTCCAAGGCATGGGCAAATGCCAATGCAGGCGTTGATGTCTATGCTGTCAAAAAAGAGCAGCTGTCAAAAAAAGAGGCAGGGGGATTTGTGCCCACAGGCGCATTCGCAATTCATGGTGAGAGAAAATGGTTCAAAAATACAAGGCTTGCCCTGAAGATCGGCATCTCTTCTGCAGGCCTTTCACTGTTTCCGGAAAAAACACAGCAAAAACTACAAAAACCCCTTATTCTGGTGCCTGCCAAGACAGGAAAAGAAAAAGGATCCCTGGCAAAATCGCTTGCAAAGCGCTATTCAGCGCATCCCGATGATTTCCTGGAAATCCTTCCAAACGGAAAATCCAGAACCATTTCAGAATAATTCGTGGGAGTTAATAGCTCTTCGAGAAAGATTAGCATAAAGTTTATATATATTACCTTTGCATTTCTCTCTGAGGAAAATCCTCTCTTAGGTGATATAAAAATGAATTGGAAAACATTGTTTACAATATTTGGCGCTTTAATAATAAGCGCAGGATTAGTAGCCGCAATTACTGGTGCTACTATTGATGCAACCCCCTCTACAAATCCAAGATGGACTGCTAGTTCAGGTGCAAACGACAGTTTAATTGCAGGTGATGTTAAAAACGCAAACATCAGCTCAAGTTCTCTTACTGACAAGTGGGCATCCTACTATGGTCAGGTAAGCGGTAGCATCGTATTGGCTGATGCCTCATCAAAAGTATATACGTGGGGTGTCGGAGCAGCAAATGCAGGTGAAGTCTGCCTTTCACAGAATACATCCTATGACTTTACTGGTGCACAGGCTGGTTCAGCATCCACAGCAGCAAACACCGCTTGGGGTTATGGTTCTGCAACAGACAGCATAAATGCAACCTACACTGGTACTGCAGGTTCCATTACACTTAATAGTCCTGTAGGAACCATCAGCAACCTTGCCAACGTTACGCTTATAAACGGCTTTGTTGATGTTATTCTCGGCAACACTGCAAGTTCTGCAAAATCAGACTTTGCATTCTGTACCAACATCAACCCATCAGGTGTGGCAGTTGGAGGCGTTGCAGCAGACTATGAGATTATGGTTCCAGTTGATGGAAACGCAGCAGAGACCTACGCATTCTTCGTAGAGCTCAACTAATCTCGTAAATTTTTTTTCTTTTATTTTATTTTCGTCAGGGAAGGTCGAAAAATCGGGAGGTCGTGAAAATGAGAAAAATTGCCATCATTATGCTCATGCTGTTAGCGTTTTCTTATGCTGAAAATTTTGTTGCTGTTAATTCCATGGACGGAAGGGATGTTCTTTCAGGCATTTACTATGCGGGGGTTAAGGGCTATCCAGTGCAATTTATGACTCCCAATGCTGTAAATGAAGTATTCCTGGCAAAGGTTGGCAAAGACAAAGAAATTTTGCTAATCCAATCAGGCAATTTGCCTATCAGCACATTTATTGAAAATGAATTGAAAAAAGAGAATACTGTAGAGCTATATGCATCTACAGAAGGAGGCTCAACCAATCTTGATCTTGCAAAAAGATCCGGGGCAAAGAGCTTCATTATTGTTGATTCGGCATTCTCAGACAGCGCTGTTTCTGTTCTTCCATACGCTCAAAAAACAAAATCATATGTCATCTTTTCAAACAAGGAAAATGCAGCAGAAGTTGCAGATGCAGTTTCAGGAGCTGAAAAAATACTCATTTATGGCTATGTTGACCAGGCAGTCAAAGATGCTTTGGCTTCCCACAGTCCACAATATGTTGGCAGGGGAGAAGACAAGTTCGAAGACAATATAGCCATTGTTGATAAGACAATCAAGGAATTTGGCGGAGGCCGGGTTCTTTTTGCTGACGGCACTTATTTAGAAGAAAGCATGATCACTGCAAACAGTCCAATAATACTTATCGGAAGACTTGTTCCTACTGTAACTTATGATTATGTAAAATCCAAAGTCATATCCGGTGAAATTACCAACACTCTCCTCATGGGCCAGGGGCAGGTAACTCCGGTATATGATATGAGAGAAAGGATGAAATCCGAATTCGAAAAAGAAGGGGTGAACAAAACATTTGGAATAATAGTGAAATTTGCACAGGTCGTTCCATCCGAAAATACCGGAGCTCTCCTTCTCGACACATTCCCGCTGCCATCCTACAAGCCAAGCCTTGCGATCGGAGATGTATTCTACGACACGCTGGAGAAAAAAGTATATGTTTCTGTTGACAACGTCGGAGAAGGTGTTGCATTTTACACAGAAGAAGTGAGGATACAGGTGGATGGCGAAGACCATACAATACTTGGGGACAAGCAAATCAAATCAATAGAAAGAGGGGAGCAGATCCCAATTTCATACAGTTTCAACATTGACAGCGTTCCTTCCGGAGAAGTAACCGCACTTGTAATCCTGAAATACGGATCATCCAAGAATTCTCTTGAAGAATTCGCAACAAAGGATACTCCACTTGCTTCAATCGAATACAAGGATGAGTCAAACGTGGTGGTCCAGAGTGCGAAATACTCGAATAACCTCCTTTCGGTTACCATGAGGAACAACGGTTCTGTGGATGCATATGAATTTGCAAAGGTTGAAATAATTCTTGATGGAGCGCCGGTAAAAATCAGTGCTCCAGGCACCAAAAAGATTGAGGCAGGATCCCTCCTGGTTGAACAATTCCCGCTGGAACTCAGCGAAGAAGACATTGCATCAAATGAAAACGTCACTGTAACGATTGACTATGGTGCAAGGCAGGGGTTCCTCATAAAGCATGCCGCATTTGTTGTGGCCCTTGCTGAAGAAAGCCCGGCAGGACTACCAATACCGCTTGAATACATTGTTCTGGCAATTGCAGTAATTGCAATTGCAGCCTACTTCCTGACAAAGAAAAAACCTGATGCTGGCACTGCCACTAAAAAACCTGATAAAGCAGCTAAAAAGAGGAAGTGAAAACAGTGCGTTTAATCTTCCTCTTTTTCATATTGGTGAGTGCTGCATATGCCCAGGATGCAGCTATGGCAGGCAATATTACCGAGGCTAATATATCTGCCGGAAACACTACCTGGTTCGGCGTCTGTGGCCAGACAGCTTCAAATCCGGCATCTTCATTTTCCATCATTGCAGAGCCCGGGAAAATTTCATGCTTTGATGTGAACGTCGGTTCCTGCGAGAAAAACATAGTTTTCCTTAATCTGCTTTTTTCCCAGTCACCAGAAACCATAACCTCGCTGAAAAGAGGTAACATATCCCTTCTCAATTCATATATATCTGATCCGGGACAGGATGCTTCTGCAACACTTCCATTCTCATTAACGTACCAGACATCATTCGGAAATGTGATTGCCGTTCCAACCACATACACAAATGCGGCGATTCCTACGGCATTCAGGATGGGATATGTTCAGGATCAGAACAATAATATCGTAATAATCACACAAGTGGTAAAAGATCTCAAAGGATTCAATGGCTCCATGTTCGACTTCCAGGCCATGCTTCCCACAAACGGTTCAAATACTTCTTACTATGTAACCGTTGACCTTTCCTGTGCCCCCGTTGGCCCACGACCTTCCGGCGGCGGGGGCCCAGGAGGCGGCGGTGTAGGGACTCCAATATCCCAGCCGCCACCACAGAACATTACTGAACCTGAAGAGCCAAAGCCTGAAAAGCCTGAAATCTGCATACCTGAGATAGTATGCGGTGCATGGGGGCCATGCGATGAGGATGGCTACAGGTACCAGTCGTGTGAAGATCTGCATGGATGCAGCGAAATAGAAATTTTCCATGTTGAAAAATGCCCGGAAGAACCACCTGCCCCTGGGCCTGAAGAACTGGAAGAACCTCTGATGCCCAGGCCACAGGAAGAAGAGCTCCCGTGTCTGTCTGCAGGTCTTCTACTGATCATAATATTAATTTTAATAGTACTATACAAGAGGAGGAAAAAGAAAAATGAGAGGACAGGCTGAATTCGCTTTGTTATTGGTTTTGGCTGCATTCACACAGCTGATCAACATTTCCTATGTTGACGGGCTAAACAGCGATTTCTCCAACATGCTCCTTGAAATAACCACTGACAATTCAAGCTATTATGCGGATTATGGCATTGTTGAAATGCATCCAAATCAATGGATAGTTGTAAGCGTGCCTGTTCCTGAAGAAAAGCATGCCATTAATGTTCTTTCCAATGCTGACAATATCTATGCTCCGGATGCCGATCCATCCATTATTGAAGTAACTTACCAGCAATATTTCCGGCCTGATTTCTCCAACATGCATGTCCAGTACGAAGGCTCTGGCGGAGCAGTCGATATTTCCTATATTGTAATCTCCATGTCTGAAGGCAATTGGGCTGTTATCGGCCTTGAAAGGCCTCCTGAAGGCAATGAGCAGATAATTATCCTTGCAACCCTTGACCAGATACCAGGGCAGGAAATGCAGGGGACAGTCGGAGAATTGCAGGCGCAAGAACAAGAACCTGTGCAGAAAGCACAGGAATCAGGATCTGCAATTACAGGAACTTCCCTTATAGATACCGATCCTGTGCTGGCTGCAATAGTTGCCCGGATAAAAGCAGACCTTGAAAACCAGACTGACTATGATTTCTCAAATTTCTACAATGACACTTATTCTGAGAATAACACCCATGTTCCTCCAGGCACCTCTCCATCCGGAAACTTGTCCGGTTTCATTTCAAATGCGCCGGAATATTTCAAAATGGAAATATTTGATTCATCCCGGGCAAAAGACATCAAGAAAATTGCCCGGCCAAAAGGAGAAAAATACAACTTTATCTTTGTCCCGGAAAACTATCCGGTAAAGGAAATGAAATTCAGGGATCTTGAAATTGCAGACGGGGAAAAAGGCTATCTTGGGCTGGAAATGCTGGCTTCGGGCCATACCCCCTTTGGAGACAATGCAGTGCAGGTATTTGCAATTGATCCAACAGAACTTAACTTCACAGAGGCGGAAGTCACAGTCACTGCAAAAGGCACTGAACTCTACAAATGCGCTGAATGGGATTTTGCTTCCCAAACATGCAACGGAGACTGGATAAAAATAATGGACATCCTCCCTGGCCATGACTATGTCATCATATTAAACGCATCAGACCCTGCATATGCCGAATACTACCATTCATTGCTGGGAGCACCGCGATGCCTGAGTTTCCATTCTCCCTGCATTGCTGATTCATCATTGCTTATGTCAAGGGATGCACTCGCAACTCCTGAGCCAAATGCACCCAATACCATTGATTCATGTTTAGATGGCAGTGGCGGGACTTATGGATCTTCCTCAACAGTTGAAAATATCACAATCACAGGGATCACAGATTCAACTTTCAGCCCTGGAGATACTATAGACGCCAACATTTCAGTACGATGTTTCAACAGCAGCGAAAGGGTCAATATAGCATATACCAACAGCACTTCGAGCATCTGGTGGAAAGTCAAGTTTTCACAGCTTTGCCCTGGTGCTGGATGGTATTCTTTTAATGCGACTTTCGCCCTTGACAATGTTCCTGGCGAGCATGCTGTCCGTGCTATTATTGGGCCCAACACCTCAATTGCACCCGGCACTTATTGCGGCGCAGGAACTTTTGTTGACAATGATGATGTTTCATTCTTTGTTGCAGACTCATCATGTATCTCATCTGATCCAAACAGCTGGGTGGGCAAGCTTTTGCGTGTAAATTCAGGCGCATCATACTATGTTCTTGGAAATGTAAGCTTCTGCCAGGGCACCTACAATCTTTACACAGAATACCCTGCCCTTATAATGGGTGCCGAAGGCCACACACTCAACTGCAACGGGTCAACAATATATGGGGCGGGGCAGGGAACCGGGCTGCTCAGCAATTATAACAATACGAGGCTCAGAAGATGCACATTCGACGGCTTTGAAACAGGTATAAACATTATTGATATTGCAGAATCTACTGCTCCGTCTTCAACACCTGCCTGGGTGGCAACATGGCCAAATCCGGCAACAACTGACCAGCTCAATGCTGTTGCCGTTGACAATGATGGAAACTATGTTGCGGTTGGCCACTATTCTGGTTCCGGGAATGACTGGCTTATAGTGAAAACTGATAAAAAAGGCAACAAGATATTCGAAAAAAGGATCAGCCCTTCTACAGGGGACGACCAGCTCCATGCAATTGATATTGATGGCGATGGCAATTATGTCATAGGCGGATTCTATTATTCCGGAGCAGGACAGGGTGTAAACTGGTATGTCGGGAAATACTATCCCAACGGCACTGAAATCTGGAATGTGACCGGAGATTCTGGTTTTTTAGGCCTTGACGAACTTTATGATCTTGATGTTGATCCATATGGAGACATTGCCATTGCGGTTGCCGGATGGGGAGGTTCTGGTGCATATCGCGACTGGTTTATCACGCGCCTGAACTCAACGGGCGCAGTCCAGTGGACGACAAGAATAAATCCCGGTCCGGGCAATGATGTGCCTAATGCAATTAAAGCCGGCCATGATGGCCATTATGTAGTAGGGGGATTCTGGCGCAATGGAACGCATGATGACCTATATGTTGCAAAACTTCACTGGAGCGATGGAAGCATATTGTGGGACTGGAACAAATCTCTTTCTACAAATGAAGACCGGATACATGATGTTGTAGTTGATCATGACGGAAACTACCTTATGGCAGGAAACACCGGTTCATCTTTCTCGGACGGGTATCTCGCAAAGTTTGCCCCTGACGGTACTTTGTTATGGGAAAAAGTACTGATCTATGGTACCGGGTGGGACATTCTTTTTGGCGCGGATATCAGTCCTGACGGAAATTATGTTGTTGGAGGATTTATAACCTTATCAAACCGCGATTGGGTCATAGCAAAAATTGATCCGGATGGCAATTCCCTCTGGAATGTTACCTACCCTCCGGCGACAACAGGACATGATTATATCAATG
This sequence comes from Microcaldota archaeon, assembly GCA_016926175.1. Classification (GTDB taxonomy): domain Archaea; phylum Micrarchaeota; class Micrarchaeia; order Anstonellales; family Bilamarchaeaceae; genus Bilamarchaeum. The sequence goes on from JAFGPA010000024.1 coordinate 62,742, forward strand.
ATATTGCTGTTGATGATGAAGGCAATATAATAGCAGCCGGCTACTATGCAGCTTCAACAACTGATCCCATAATGGCAAAATTCACAACTGCCAAAAATACAATGTCAGGCATTGTCATCAGCAATGTTTCTGTTTATAATACCAAACCAAATACTTTCCTCTCCATTCCAAATGCCGGGGCAGCTATAATCAATCTTTCTGTGGGCTACAATTCCACAGCAGGCAAAATCCATTATTCTTCCTTTGCCAATGTAGACGGCTTCCTCTCAACAGGCAATTTCCTTGTTGGTCCAGAGTTTGTTTCAATGAATGCAACTGAAACAGGAGATTTCAACAAATCTGTAAACATCACGCTTTCATCTGTATGTGATGCTATCCAATATTACAAGGCACCGGGCTTTCCGCAGAACCAAAGCGCCATAACCAGTACAGGAAGCATATTTGCCCCCCTATACAGCTCCTGTTCCGGCAATGTCGTAACTTTCAGTACAGACAATGCATTTAGTGGCTATACTGCCCTATCCTCATTCGATATAACATCCTGCCTTGTCATTAATTCAAATGGCACCTACTCCCTGCAGAATGATCTTTTCGGAGCTCCAAATACAAGAGGCTCATACAATGCCTGCGTTGTTATCGAGTCTTCCAATGTGACTTTGGATTGCAATACCTACTATATCATGAACAATGAAACTTCCGATGCTATCGGCATTTATGTCAACGGTTCCTACACAAATATTACTGTGCAGAACTGTCCGGCGATATCCAACTACCTTAACGGCATCTTAATCAATGGCATCAGCAACAGCACACTATCCAACAATATTGTCTACTATTCTTCCGGCGCAAGCATTCGTATGCAAAATGTAACATACACCAACATTACCAATAATACTGTATATGGCAGCGACTCTGGAATTTATGTTTCAGGAAACTCTGCCGGGAACCTCATTTCCCTCAATACCATAATGAATAATGAATATTATGGAATCCACCTGTTCGGTGCATACTCTGGAAAGATTGGGGAGAATACCGTCAAAAACAACCTTGGTAGCGGCATCCTGCTTGGAGGAGGCACAACAAATACATACACATACTCCAATAACATATCCAACAATTCAGAATACGGAATCCAGATAGTTGCGTCTTCAGAGAACAATTCCTTTTACAATAACACCGTGATCAACAACAGCTGGTCAGGTATTTCTGTACAAAGCAGCCGCCAAAACATCACAAACAATACAGTTGCCTACAATTCAGAACAGGGCATAGGCCTTTCGGGTTCCCATTCCAATAACATTTCAAACAACCTGATCTACAATAACAGCTTCAATGGCATTCTCTTCAACAATGCCAACAACAGCAACGTAAGCTATAACAGCGTTTCAAACAATTCCATAAATGGAATCCAGCTCACTTCTTCAGGAAATAACTTCAGCAATAACAGCATCTATAAAAATGCGAATCATGGTCTCCTTCTGGGGCCATCATCACTGTCAAATAACCTTACCGGCAATGATGTTTTCAATAATACCCTTGACGGAATCCACATAAACTCCAAAAACAACAGAATAACTGCGGGTAAAATATACTCCAACAGCCGTTACGGATGTTATGTTGATACAGGCTCAAACTCCACTTTCATAAACAGCACGATCATGTATGATAACCAGGTCTTTGATGTTAATCTATACCCCCAAAGCACCGGCATTGTCACCAATCTTTCAACAGTGATATTCACTTCACCGTCCGGCCTGCTGCAAAATTTCACCAACCTCTCCGTCAACGAAGTCAGTTCTTCCACTGGCGATGATATCAGGATCAAATGGTCATCTGAAGTGACCCCCTACCCTCAAGGAAAATCAAGTTTCCACAAAAAATTCATTCAGGTCCTAACTTCCACGGCTTCAGTTGAGTCAATGATATGGCACTGGACAGATGCAGAAGCCGAGACTTCAAATGAAAACAACATTGAACTTTGGGAATATTCAACAGAATGGTCAAACCTCGGCGCAACCTTAAATACCGTTTCAAACACCCTTACCATGTCACCTTTTTCTGGAAACGGGAACCTGGGCATATTTGAATCGAGCGGCTGCCCGGTAATAACATCTCCGGGAACATATACCCAGGATTCAAACTATCTGGGATCTCCCAATGCAATTCCTGATTTTTCATCATC
>JAFGPA010000025.1 GCA_016926175.1 Microcaldota archaeon
TCAAGGGTTCCGCCGGCAACAGGATCAAGGTCTTTTGTTTCGAGAACCATTATTATGGAATTTACAATGTTCTTTGCATTTTTGGTGTCGTTGTACTTTGACATAAGAAAAACTGAGTCATTTTCCACTTCGCCAATGAGGATTCTGTAGTTTTCAAAGTCAGATTCCATTGTTTCAAAATCCCTGACCTCGATATCATTAGGTATTGAAACGTAGAGGGTTTTAAGCTGGGTTAGCTTGGATTTAAGAGCTGCTTGTGATATTCGGGTTGTCGCTTCTTCGCCAAGCGAAATCACCATTATTGCCGTGCTGTTGAGCCTTTTGAATTCCAGACCATACTCATCTGCCTTGGACTCAGTAGCCGAATAGTTGATCCTTGCCATGGATCTTGAATAAATGTTATCTGAAGCCGTTTCATAGCCTGCCAGGGGCCGGATCTTGGTTGCAAGCTCTCCTGCAAGGGATTCTATATCATCTGCAGCATTCTGGTCAAGGTCAAAGGAAGGGCATATTGCAAAGCATTTTAGATAGCAGGCTTTTCTGTCATCCTCATCATCGAGCCTCGGGGTCCTGAAGATGTTTTTTTCAACTTTCAGGGAGTTTGTCTTTAGTTTTCCTGAGGTCTGTTCGAGATATTCAAGGGTTTCGACAAGGGTATCTTCGCTCAGGTTGTCAAGCTTTGAAACATAATTTGAAAGTATTTCATCCAGTTCGAAACTTGCAGGTATAAAAGCATATATGCCATCATAAAGCGGCTGTGGAGAACCAAGCCCCAGGCCTTCGCCATATGCGGCAAAAAGAAGCATTGCATTCTGCTCACAGCTTTCTTCATCAACGCAGGTTACTGGTTTGCCGTTCATTGTAACCTTCCCGTTGGCAAAAAGAACATCGTCCCTGCACACGTATTCCTCTTTGTTCTTCCAGTTGTAGCCGTCATTTCGGCTATCATTGAAAACTTTTATCAGATCCTTCAGCTCTTTAATCTCTTCATCGCTCGGATAATAAGTCCTGATATAATAATCATAGATCACAGATGAGATTTCCTCCTTGCTTGACACCGGCTCCCCGTTCTTCAGCAGGAATGTATCTGAACCGTCAATTGAAACAATCGAATAATCATATCCTTTAAGAGTAAAATTTTTGTACCCTATAGTGGCGTGGGTTTCGCTGTCGTAAAGATAATTTCCAACATCAAATGCAACTGCGAAGCTGGCTAACAGTATCAGAAACACGGCGGTCTTATGGGAGATCATTGAGCAGAATTTGTTTAAACCAGTTTAAATACTTTTTCATAACTCGCGACCTATCACATAATCAGCGATACGCATAAGGGATTTTTTGTCTTTTGAATCAGGGATTTCCTGCAGGTCCTTTTTGGCATCCTCAACAAGCCGTTTTGAGTATTCCCGGGCATAGTCTATTGAGCCTGTTTCTTTAAGGATGCTGATCGCTTCATTTATCTCTTCAGGATCACAGGAATGCTTTTTCAGGATTTCAATGAGCCTGTTTTTTTTGTTTGAATGAAGGGCATGGACCACCATTAGCGTTCTTTTGCCTTCTGTTATGTCCCCTCCTATTTCCTTCCGGTACTTTTCAAAATTTCCGGTGACATTCAATACGTCATCATGTATCTGAAATGCAATGCCTATTTTTTCACCATAAGACTTCATCTCCTTGCGGTATTCTGAATTTGCAAGGAATGCGCCCATTTCGCATGACAGGCCTATAAGCGCTGCCGTCTTGCCGGCTATCATATTCAAATACTCCTCCTCAGTTACATTGAATTTGTCCTCATGGATCCAGGCTATTTCAGTTCCCTGGCCGTCAACAACTGTTTTGAAGCCGTTGGTATAGAGCCTCTGCAGCTCAAGAAGCTTTTCACATTGCAGGTCCAGAGAGATTATCTTCTTCCATATAAGAGTATAAAGCGCATCCCCGGAATTCAGTGCCATTGGAATGCTGTGGCTTATGTGGAGGGTCGGAACTCCTCTCCGGAACTGGGAGTTGTCCTCTATATCGTCATGTATAAGGGTAAAATTATGGAAAAGCTCTATGATTGCAGCAGGCCTTTCAACTTCTTTCGGATCAGCGCCAAGCGCTGATGCACAAAGCAACGCCAGGGCAGGCCGTATCCTTTTCCCGCCCCGGGATATGAATGGGGCAAGCAGTCCGTAAACATTCTTATCTTCTGCTGCCAGATCCTCCTGCATTATTTTTTCAATATTAGAAAGCGATGACTGGATGTGTTCTTCAAATTCCATAAAATGAGATTATGTTGTTGTTTTTATATCCTTTTCGAAAAGCCGCAAATGCACTTTACCCTCAGGCAATCATGTTTTCTGTCATAGCTGGCAGTTGCAGTTTCGCCAAGAACCCATGGAACGTGGCATTTTCTGCAGAAACTGTTTCTCAGCTCCTTTGGAAGGCTTATCCTGTTCTTCTTCATGAGATCAACGGCCATTTTGACATATCTTTTTGACCTGGATTCTGAGGGTTCAGTTTGCGCTTTGGCAATGAGCTGTGCAACAGATGAGCGCACGTTTGTTTTTATAATCTTTTTCCGCCTAGTATCCATGTTGTTGGTACGATGGAAAAATTTATATACGATTACTTTGCCGCACCCATATGGAGCAGGGAGGGGTATAATATTGTCAACACCCTTGTCTATTCAGTCATTGCAATCATTTCTGTTTACTTCATTCACAAAATGATAAAAGGAAAAATCGCATTTGATGAGAATTTCATGAAGGGGGTCCTGAGCTTTGTCTTGCTCGGATCCACATTAAGGGCGCTTACTGATGCTGTGGATGGAGGCGTTTTTGCACCTGTAACGCCGGTACACCAGGCAATACTGGACAGCGGCATCTATGCATACGGCTATTTTACTGTAACCCCGGGAATATATATTGTTACGGCCGGCCTTCTGCTTGTTTCAATGCTAATCCTGCATAAGAAAGGAAAGCCAGGTCTGCTGCCCTATGCCGGGATCGCCTTATGGCTTCCCCATTTCCTTCTCATCCTGCCGTTCATGCAATACTGGATTCATTCGATTCCCATTTTCATCCTTGCAGCAGTGCCTTGGTTTGCAGCATTCAGATATTTCAGGGACCGGACATATTCGCTCATAGTCGCAGGACAGGCACTTGACGGGGCCGCAACATTTTATGCCATTGACATATTCTCTTCGATCACCGGCATAAGATATTTCGAGCAGCACGTATTTTCGGCTGCCATAGGCGCACTTGGAAACAGCTTTTTCATTTTCTACCTTATCAAGATTGCAGTAGGGTTTGCGGCAATTTACATACTTAAGAAAGAAAAAATGGAGCAGGAAGACAGGTATTTCGTCGCTTTGCTGCTTATGATAATGGGATTTGCACCTGGAATAAGAGACATACTCAGGATGGTGATTGGAACATGATGGAAAAGGCAATAAAAGAAGCAAAAAAAGGCGTAAAAAAAGGCGATTCCCCGTTTGGAGCGTGCATTGCAAAAAATGGAAAGATAATTGCGGTTGGCCACAGCACTGTTCTGTCCGGCAAAAATGCGACAAACCATGCTGAGATAAACGCAATAAGGAAAGCATGCAAAAAACTAAAGAGCCACAAGCTGAAAGGATGCATCATATACTCTACAACAGAACCATGCCCAATGTGCTTTTCGGCAATTCACTGGGCAGAAATGAAGGAAATAGTTTTCGGCACCACCATAGAAGATGTGAAAAAACTTGGATTCCATGAGCTTACCATAAAGGCAGAGACAATGAAGAAAAAAGGGAAATCAGGTGTGAGAATAAAGAGCGGGCATATGAGAAAAGAATGTATAGAACTGCTGGAATTCTGGAAAAAGCACGGCGGCAAAACATACTGACAGCTTTCCGCATGATTGCTCAAAGCCGGGTGACAACTGCAATTATTACGAGCAGCCCCCCGAGAACAATCAGCGGCAGTATGAATTTGGATATTGAAACGATTGAGTTGACAGTTGAAATGAGTTCAATGGACTGTCGCGCCCCTATCACATTTATGTCAAACCACTTCGTATCTGCGAAGAATTTTGCCTCCTGCATGTCATTTTCAGCCTCTTTAACGGCTTCCAGTATCACTCCGGTAATTTTGCGGTCTGCAAGAGGATTGACAACTCCGCGAACCAGATTTATTTGATGGGTGTCTGTTGTGAATATGCCAACTTCAACATCCCGGATTTTCCTTACCTCTGATTCTATGCGGTTCCTGAATTGCGGCGTAACCCCGTTGGAATCGATCAGAACCAGGGTGTAATCAGGAAATGCCGCGACTTTTATCCCTGCACTGCCAATCATTTCTGAAGGGGGCTTTTTTGCAGCAACGCCGATTTTCAGCGGCTTTGAAGGGGCTTTCAGGCTCAGCGAATTCCGGACTGCCATGAGATATCCGTATCCAACCTTGCTTGCAGGCTCAAAGCTTGTTATTTCACCTGTTTCGGCATTGTGCTGGTCAACGATCATCGCCTTTTTCGCATGCTTCTCAGCCTCAAATAAAAGTGAAAGGCCAAGCCCGAAATTAATATCCTCTGTAAGTTTCGGGGCCCTTGACAATGAAACCATTGCAAAGTCATTTATCCTGAGCGCCTGTGCCATGCATTCATTGAGGCTTCCTGTAGAGACAGAGATTTTTGCATTGCTGTAGGCCGCTTCCTTTATGGATTCGTCAGCTGCCCTGAGAATTTTGGTTATCTCGGCGGATGAGACCGGGTTCAGGTCATGGGTGACTGTGCCATGGAAAACAAACGTCCTGGATTTGTATTTTTTGTCCATCTGCTCTGCTATCAGGTATGAGAATTCGCTTCCTCCAAGATTGCCGAATGGCCCAAAATGGACGCATGGAGTCACAAAGAATATTGTGTCTTTTTTCCTCTTGAAGCCCATAATTGAGATTATGGTCTTCACAGGCTCCCCGACTTTTTCAAATGCCTTTTCCATGTCCTTGTTGTGATAGAGCCATTGGCTGAAGAAATAGGACAGTGCATCTGTGCTCCTGATGCCAAAGCTTTTTTTCATAGGAGCGTTTATTATGAAAAGGAAGACAGTTATCGCAAGGAGAAGCACGAAGCCGGAAACATAGAATTTCAGGGCAAAATCAAAGAAAGGCTCGTCTATGACATTGAGTGCCTGGTTGCTCCCCAGGAAAAAAAGGTAAAAAAGAAGCTGTATCATGGCGAAGAGCACTGAACGGTATTTCAGTATGAATACGAACCTTGCGATGAGATACCAGAGCACGAAAACCAGGGAAGATCCGATAAGTATTGCAAGCTCTGCCCACAGCGGATTTATGCCAAAAATAAGGAAGCTGAATAGATAAGCAAACAGGTATACGACCTCTCCTGCCAGCGCAGTCGCAACAATTCTTCTGTAGGGCATTTTCCGGATAAGGATCTTCACTGCAACAGAGGACAGTATTGCAGGAATGGAAAGTAGCATCAGCCCGTCCAGCAGCATATTTTCAGCAGGCTTGTGGAAATCAATAATTGCTCCGAACAGAATGCCCAGCAAAACTATTGCTGCCAGCATATATTGCGTTTTTGGAAGCGTAATAAGGTAAGATGTCAGGCTTACCGCCTTGTTGATATTTGTCATCCATTTTTAATACATTGTCAACGCTTTTAAAAACATGACAGACCTGCTTTGCCCTAAATGCGGAGCAACAAGCAACAAAAAAGACTTCATAGAATCCTTTTGCGTTGACTGCTATCCTGCAAATATCAAATGCCCTACAAAGCTGAAAATTGAGCAGTGCAAGCGCTGTGAAAAAATAAGGGTGGCCGGACAATGGACAAAATACAGCGATGCCGCACTCAGCAGTTTCGTAATGGGAAAATGCAAGGGGCCACATAGCGAAGGCAGCTATGACAGGGAAACCGGGCTGGCTGAATTCAGAATAGAACGTGAAGGCAACATTGCAGTGATACGAAAGAACATAATACTCGAGATTGTTCCGGTTATCTGCCTCCAGTGCAGCAGAATAAGCGGGGGATACTTCCAGGGCATCATACAATTAAGAGGCAGCAGGAAAAAAGTAGAAGAATGGACCGGCATGCTCTATAAAAAACTAAAAAAGAAAACATTCATTGCCAAGGAAGAGGAAAAGCACGGAGGCCTGGACATTTATGTCGGCAATTCCAAGGCAGTAGTAGAGATACTTTCTGAATTAAGGGTGAAGGCAACCATCACAACAAAGCTTGCCGGCGTGGAGCAGGGCAAGAGATATTACAGGACGACATTTCTCATCAGACTTTGATGGATTTGGGAATGGTTTTCAGGGCTTCCGGCACTGCAATGAGGTGCACCAGGGTGGACTGGAATCTTGCAACCAGGGCAAAAAGGGCTGCCTTGGCAGGAAGAACCCCGAATAATGAAAATACCAGTGTAGACCCGCCTTCGCTGAGGCCAAGGCCTGCAATTGTAGGAGAAGGCACAAATTCCAGCATAGTTACAAGCGGCTGGAGGAAATAGTAAACCACCAGTTCAGGGAAATCCAGCTCAAGGCTGATGCCCACGCTCTTTGCTGCAAAATACCAGGAAAGTGCCTTGAAATTCCAGCTTACCAGTATCAGGGCAATTATCTGGAACGTCTTCCCCACAACAACATGTGAGATATCCTGCATTCTTGCAACAACACCATAAATTTTCGACAATAATGGAATTGAAGCTGCAAAGGAAAACAACTGCAGGAATCGTTTTGAGAAAAGAACAAGAAGCATTGAAATTATTATGACTGAAATCAGGATGATTCCCGTCAGCAGCAGCCAGCCGTCTGCAGGCCCGATAAATACGTAAAGGACATAAAAAATGGCAATGCTTCCAACTATGAGCTTGAATACAAAGTCAAATATCTGAGGCCCGAAAATCGAAAGAAGGGCCTTTTCAGATGAAACGTTATAGTTATACCTTAATGCTGCGGCAGTTGCAAAATAGCCAGTTCGCGATGGGCTGAAATCAGCCGCAAGCATGCCGACAAAATGGGATTTCAGGATATCAGTAAATGAAACTTTTGCTTTTGAATAGTCAAGAAGCACCCATATTCTGTATGCCATCACCAGGTCAGTGGCAGAAACAAGGATGATCGCAAGGGCAAGAAAGAAAAGGTCAATTTTCTGCAATTCCAGCATAACCTGTTCAAATCCCACAAGATGGAGTATGGCTGCAATAAGCAGAACCGAAACAACTGCATTGACCGCAATAAGAATATTTCTGATCTACCCGACCTCCCTGAATTTTATGGTGAATTCCATCCCTTCGGGAGCAAGGCTCAGTGCAGGCGGAATAATTGCATTTATTTCATTTACGAATTCAATGATTCTTTCCCCTTCTGCCGGAAAACAGTTCAAAAAGCACAGCAGATTCTCCGCTATCAGGTAAAGCACTGCAGTAAGATTCCTTTCTATCTGTTCAGGAGCCTTGTCCATGGTTGTTTTTCCTTCCATGGTCGGCGTGTTGAAATTTGCGCCGAAAAGGCTCACGTGCGATTTCTGGCTCAGTACCCAGTACTGATTGAAGAAAAATTTCTCATAAATGTCCTTTGAGTAGATCTGCTTCATCATCTTCTGGAAGTTATATTTTCTCCTGAGATTGGAAAGCTTTCGTTCCCTGGTATTTGACCATTGGCCTTTGAGCTTTTCTTTCTCAAGCTCTTTGGCCTCTTTGAAATTCTGGTAAATGGCATCATTGGCCAGATAGGCATACTGCCATATGATGGTCTCAAAAACAGTACGGAGGTTATTTCCGGCAGGATCGATCATTCCGAAGCGTATCAGCTTGTATGCTGCTGATAGATAGATGCAGTTCCTGTAGAAAAGCGCTGCAAGGTCTTCCTGCTTTGGAGAAAGGTTCCTGAGCCTGGAAGAAGCCTGAAACGAGAATTCAAGTGCTTTTTCTATCTTGCTGCATTCGGCAAATTTCGCACTCTCATCAAAAACATCTTTATGCTGCTTCAAATGAATTACCCATAAAGTTTCCTGTAAGTATCAAAGAACGGAGCAAATAAAATAGAATTTGAAAAGGACGGATTCTTAATTGCTCTCCTTACAGAATAGGAAAAGGCATCAGGCCCATATGGCACATATTCGGCAACTTTAACCCCCCTGCTCCGGAGATTTTCATAATATCCGGGAAGAACGCCCTTCAGAACCTGGATTTCAAAGAATTTTTTCCTGTACTCTTCCTGCAGTTTCAGCGCAAGCTCGATGGCCTGGGTGTGATGTGAGGCAATTGCTATGCCAAATGTCTTTGGGCTTTGCTCAAACGCAATGGATATCAGGCTCAGGAATTTCACGTGCAGTTCATGACGGTCTTCAATGTCCCCTTTATAGATGCCCTTAACAAGGCGTACATACACATCCTGTTTTTCAGAGATCCGGATAAGGCCGGCAAGGTCTTTTTCCGTGCGGTGAAGATTTGCCTGGAGGCAGATTCCCATGCGGTATTTTGAGATGTATTTCCTGTAGAACTTTACTGTGAATTCGGCGCTGTCGCTGTCTTCCATATCAATCCAGACAAATATATTTTTCGCTGCAGCACAGCTTATCACTTCCAGCATCTGCTGGCTGCAGAATTTTTCAGAGTCTTTTTTTGCCATCACATTGAAGCCAAGCTGCGAGGGTTTTATGGTAATGGAATTTCCGGACATCCTGCCGATTAGCATCCGGTATTCCTTTACAGTCCGGAAAACAGGAGCCGCATCAGTGTAATGCTCCCCAAGGTAGCTGATCATGCAGGTTGATTTTTTATTGTTCAGGTATTTGCAGTATCTAAGAGCATCATCTGCACTCTTGCCTGCAACCCATCTTTTTAGCACCTTCAGGAATAGAAAATTCCCGAAATTGCGGATAATACTGGTCAGCATAGCTGGATAACATTTCACAGCATACTTTTTTATGCCTTAAGGCGAAAAATTCTGGGCTTCAGCATCCCTTCTGCAGGCAGATCTTCAGAAACTATCAGCCCCTTGTTTTCCAGCAGTTCAAGATAATTCCTTATCTGTCTTTTTGTTTTTGGGATGCCCGCCATGAATCGGTCGTAAAGATCCGAAGACTGGAGTTCGCCTCCCTTAAGGATATCCAGGATAAGAAGCTCTTCGGATGAAAGATTGTATTCCGGTTTTGGAGCCGGCTGCGCATCAACCACATCCTGCAGCATTATTTTTTGCCTGCCTGCTTTTTCTGCATGCTTGGCGGATTTCCACAATCGTTCTATCGCCACCCTTGCAGAAGAATCATCAACGGAATTGACAACTTTCAGCAGAATCCTTTCATCATAGCATCCAGGAACAAGTGCACGCTCTGCGCGGATCCTTAGTATTGACAGAAGCTGATCTTCAGAATATTCCCTGAATTCAAGATCTGAGAATCTCAGGGAGCTTTTCACTCTGCTGTCCAGCCTGCCAAGAAGATCCTTGTTGTTGGAGATTCCTGTAATGCCGCACATGAGCTTTTTTTCATTTGCTCTTGAAACAACGTAAAGAAGTTTATCATGGCGGAGGCCGTCCATTTCGTCAAGAATAAGAAGGATCGGCTTTTTGTAGTTCTTCACATACTGCTCGATTTTGTCAAATATCTCATCAGCCGCCAGGCCCCTTCTTGGCAAAGGCAGCCGCATCTCTTCGATTATACGATTATATATGCTCATCTGGGTAGAATTTTCCCAGCAGTTCACATAGACTGGCAGAACAGCGGATGAATGCTCCAGGAGCTGCCGGATCACATATTTTACACATGTGGTTTTGCCGCAGCCGGAAGGGCCGTAGATAAAAAGATTGTCGGGATTTTTTCTTTTCAGGAGCGGCTTGATTGAATCTGCCACCACCTGAAGCTCCTTTTCGCGGTGCATTATATCGTCAGGCACATAATCAGGAAGGAGAATCTCCTCAAACTGGAATATTCTGGAACGCTCATCCGATCCATCAAAAAGATTCATGCAGAATGTTTACCGGCAAGATTTATATTTGCCGCGGAATCACAGGATTTCCGCGGAAAGAATATATAAATGGGGCAAGGAAAAACAGGTTATGGAAAGAATAGGTGAGGTTGATGCCATTCGCGGCATTGCAATAATCCTCATGATAGTTTATCATTTTTTCTTTGATCTCGATTATCTCGGCATTGCAGATATCCCGCTGCAGGACATTGGATGGGTGCTTTTCCAGAGAGTAACCGCCTCATTGTTTCTTGTTCTTGCAGGAATTTCCATTGTACTGAGCGAGAAAAGGCACCACAGCTATCCCAGGCATGCAAAAAGAGCATTTTTCCTGGGCATGATAGCCCTGCTCATAACAGCCGCAACCTGGATCTTTCCGCACGAAGGATTCATAAAATTCGGGATAATCCACATGATTGCCCTATCAACACTGATAGCCCCGTTATTCTTGAGATTCGGATGGCTGAACGCCGTATTAGGAATAATGATAATAGCTGCAGGAATGCAGGTGCATTACACAGACATCGGGTATCTTTTCTGGCTGGGGCCCATAACAACAGATTACTTTGCTCTGGACCATTACCCTCTGGTTCCATGGTTTGGCCTGATCCTTATTGGAACATACATAGGCCAGAAAATAGAATTTAAAAATAGAAAAAGGGGGTGGCTGGAAACCATCGGGAAAAATTCCCTTTTGGTTTACCTTCTCCACCAGCCTGTAATTTACCTTCTGCTGGATTGCCTGCGCCTGTAGTAGACTACACCCAATACCAGACCAAGCAACAGCAACAGGAGGAACAGAAGCTGCAAAAGGTCGCTTCCATCTCCGGCCGTTGGCGGTGCAGGCTCTTCAGGCTCTGAAACTTCAAAGGAGTTGATACTCTTTGAAGGCTCATTGCCCTGTGCAAGCA
>JAFGPA010000026.1 GCA_016926175.1 Microcaldota archaeon
GCCTTTTTCCTTCAGCCCTTCTTATGTTAAAAAGAGCCAAAAACTTCAGAAACAGTCTGCTGATCATTCTTCCAGTGTTTAAAAAGGTTTTATTGTGAAACTTATCTTTATATACCCTTCCCCATAAATAATATCTCTGTAGTTCCCTTTTTTTATCGAATGAGTTGCAGAGAATGGAAAAGATTGATTTATAAATCATTTGTTTCAGATAATATATAGTAATGTTTAATGAGATGGGTTTATGGGAGGATCTACATTGAGGTATTCACCAGAAGGACAAGGTTTTAATTCTACAACACGATTACATTCCAGGGGAAGTTCTGTAAGGCGCTTCTTCACACGTGCTGCGATGATCGCAGGACTTGCATTAGGTGGTAATTTGGCTCAACCGGCAGTAAGGACAGCTCAGGCTCAGGAATCAAAAGGGAATATAAAGCAGGTTCAGCAGCTTCTTGAAGAGGTTGCTAAGTATTTGAAGGCAATAATGGATGATATTGATTCCATGAAGGCTTCAGGAATGTCTCCTGCAAGCGTAACTTATTCTGATCCCAATGTGAAAAAACTTCTTTCAGCTCTTGAAAGACTCAACACTGCACTCAAACCATTCAACGGTAATGTTCCTGTTTCAGGAACAACAGACAAGAAAAAATTCGAATCTGTGAACATCTGGCTTGGAAGGCCAAAGGAGGCTCCTATCGATTCTGATGCCATGAAAAAGCTTGAAATGGAAGTAATGCTTGCCGGTGCATCAATATCCTCATCTGCAATTGCTGCAGGAGTTGCAGGAACCCCCCCGGTTGTTTCTACAAGTGCAATTCCCAGCAGGACAATAGCAGAACCAAGCAGGACTGAAGTTGTTCCGGCCAGGGTTGACTATTACCCTGAATATGAACAGGTAATTGAAAATCTTCAGATTGTTGCTGATCATGGAAGAAATCAAACAGTAAGAACATCAGCTAAAGCTCATCTTGATAAAATTAATGCTGAACTTGCCAAAGGTCCCGAAGCTGATTCTGCACGCCTGCAAAAATTTGGAACTGAAGCACAAAAACTTCTTGACCAGAAGAGTGACGGCAAAACAAATCTGCAAAAAGCGCAGGAAAGAAGAAGCCAGGGGGCAGAATCAAGTTCCTTTACTCAGTTTCAACCAGAAACGGCAGGTGCACAGGAGGCCGGCGATATTGTTTCTTCACTGACTCCGTTAATCCAGGGTTCAAGTGCTCCAAACAAGAAAGACAAGGCAAACCATGCAATAAATCTTGTTGGTGATTCATGGCTTTTGGGGGAAGTGCCACGTGTGCAAATGCTTGAGCACCTGAAAAAAGCAAGAGATGCAATACTTGCTGATGATTTTACTACTGCAGATACACACATGAAAAAAGCCGAAGCCGTTTTTGCAAAAGAGCAAAAACTGATACGGGACAGATTAACCCAGGTTGTGGTTCCGCTGGCACGATCAGCCCTTGATGTTATTGGTACTGAAGCAAATCCGAAACTTCCTACCGGCGCAGAACTTAGAGCTGAAGAACGTGCAGACAAAACAAAATATTATGATGTTCCTATAATGGATGGGGATGGTAAAGTTCGCCGCCATGTTAAAACAGGCCATGAAGATCTGAAGAAAAAAATGCAGGAAAGATTTGACCGCGTTTCTGGTCTTTCAGGAAGTCCCAAGTTATCCTATTATGAAGTTGAAAGCCATTATCGCGCAGTAACCCGTGAAGAAGCGGTTCTAAGGACTATTGTCGATCTCTGGAGCTTTTATCAGGACAATAAAGATAGTGGAAAAGGAGATAAAGTCAAAATCTGGAACCAGTATGTGAATGCCGTGATAGCTGTTCTTGATCCTAACATTCCGGTATTTTACAATTATCCAAAAAGCTCAAGAGAATCACTTGCACGCATTTATTTCAGAATGAATATGGGAAGAACCCCCACTCAAAAGGAAATCGAGGATACTGAAAGAGCCCTTGGTTCCATAATCTCAAGGAGCCACGTTTACAGGTATGATGATGCAGTCCATAATCTTTATGATGCAATTTCAGATACCATTCCGGATATTTCTCCAGGTTTAAAACAGCCCGCAGAGCGTGTTGCTACATTAAGAACAATAAGGACGGTTGGATTCCTTAGTTATGAGGTATACAGGCGTGGCGGAAGATCTACTGTTTCCGGTTATGATTTTTTAACTGATGCAGAGCTGCAGAGCCCGGAAAGGCTTGAACTGACAAAGGTCTTTTTGGAAAATACAATTGCAGCCTCAGGCCTTGCTCCAGATGATCCTCTTGTGAAGCATGCCAATGCATGGCTGAAAAGAGCCAAAGGAGCGCAAGGAGACAAAATTCCATATTATTCAGATGCCATATATTACCTGGCCATGAGCATTTCTTCCATAGTTGAAGCAGAAACATGGAGGGCAAATCCTGAAATGAGAAGAAATCTCAATGATGCAGCTTTACAGGAAGTTGATGCAACAATAGCACAGGCAAGAAGGGTATGTTACTGGAACTTTGGAGATTCCAGGGTAAGGACAACCTGGCATCCAAATCTTGCGATATCTATTGCAGACCATGCAGTAAAAATTCTTGCTCCCAGAGCACTTGAAACGACTGAGGTTGCAGGTGTGGGAGTTACATTAAAAGTCTATGATGACGAGGTTTACAAACTAACTGATGGAGGCGCCAGAGAACCAACATCCGCTGAAGTATCCCAGGCTATTGCGATAGCAGCCGCAGCAGAAACCAGATATGTCTCATTCCTTACTCAGGTGAGATCTAATCCGAATTTTGCAGTTTCTGAATATCAGAGAACAGATCTTACCTCAAGAAGAAACTCACAGCTTCTTCATTTTGGTGTTGGACGAACAGATGCACGGCCAGTAACTGCACGGGTGACATCTTTGAGAAGTTTTCCGGCAATGGAAGGCATTCTTGAAAAACCCAAGCTAACTGATAGGGCATCTGAAATTCATTTTGTGCCTCATGATCAGGCTCACATGGAAATAAGTTCACTGGAGTATGAGGATTATTCACTCAGGGAATGGGGTAAATTATATGTGGAAGTTTACCGTATGGCAATCATGGGAGCAGCAACACATTCTACTCCCAAGCTTCTTCAAAGCTTTAATTTTGGCCCTTACAACGACAGAATGCTGAAGGCAGCACAGAGATATGCAGAAGGCGATCCAAAGGCAGTGCTCGAAGAGTTGAACCTCATCTATATTGACATGCTTACTGAAAAAATAGAAAAACTTGCAGAAAGGCTTGAAGGCGATATTACTCTTGTCAGCGGAAACACTTTCAAGAGAAAAGAGCTTGTTGATTCTCCGCACTATAACGCCCGGCTTGTTAAAAGGGCACAGTGGGCATTGAGAGATCTTAGAAGAATCAGGGCAGACCTTATTGCACATAAACGCGGAAATCTCTTTGCACGCCCTGTAGATCCTGATTCTGCAATACGTGTTGCAGAAATCGCAATCGAAAGCCTTGCAGATGAGCATCCGGATGGCGGACTAAAGCCATTGCCGGATCCGCCAGTCAAGAAACCTGCAGCACTTGATGATGTTGCATTTTCAGTACCTTCAACATCCATTGATATTGGCAGGTACTCCAGCTTTGGCAATCAAAGAAGGGTAAGATTCACAGCAAGAGACGTTTCGGTAACTGTTGTAAAAGGAAAAGACAAGGGAAAGAAGATGACCCTTGAGCAGTATCAGAGGGCGCAGGGCTATACAGTCAACCTTACCCACTACTGGTTCGCATATCAGTTCCTTGGAAGAAGGGACAGCAACGGCCAGGAGATTCTTTATCTCAGGAACCCTGACTATGATCCAAACAGCAAGCAGGAACACAGGCGGAATATGTATGTCGGCCAGATAGTACGGGGGGCAACATATACTGATGGTACGTCTGCAGGAGATGTTGTTGTCAGGGTAAGAAGAAGCACATCCTCTGATGCACGTCATCCTGAATGGGTGCCGCTTTACCAGGACAGCCAGGGAAGAATCAGGAAAGAGGACGTTCTTTACAGGCTGGAGTCAGGAACAAGGGAGCCTATAAGGGATGATCTGCTCAACACGCACCTCAGAGAGGCTGCAATCCAGACAAGAACCAACCAGACAAATGTCGGCGAAAATGGAGATGCATATCCAACCGTGATACTTTATCCCCATAGTACAACACCGATGAAGAAATAACATTCATAAGAAGAAGGAGGTATGAAAAATGAGAAGGAGGGGCGCATATGGCGCAAAGACAGCAGCAGCTGCAGTTTTGGGGCTTGCAACTTTCGTTGCGTCTCCAGAGCATATTTTTAAAGATCCAGCTAGCATATTTACAAGTGGTGTAATCATGGCACAAGCCCAGGTAAAAAAACCGGAAACAGAAGGAATGTTCACACAAAGCCAGTTGCTCAGTATGATTGATATCCTTGGCGGCCCAACTTCAAGAGCAACCCATCCAATCAAAGCCAACAATGCATATTCTTCAGCGACAAACTGCCTTAAGATCTGGCAGGTTCTGAGGATCGTTTCAGGCCCAAAGCCTGCAGCTTCCAGCAACAACCGGGCAATCTATGACCGTGCAGTTGATCTGCTTGGTGCAGGAGACCGGGACGCAGCCATTGTTTCACTTAGTGCTGCACTTAACGATTCACTTGAAAAAACAGAAAAGCTTGCGCCTAAATCCAAATCTGATTTTGGAGACCGCGCGACTGCATTTGAAAAGATGCTGAGGCAGATCGATGCAGGGGCTAATGCAGATAAGGAGAAACTATATTCTGGCCTGAGGCCTGCAAGGGGCTCTATTACAGCACTGATAAGGGTTTTCGAAGGAGCTCCGGTTGCAACGACTGCCAGGACCCAGGATGCTCCAACAACTTCAGAAGCAATTCCCATTGTTGTGCCGCCGATGCACGATCTTGGCCCAATAATTCTGGTTGATTCAGGCAAGAAAGATTCTGTAGTAACAATCAATGGCCAGCCTCCGGCAGCTTTCCTTACATTATTTTCAAGCCAGGAAGATGCACAGGGTGCAGTGAACGCAATTGCCAGTGCATATGCAACAAGGGCAAATCATCCAAATGATCAGGATGCGCACAGAACTGCAGCGCAAAGGCTTCACACTGCATTGAGCAGGGTTCCTGATTCAAGGGAAGTGTGGCAAAGCCCAAATTTCCAGGCAGCTATGCGTGCATTGCAGGCAGGAGACCTTGACAGCGGACTTCGCGAGCTTTTGAACGATCCCAGATTCAATGCAGCAATGAATGATTTGAGCAATCTTTATGTAATTTCCGTAAGCCAGAGGGCAGTTTCTGTTATGCGTGCCGGACTTACCATAAGATATGAGTTTGACCAGAACCTTCAGGCATTCGAAGAATTCCGGAGGGGAACAAAGAAGGGGGTTTTCCAGCCGCAGGTAATCTGGCTTGCCCTTGCACTTGAGTACTCCTATTATGTGATGAATGGCCAGCTTTCACAGCTTCGGCCTGTTCAGGGAGCATCTGGTGAACTTGGTCTTGAAAGGGTTGGAGGAAGGCCGCTCAGGGGCAGCGGGCACAGACTTGGAATTACACCGCAGATTGCTGTCGGCACCAGTTTTTGGGGCCAGCCAACTGAAATTATTTTACATGCAACTGCCGGCTATGATCAGAGCAAAATACAGGCGACAATCCAGAATGAGAATGGAACAACTGAAAGGCTCAGTACCGGCGGACAGGGAATGTTCATTGGCCTTATAGGAACTGAAGTCCGGTTCAGGGGGAAAGAAGGCGATATAAATACTGTAAGGGTTGAAAATATTGGCGGGGGAATTGTTCCTACAGGCATTCTTGACAGGGATGCAACTCCAAGGGCAAATCCTCTCGGCTACATCACCTTCTCAGGAAACTGGGCAGAATCAAACAAGCTTACATTAAGGACATTGCTTACTCCACAGTATTCATACTTCCTTGAAGAGCACAGGGCAGGTGCTCAGTTAAAACCAGTTGACCTTACAATGCAGGCACATCCAGACTGGACACTCTATGGCGGACCTTCATTCAGGTATGAATACAATATTAATGGTAAAGTAAGTACATACGATGTTGGCGCATCTCTTGGCTTAAGGTATAAAAGAAAAGGAGCACTGGAGCTTGGCACAGGATATGTCTTTGAAAAGGGAGGAGATGAAAGCCAGCGCATTCCATCAACCGTCTATGGTTCTGTGAACCTTACACTTAATCTTCCGGAGCTTTTCATGCGGGAGCCTGCCACCAAAAGAAAAATGGAAGCAACTCCGAAGAAAACAACTACGGCAACTACGACAGCAGGAACAGCTTCAGCAGGTACTTCAACTAAAACAAAGGGAGGGGAAAGTAAATGACCCGGTACTTCATAATTTTTCTTTTATTGGTTTCTTCTGTTTTTGCCGCAAGCTTCAGACTTTCTCCTTCAGCATTTGAAGGCGGCGCTTTTGACACTTCAATTTCAATTACTACCAGTCTTGTTCTGGTACAGGGCTCACAGACCTATGTTAATGGCGATAGCATTTGTCCATCCACAACCACTACAAGCAGCGGAGGAACCGTAACTGTTGAGCCAACAGTAACCGCTACGTGGACGCCGTCATATATAGAGGCCATATGGCCTTATTGCACTGGCGGAGGATGTCCAGTTCCTGTGGCTGCTCCTTCAGCTTCATCCAGGAACATAGAGTGGATATCTCCTTCGAAATACAATACCCACAAAAGCAAAGGCGACGGCGATCCGCTTACCACCAATCCAGCCAATTACAATGATCTTGGAACTTTCTATTCACAGCCTGCCAGCTATGTTGTCATTGGAAGCCAGGGCTATTCCGACAAAAGAACAAATGCAAACGTTTTCTGCAAAGGCACTCTTGAAATAAGGGATGGAAGCACCACAATTGCAACATACCAGCTTCCAGCTACCGGAACCCCTACAATAACCCTTTCTCCCGGAACACACCAAATCTCAACAAGGATTACCAACGTTGAATGCATTGCCGCGGCGGCAAAATATCCGCTTGACCTTGATGGTCTTTATTTCATGATGACATACTATACTGCCAACCAGCCCTCCTTCCGCGCAAGCGGAGAAGGAACATCCACAATAACTGTTACGGTGGAAGGCGGTGAAGACAGATGCAGGTTCAGTGACATTGAAATCAGTGCAACTTCATCGATTGTCGATGAGGACCTTACCCTGGTGAGGGTGACCATAAGAAATCACGAATCCCCGATAATTGTTACCGGGGTTTCAAGTTCTAGTTCAGGATTTACAGTTGAACCTTTTGAACCATCAGCATGCAGCATCCTTGGATTCTCATCATCTGTCTGCCCAAGTACATCAAACGGATTTAATGTCGAGACAATATCAACAAGAAATCTTTATGTACTTATGGAGAATACTGGCGCTTCCGGAGGAACAACCCTCAGATTTGATGCACAGACATCACAGCCTTTCTGTGGTGCGCCAGTTACATGCAACGACACTGTTTCTCTTGGCTCAAATGTTGCACTCAGATGCGAAATAGAACCGGAAGAGCACACATATGCAACAAATGAAATCGCAATCTTTGAAGTTAGCTGCACCAACCTTGGGGGCAATGCCATTCCATGCACAGGAAACGACTGGTTCCTTGAGGGGATTTCAGGAAGAATTCTTGAAAGGGAAAACAGCTATGCAACAGTATCACCGACTTCAGCACCCGGAACGACCGGGCAGCTTGTATACAGGTCAGGATTTGCAGAATGCAGGTCTGATATCAATGTTATAGGCCAGGATGATCCAAATGCACATTATGTATGTGAGTTCATTCCTTCGAATGCCGCGCTTAACACCAGTGAATCGCAGTACTTTCAACTAAATTGTTTTGAAGACAATCAGAGGTCCACTCCGAACAATGCCGATTATTCAAGATCCCCCGGGCTTGACGGACAGATATCCAACTCATCCACACGGGGTACAACATTTACCGGGGGCAATCCCAGCCAGGGGATTCTTATAGGCGAAGGAACATGGACCAACAGTCCTCATTATCCGACCATTGGTGCAATTGCCGAAGCATTCATCATAGTTGCAGGAGGAGGGACGCAAGGAAATGATACCATACCAGGAAACGAAACCCCTCCAGGAAACGAAACCCCTCCGGGAAATCAGACTGTTCCGGGTGGCGGAGGCGACGATCCTTATGATGGTTCAAGCCTGTTCTGTACTATCGGAACTGGTCCGCTCAATGTCTATCCATATGAAGTGAGCTGGGTTTCCATAGCGTGCGGCCCTGGCGCTGATCTGATCTGCAATCTTGTCAACTGGTGGGCAACAGGAATGGCATCCATTACCCCTCCAAGCAACAACTTCGGTACAATGTTCAATGCTACCGGAATTCCGGGAGAAGAAGGGGTTATACATGCTTATGTTGAGTATGAAATAAACGGAATTACAGAGCGCGGGGAATGTTTCAAGGGCTTTAGAATCCAGGAACCGATTTGCTGGGAATACAGCTAGATATCATAGCTCTCAAGATTTTTTGGAATGATCACCTGGTACTCTTCAAGATATTCTGCCAGGTCTGTTTTTTCTCCATGCATCAAAAATATTTTTTTCAGTCCTTTGAATGACCTGATGAACTGCAATAATTCGTTGAAATCAGCATGGCCTGAAATTCTTATACTTTCTATACGCAGTTTCAATTCTATCTCCCTGTCTCCGATTCTGATTTTTTTCTGCCCGTCGATGACTTTTTTTCCAAGGGTCCCTTCAGCCTGGTATCCCACGAATATCAGGGTATTCTTCGGATCGCTGCCAAGTTTTTCAAGATAGAACATTACCGGTCCGCCGCTGAGCATTCCGGATGTGGTTACTATTATTGACGGCTCCTTCAGCACATCCTCCTTTGTCTTTGATCTTGACCTGTGGAAATTGGCGCTTTTGAACGGGTCATCCTCGCTCATAAGGATCCTTCTTTTTATATCGTCATTTGCATATATCGCGTTGTGGCGGTATATTTTCATTGATTTTCCGATCATCCCTTCCATGAATATTTTTGTAGGCCTCAGAGCGCCGGATCTCATATAATCATCAAGAGCCAGCAGCACCTCCTGTGCTCTTCCAACAGCAAAGCTTGGTATTATTACATGCCCGCCTTTGTCAAGGGTTTCATTGATTATCTCAACCATTTTTCCAAAACTTTCCCTGTAGCCTGGAAGTATGTCATTTTTTCCGCCATAGGTGCTTTCTACAATAAGTGTTTCTGCTTCCAGATTTCTCCTGCAGGGGTCGAGCACCCTTGTTTTTCTCATGCAGATATCCCCGCTGAAAACTATATTGTTGACTGCAGTAATCGCGCTTCCCATTATATGTCCTGCAGGATAAAATCTAATTCTGAATCCGTTGACTGCTTCTTGGTCATATTCAAGGATTTTACAGTCCTTCAGTACCTGATCTACATTTTTTGATGAAAATTTCTGCTCTCCGCGAAGAACCCCGATCCTGTAGTAATCTGAGAGCAGTATCCCCATAAGGTCTCTTGTTGGTTTTGTGGCAAATATCTTCGGCCTGGCACCAGCTGCATAGATGTGGGGGAGAAACCCCGAATGGTCAAGATGCGCGTGGGAAATTGTTACTGCCTGAACTTTTTTTACATCATCAACCGCAGGGTATTCTGTTTTTTCCCCAAGCTTTATTCCGCAGTCAAGCATAACGTTTCTGCCGTTGTTTTCAAGCAGCATGCATGTTCTTCCCACTTCTCCTGCTCCGCCATAAAAAGTGATTTTCATACAAGTCCCAGTTTTATTTTGGCTTTTTCGCTGAGTCTTTCAGGAGTCCAGAGGGGATCGAAAACAACAACCAGTTCAATGTCCAGCTCTCCAAATGCCTCGTCCAGCTTTGCCTTTATGTCATTGAGCATTTCATTTATCATTGGGCATGCCGGAGTTGTAAATGTCATTCTGATAACAATTGTTTTCCCCATTTTTATCTCATATATGAGTCCCAGATCAACTATATTGATCCCAAGTTCAGGGTCGACAACCTCCGATAATTTATCCAGTATCTCCTTTTCTGTTGTCATGCCAGATTATCAATGCAATCTTATTTAATTCTGTTTTGAGAAATAATGTTATGAAAGAAATAACCATAATTTCCTCGGATGATGTGGGCGCCCTTGCAAGGGTTGCAGAGGCGTTGGGGTCTACTGGTGTAAATATAGAGGCAATTTCTGCCTATGGCATAGGTGACAAGGCCATTTTCCGCCTGATCACTGCAGATGTTGCGACAACAATGAAATCACTTTCAAAATTGCCTAATCTCCAGGTGCAGGAGGCGGATGTAATAATTTTCAAGATGATCAACCGTCCTGGCGAACTTGCCAAAATAACGAGAAAGCTGGCAAATCGCGGGATTAATCTGGAAAGCCTTTATATAGTGAGCCGAAAACAGGATTTTACAGAGATTGCAATAAAGCCTGCAAAAGAAGATTTGGAAAAAACAAAAGAAATTTTATTGTGAAGTGACATTTACACTTATTCTTGCCGCTCCGGCCGAATAAGAATGCACCTGTACAGATACTCCCATGTTGTTTACTGAATCGGCAAACGTTCCAAATTGATCAGAACCGATTCTTGCGTAAGGAGCTACCACGCTGCCAAGGGATTCACCAGTGCTTGCGCATTCTATTGACATATCAATGCTGTTTTCCGAGGACGAACCGACATACGTAAGGGTGTATCCGCCCAGTGTATATGGACTCTGGTATGCTATTAACTCGCTTACAACACTCGCCCTTTTAACTCCCTCACAAACTCCTGATGTCACGCTGCCTCCAGCCCCGCCAGTTTCCTGACCTCCGGCTCCGGAAGTTGCTCCACCAGCACCAGATACTCCGCCAAC
>JAFGPA010000027.1 GCA_016926175.1 Microcaldota archaeon
CATGTCAAGAACAATAATGTCGCAATTATTCGGTAAAGGAAGCCTTGATCTTGAATCTGTAGAAGCACATGGAGAAATTTTTGTTTTGGTCGTAAACGAATAGTTTATAAAGAAGAAAAAGCAAATGGAATATATGCGAATTCTTGTAGCAATAACCGGAGCTTCAGGATTGGAATATGGAAGAAGGCTTGTTGAAGTTCTTGGAAAAAAAGCAAATGTAGTTGTAAGCAGCGGGGCGGAAAAGGTCGCAGAAGCTGAAGGCACCAAACTGCCCAAAGCAGACTATGGGGAATTTGATTTTTCCTGCCCTTATGCTTCAGGCTCAAATCCGCCTGATGCAATGATTGTTGCTCCATGCTCACTGAAGACTTTGGGGGAGATAGCTAACGGAGTCGGAAATTCATTGATTGCCAGAGCAGCAGAAGTGTGCCTGAAGGAAAGGAGATGTCTTATTTTGGTTTTGCGAGAAACTCCGTATTCACTGATCACAATAAAAAACATGGAAAGGATAACCCTGGCTGGAGGAGTTATATTGCCTGCAAATCCAGGATTCTATGGAAAACCAAAAAAAGTTGAGGATCTTATTGATTTTGTTGTTGCAAGGGTGCTCGACCACGCGGGGGTCAAGCACAGATTATCAAAAAGGTGGAAAGAATGACAACTTTCCGTGAATTCATTGAAAATATTGGAATATTGGAGACTAAAAAGCAGGTTTCGAAAAACCTTGATCTGGCAGGACTCATGGCAGCCCTTGACGGGAAGCCTGTAAGAACAGAAGTCATGAATGCGGATTTTGAAGCTGTTGGAAACGTTTTCTCAACAAGGGAACTGGTATGCAGATGCCTCGGATGTTCCAGAGAAGAACTTATATCAAAGCTTTTGGATGCAGTAAAGAATCCGAAAAAGCCTGAGCTTGTTGAAACAGGGCCGGTGCTGGAAAACAGCACAACAAATATTGATCTGGAAAGGCTGCCAATACCGTTGCATGCTGACAAGGACGGCGGACCTTACATTTCATCTGGAATAGTGATTGCAAATGATCCGGAATACGGAAGAAACCTGTCATTCCACAGGATGATGGTCATTGGCAAAAACAAGGTTGTTGTAAGGATACTTAACAGGCATCTGCAGGAATTCCTCAACCGGGCAGGTGGAGAACTGGAAGTCGCAGTGATTGTCGGTGCTTCAATCAATGTTTTGTTGTCAGCAGCAATTTCATCAAAACTGGGCCAGGACGAGCTGGAATATGCAAATGCACTGGCAACTGTAAAAACAGTGAAGCTGTCAAACGGTATTGAAATTCCGGCAGACTGCGAATTTGCATTTCAAGGAAAGATAATGAAGGAAATGCATAATGAGGGACCATTCATTGATCTGACAGGAACATATGATGTTGTAAGGAAACAGCAGATTATGAAGATCACAAAAATGTACCACAGGAACAATGCACTATGGCACGTTTTGCTGCCTGGAGGACTTGAGCATAAGGTACTGATGGGAATGCCAAGGGAACCGACAATCATGGAAAAAGTTAATGAAGTCTGTGAATGCAAGGCAGTTAACATCACGCCTGGAGGATGCTCATGGCTTCATGCAGTCGTTTCAATAAAGAAAAAATCGGAAGATGACGGGAAAAAAGCCATAGATGCTGCTTTTGAAGGCCACAGATCCCTGAAGCATGTTGTAATTGTGGACGATGACATTGATGTTGATAATCCTGCGAAAGTGGAATGGGCAATTGCGACGAGATTCCAGGCTGGCAGAGGCCTCATAGTAAAGGAAAAACAAAAAGGATCTTCTCTTGACCCCAGCGCAAACCCACACACATATGAAACTGCAAAGATGGGGATTGATGCTACAAAACCATTGAATGATTTGAATGTATTCGAAAAGGCAGAGTGGAAAAAAATCAATCCTGAAGAGTGGATATGATGGAGCTTTCGGAAAAAGAGCAGAAAATTTTTGACGGTGAAACCAACGAAGCTGCAAGGCAGTCCATGGAAATCCTTGTAGCCCTTGGAAAGATATACGGGGCAAAAAGAATGATCCCGATTGCATCTGCCCAGATTTCAGGGGTTTCCTATAAAACAATAGGGGATGCTGGACTGGATTATCTGAAAGACCTGGTTAAGAAAGGCGCAAAGGTTGCTGTTCCTGCATTTTTGAATCCTGCCGGTATGGATATTGCACAATGGAAGGACATGGGAATTCCTGAGGAATTTGCAAAAAAGCAAAAAGAGATTCTGATCGCCTACCAGGCAATGGGGATAATGAGAACCTGTACATGCACTCCGTATTTTGTCGGCCAGAGGCCGAAACAAGGAGAGCACATTGCATGGGCAGAATCAAGCGCAGTTTCATTTGCAAATTCCATACTTGGAGCAAGAACAAACCGTGAGGGCGGACCTTCTGCACTGGCAGCTGCAATCTGCGGAATCACTCCGGAATACGGATTGCACCTTGATGAGAACAGGATTGCAGATATTGTTGTGGAAATACAATGCAGACTTGAAACAAATGCGGATTTCGGTGCTTTGGGTTATGCAGTCGGAAAGCTGGTGAAAAGAAAGATACCTGCATTTACCGGGATAAAATCTGCCGGGGAGCCTTTTCTGAAAGTGTTGGGAGCATCAATGGCAGCGACAGGTTCTGTGCCATTATATTACATCAAAGGAATAACACCTGAATGGAAAGTTGACGACGATGCCGAAAAGATAATTTTCAGCCAGAAGCAGCTTGACGATACAAAGAATGAGCTTGACAGCAAGGCAAAGCCAGACCTTGTCACAATAGGCTGTCCTCATTGTTCCATTGATGAGATAAGAGAGGTTGCTGAACTGGTGAAAAAGAAAAAACCCACATGCGCGTTCTGGGTATGCACTGCGAGGAAGATAAAAGAGAACGCAGAGCAACTTGGATATTCTAAAATCATTGAAAACGCAGGTGGGATTGTAGTTGCAGACACATGCATGGTGGTTTGCCCTTTGGAAGAAATGGGCATGGAAGTAACAGGGACAAATTCCGGAAAAGCGGCAAAATACCTGCCGAATCTCTGCAGGCAGAAAGTTGCATTCGGGGATCTGAAGGATATCCTCTATAGGTGATCTGATGGACGCTTTGGAAGCAATAATGTCAAGAAAAAGTGTAAGGAAGTTTAGTGGGAAAATGGTTTCTGATTCTGAGATTAAAAAAATCCTTGAAGCTGCAATGGCAGCCCCATCGGCAAGGAATCAGCAGCCATGGCATTTCATTGTTGTTAAAGACAAGGAACAGCTAATAAGGCTTTCAGAATCAAACCCTTATGTCGGAATGGCAAAAGAAGCAGCTCTTGCAATAATTGTTTGTGGGGATTTGAATCTTGAAAAATCCAAAGGTTTCTGGCCTATTGACTGTGCCAATGCAAGCCAGAACATTTTACTTGCAGCACATGCACTTGGACTTGGAGCAGTTTGGACAGCCCTTTACCCAAGAGATGATAGAATAGAAGGAGCGAGAAAAGTTCTGGGCTTTCCGGAAAACATAATTCCTTTGAACATTATTCCCATAGGGCATCCTGCTGAAAAAAAGGAAGCTGAAAACAGGTATGATGAAAAACGTTTACATGCTGACAGGTGGTAATTAAAATGAAGGCAAGAAGCATATCAAGAGGAAAAGCTTCCGGTGAAGTTCTGGTCAGCAGTGAGCCCATTGGATTCCTTGGGGGGATTGATCCTGAAACAGGCAACGTAATGGAAAAGGGGCACGAACTCGAAGGAAAAAACATTTCCGGAAAAATCCTCGTCTTTCCTAATGGGAAAGGTTCGACTGTAGGCTCTTACGTCATGCTGCAATTGGCCAAAAACAAAAAAGCTCCTGCGGCCATAGTCAATGTTTCTGCTGAGCCCATAATTGCAGTAGGAGCAATTATTTCAGGAATTCCAATGGTGGACCAGCCAGAAGATATTTCAAAACTAAAAAACGGGCAAAAAGCAGAAGTAGACGGCACAGCAGGAACAATAAATCTGATTTCATAACAAAAAACTGTTTTTTAGTTAAAACCACAAAATTAGACTTTTCGAAACCTTTTAAATATCTTTCCGCCAATACCTATCTGGTACGACAAATTAACAAGGAATTTTATATTCGGCCGTACATAATAGAATTCGGGGGTCAGGATATGATCAGGAAAGTAAGATTTACGGAAAAAATAAAGAATAATTTTCCTAAAGTAGCAGTTTTTGTAGCAGGTCTTGCCATGAAAGGATGTAGTCTGCCGGATTATGGCAATTATAACATGGTCGAAGGTGCAGCAAACACTTACAATGACATTGCAGGTACTGGCGGGCAGGCAGGATTTGCTGGTTCAGTTGTTGAAACCGGCGGCTCTAGAGCCTTGGGAGGAAGTGGTGGCCAGAATACTGGTGGAACCGCAGCTGGTTCTGCAGGTGTAGCTGCCGGCGGAGTTGCCGGAAGCATAGGCGGAACTTCAGGAGAGATAACAGGTGGCAGTTCAGGCCAGGCTGGAACTGCAGGTGAATTTGCAGGTTCAGGAGGAACTGTAAATACTGGCGGGCAGACTGGAACTGGTGGAACCACTGGTGGTACTGGCGGCTCATTGACAGGCGGAAATGCTGGTGTTGCAGGATATGGCGGGCAAACTGGAACTGGGGGTACTGGCGGCGTAACTGGAGGAACAGGAGGAATTATCATAATTACCGGAGGCACTGCTGGTGA
>JAFGPA010000028.1 GCA_016926175.1 Microcaldota archaeon
CTGTAAAAATGAATACAAATACACTCCAAAAGGCGAAGGCGTCCAGATACTTAAGGAAGGGCCCATACAGCTAAGTTCTGCAAAGCCTGCAGAACCTGCAACGGCCACAGATGCCAGGAAAAAACAACCTACTCCAGTGGAAAAACAGCCTGAAAAGAAAGATGATGAATGTCCTGAAGAAATGGCGAAAGTAAATGCATCAGGCATAGCGCCATACTGCATTGACAGATGGGAGATACACCTTGTCAATGACAATGGGGAAATCCATCCAAAAGACAGGATACCTGGCGAGATGACGGGATGGAAAGCCGTTTCGGCATCGGGCGTTTACCCCCAGGGATTTTTCACCCAGCCCCAGGCAAAGGCGGCATGCGAGGCAGCAGGGAAATACCTTTGCTCCCAAAAGCAATTCAAGACAGCATGCAAGGGACCCAATGGAACAAAGTTCCCATACGGAGAAACCTATCAGGAAGGCATCTGCAATGTAGGCCAGAAAAACACCATAGGCCCTGATGGAAGGGTGATTCTTCCTGAAAAGCCCCATATACTTGACATCATTGACCCTCCTCCCGAAAATGCAATGCATGGAGTGTACAAGGCACACCATAATGCACGCACAAGGATATTCTATGATGTGCGGGCAGCACAGGTTGAAGGATACCTGATGCCAGCAGGATCATTTCCGAAATGCGTTGTTGTATGGAACGGAAGAGAGGTCTATGACATGGAAGGAAACCTTTCCGAGCTCACAGGAACTACGCGTGGAGGGAACATCTCCTTTGTAGGTGATGGCCACAGCGGAACTGATATGGCAGGCTGCGACAGAAGCCCTTTTGCACACGATGACAGATGGAGGGACTATTCGCTTGGCGCAAGGTGCTGCAAAAAACTTTAATAAATAGTCGAACCTAAATTGATTCGATGATAATCCAGTATCACAAGGAAATAGGAGAATTTGAATCCTATGTTCTTGGAGGGGATTTGGGCGGCACCAACACAAAGCTTGGAATTGCAGGGGTAAAAAACGGAATCACCACACCCCTGTTCATGGCGCGGTTTCAGACTCAGGAGATTGGGTCTCTTGTTCCTGCAATAGAAGAAACTCTTGATTATGCAAGGCAAAAGCACGGGATAGAGGCAGAAAATGCGTGTTTTGGGGTTGCAGGCATAGTATCTCATGAAAGGGATTACTGCAAATTGACAAACGCTTCATGGGACGTCAGCACAAAAGACATACTGGACAAGGTCGGATTGAGATCGGCCACCCTTCTCAACGATTTTGAAGCAATAGGCTACGGTATAGAAGCACTTGACCTGGGCAGCGGAAAAGACATCCTGAAACTGAAGCCTGAAAACAGGATAGTAAACGGCAACAGGGCGTTGATGGGGGCAGGGACAGGTGTTGGGAAAAGCATTCTGATTTACAGGAAAGGAACGCATATACCCATAGCAAGCGAGGGCGGCCACATGGATTTTCCTGTGCAGAACTCGTATGAGCTCGAACTCATAAACTTCATAAAGAAATCCTATGGTGCAAACCAGGTAAGCTATGAGGACATCATTTCAGGAAAGGGAATTGAAAGCATCTATATGTTCCTGAAGGAAAGATTTCCTGAAACCCAGTGCACAAAAGAAATTGAAGAAGAAAAGGACAAAGTACCGGTAATTGCAAAATACAAGAATATTGACGCTGCCTGCACCGAAACCTTCAGGCTATATGCAAAATTCTATGGAAGATGCGCAAGAAATTTTGTGCTGGATTACATTCCGCGCGGAGGGCTTTTCATAGCAGGAGGAATTGCCGCAAGGCACAGGGATATTTTTACTTCTGAAGAATTTGGTTACGAGTTTCACAACTGCGACAGGCAAAGAAAGGTATTGCAGGAGATACCCATCTACATTGTCCTAAACATTGACACCGGCCTATTCGGCGCGTGCTGCTATGCCGCAAAATGATCATGGCCTGAGCATCTTTTTGTATCTTTCTAGAACTTCTTTTGTTTCAGAGTAGACTGCAGATTTTACAAGCATATTGATCATTTCAAGGGTAAGAACACCCCGTTCGCCAACATATTCAATATGAAGTTCGTCAAGGTTTTTTGCAGGAGCAAGCAATGATGCGTCAGGAGTTATTCTCAGGTCTTGAAGAAGATCAATGTCAGCACAGATCATCACTTCCGCTATGGTGGACCTTGAATCAACTACCCGCGTTATCATTTTGCCATTGTAAAAAATATGCAGTCTTTTATGGATTGCACTATCGTGTATGGACAATGTTGGTATGTTGGACTCCTTCAGGGCTGCCATTGCAGCGGTGTATGCTGATAAAACCATACGTGGCAGATGGCCGCTGCTTTTGTAAAGGCAGTGTGCTGCAGGCCCGTGCTCTGCAAATTTTTCCATTCTTCTGTTCCTTATTATTGCTTCAAGGCCAATGAATTCAGGATCCTCGAATTTCATGTTAACATGATACGATGAATAGCCGTTCGCCTTTGGAACAGAAACCAGATCTTTTATTTCAATTTCTTTAAACCGCAGTTTCTTTGCCCGGTTTACAACAGATAATACTATTTCGCCCACGCGAACAAAATCGTCAAGATCATTTTTGGTGATTTCCCTGCCGTCTCTGGTCTTGAGTATTATGGTAAATGCAACATGATCATGAAGTTCAGGTACAACCGCTGAAACAGTTTTTCCCTCCTTTTTCGCATAGCGTTCTGATTTTTCCATCACTTTGCCCGGGTGTTTTCTTTCACGCATCTTAATGTCAAAATCATATCCTTCATCAAAAAGCGCCTGTGCAATAAGCGGAATCGAAGACCTGGTGAGCAGTTTGGTTTTTTCAATATTTTCTGCAATTGATTCGATGGCCCTTTCAACCTTGACATAGCTGTCACGGTCAACATGATAATAGTAAATAACCTGCAGGTCACCAGCAAGATCCCGGTAGCCAAAAAGATCTGCAAGGGGCGAGTAGATGTTCTTTGCAGCAAGACCTATAAGTTCATACTCTGTTTTTCCTTTCTTGGAATCAAACATGTAGAAAATTTTCGAATCAAGATGGGAAAGTTCTGATTCTGAAACGTCGCCATCTGCACCATACTGTGTAAGGTCAATCATTCTTGCAACAAGGCCAAGTGAAGGAGTTGTAAGCAGGATGGCATAAGTCTGGGTGTGCTGTTCAGTAAGGTCGTTTTCCCTTAGCGCATCAAATGTATTGAATCCCTCCACAACAAGAGGGTGCCTGGCAAAATCCAGCTTCTGGAACATTTTGAAGTTGTCCTGCCTTCTTCTGAAGATGTGGGAAAGTATTATGTTTGCAAGCGCCTGGTTGAGCGAATTGGGGTCTTTTTTCCTGTTTTCGATTGCGTTAAGGTCAATCATATTGTGGGCTATGGCAGCATCAAGAACCCTTTTTGCATGCGGAAAGGCATCCTGTCCCCCAAATTTTCTGTATGTCCTTGACCACCTCTGCATGGACAGCTCTAGTCTTTGCGGATAAGCAGTAGCACTGGGTGGTCTTAAAACGATAGACATGTTGATAGTTTGTTAAAACCACTTTTTAAACCTTTGTAACACACTAGCGGAAGGTAGTTTTGCCCATTTTCAGATCCGGGATGGTTTTTGAGCCGGTAAGATAGGCGCAGATCTTCATCTGCTTCTGGAACATTTCTATATAGGAAGGCAGCCGGTTTTCACTCATTGCCTTGATAAAGGGATAGGCAGCGCCTGCAATATCAGCGCCAAGAGAAATTGACTTTGCAGCATCTATGCCGTCCCTTATCCCGCCACTGGCAATAAGCGGAAGGGTATTCCTGCATTCGATAAGTGCAAGCACCGTCGGAATTCCCCAGTTGTCAAAGCCCGGAGTGGCATCTGCACGCATATATTCCACCTTGCTCCAGGAAGTTCCGCCGCTTCCTGAAACATCTATATAGCTTGCTCCGGCTTCTTTCAGTTTTAATGCAGCATCCTGGCTTATGCCTGCCCCGGTTTCCTTCACAACAACAGGAACGCCTATCCTGTCGCAGGTTTTCGCTATTGCAGCAAGCACGCCGCTGTAGTCCTGGTCTCCCTCCTTCTGTATTATCTCCTGAAGGGGGTTGAGATGAATTGCAAGTCCGTCAGCTCCTATTGAATCTACAAGTGATTCTATCTGCTGGAATGAATATTTCTTGAGCTGATATGCACCTATGTTTGACAGCAACGGAATATCAGGGGCAACATCCCGTACCTGGAAGGTTTCCTTCAGTGCGGGTTCTTCTATCATTGCCCTTTGAGATCCCACTGCAAATGCAATTCCGTATTTCTGCGCAGCTTCTGCAAGAGATCTGTTGATTTTTTTTGCATCTGCATAGCCGCCCGTCATTCCAGTGATCAGCATCGGATATTTTATTTTCTTTCCGAGAAATTCCGTTGAAAGATCAACATCGTCAAAATTTATTTCAGGAAGGGCATTGTGGATGAAGTCTATGCGCTCGAATCCCGCGGTTTTCTCATACTGAGCTCCTTTTTCAACTACCAGCTCAACATGATCTTTTTTTCTTGATTCGGTAGTCATTTTCCTTACCTTGCCAACGGATATTTCTCCATATACATTTGTGTCTGTAAAATAATTAAATAAGGCAGCACAAAAAGGGAATTCACAAGCAGCGTAAGATATGTTCCGAACAGGCCTGGAAGAATCATTATCGATATTGTATGAACAACGGATAGTGAAAGAAGGCCGATGAGTGTCCAGAGAATCACCATTGACGGATTCCTCAATGCCGCTGCCGCAGATCGTCTTATTGCAGTAGGGGTATCTGAATTGTCAATGACAACTGCAGGCGCAACATAGAATAGCAGAAATGAAAGCGCCAGCCCGATAATTGGATAAATTATGGGCTGCAGAGGATGCTCATAAAGAAGGAGCTGTGAAATGAACAGAAGCAAAAGCATCATGGTATAGATATAGAATATTCTTGTTGCATATTTTGACAATGCAGTTATAACCTCGTGTCTGATAGATGTAAGCGTCCTTTTTGCCCTTACTATTATATTTACATTTACGATAGTATCTGCAACAATGAACACTGAAAGGATATAGGCAAATGCAGTGAAAAGGATATCAATCAAGGATAGTTCAGGAATGCTTCCTGTTCTAAGAAAAGCCCCGCCAATTGCATTATAGGTTGGTGCGGCAACAAGAGCGAGCAGCAAAGAGGATATGATAAAGGGAACTGAAAAAATGATTATAAGGCCCAGCCTTTCCAAATAAAACTTATTAGTATATCCGAAAATGCGGCTTAGTTCTGCGTCCATATTCACAATAAACAGGAATAACTTTTAAATATATGACAGACACTCATTAATCCATGATTTTTCAGAAATATCAAATCGCCAGCATCAGGAAAATTGGCGAGAATACAAATGCCTACAGGCTGAAGCCCCTTCAGAAAAAAATAGCTTTCAGCGCAGGGGAATTCATAATGCTCCACATTCTTGACAAAAACACCAGCCAGGTGAAAAGATCATACTCTGTAGCTTCTTCACCGGATAATGATGAAATAGAACTTTGCATCAAACTCGTTGATGGAGAGCTCACTTCAAGGCTGGCAAAGCTCCATGAAGGAGAGGTTGTAGGAATACATAAAGGCGGCGGGCACTTCACCTACAACGGCGAAAAAAAATGCGGATTCATTGCTGGAGGAACCGGTATAGCGCCAATAATGGGCATGCTGAGAACAATTGCCGGAAGGAAGATCCAGGGAAAATTTGTTTTCTTCTGCAGTGCCAGGACGAAGTCAAGCATATTGTATGAAAAAGAACTGAAAGAACTTCAGAAAGAGAATCCCGGAATAAAAGTAATCCAGACTCTTACAAGGGAAAAATGGACTGGAGAATCAGGAAGGGTGGATGCTGAAATGATAAAAAGGCATGTTGGCAATCCTTCGGAATTCAGCTGGTGGATCTGCGGACCGCTGGCAATGATCAAAAGCATGAGAGAACACCTGGCTTCTTTGGGAACTGATCCAAAAAAAATCAAAATGGAAGGATGGGGATAGTTTATAAACACTTTTAACCATAGAAGTTAACATGAAAGAACTGCTCACAAGACAAAGACTTTTATCATTTCGCAAATCAGACCCGGCAAAACTTATTGGGAAAAAAATGACCATGCCCGACGTAAGCACGTATTTTCAGATTTTGCATGCGCGTAGCGGATGGGAATCTAATGAAAAGGATACCCAGACAGCACATAATTTCAGCATTGACAGAAGAATGGTAGGCAGATATGGGGAACGTGTACTCATGAGGACAATCAAAAAGGCATACATGCCGCTTTCCTATGCAGGCAAAGTTGCAAAGGCTGTTTCAGATGCAGGAATTGAAGTGCTGGCTTCCGACCTGGGGGATAGCTGGGTGATGAAAGCCCGGAAAATGGGCATCAGGGCGGAAAAAAGAAGTTTCGAAGATCTGCCGGATGAACATTTTGATGCTGTTGTCTGTTTTGAACCATACCCGGTCTCAACAAACCTGAGCGGCTACCTGGGAATAATGAGAATACTGAAAAACGGCATGCCATTCATATCAATCACAAAGGACCATGAGGAGATTTTTGAATCTGTTCCAAGCTTCCTTGAAATCAAGAAATCCGGAAATTTTGCAATCAGGAAAAGGAAGCTGCAGGAATCCGGAGGGGATTATCCCCTCAATATCCATACAATGACACGGCTTGCATATGATTATGGCGCAACTGTTTATGGCCACAATGTGTTTGACGGCAAAAAACCGTTTCTGGTGGACTGCGTAATTCCGGCAAAGAATGCAGAAAAACTGGTTATGCTGGACCTGGAAGTGTTTTCAAAAAACGAAAAATGGTTCCGGGAGGGTAAAGTGTCCCTGTCCGAACTGGCAATGGAACTGGATGTTGATTTGCTGGAAATCTCTGCATCACTTGAAAGAATAATGGATATCTTACACCGCCGCCTGGAAATCCCGCGGCTGGCTGAAATCCATGGTCTGGAAGAAGCTGGAAGAATGATACTGAAAGTTGTGAGGGGCAGAGGCCCTGAAATCAGAGAGATCAGCATCACTGGTTAGATTTATAAAATAAACCAGATTTATCTATTTCTACGAATTGTGATACTATGAAAACTATAAATTTGATCGTTGACGGAGGAAAGGCATCTGCAGGCCCGCCCCTGGCACCTGCGCTGGCTCCAATGAAAGTAAACATAAGCCAGGTAGTTGCAAAGATCAATGAAAAAACAAAGGACTTTGCAGGAATGAAAGTCCCGGTAGCAGTAATTGTAAATCCAAAGGATAAGAGCTTTGAAGTTGAGGTGGGAAGTCCGCCTACAGGAGAAATAATCAAGAAGGAAGCCGGCATCGAAAAGGGAGCAGGAAACAGGGAAGCCCCTGCAGGAAACATTTCGATTGACAAACTGGTTGCCATTGCAAAGAAAAAAAGCAACTCCCTTGGAACAGAACTGAAAAGCACTGTCAAGGAAGTTCTCGGAAGCTGCCTTAGCATGGGCGTAACAATTGACGGCAAAAGCGCAAGAGAGATTATCAGAGAGGTAGATGAGGGAAAGCATGATTCTTTGATGGCGGGATGACCATGAAGAAACTATTTCTCATTTTGTTATTGATCTCATTTTCTTTTTCTTCTTTAGTCTGGGAATTTGGAACTGATGGGGAAATTTCAAAAAAACCAGTTATATACAGAAATTCAGTTGTTGTCGCATCTGACGATGGCACAATATATGCCCTTAATCCATCAACAGGGTCAAAAACCTGGGAAGTTAGGATAGGAGAATACCCAAACGAGATATTTATCTTTGACAACGGCCTCATAACATCCACGCGTATGGGCAAAGTAATAAGGATTGGGGAGGGAGGAAGAATTGCATGGACAGCAGACCTCACTTCACAATTATACAACGTATCAAGGATCTACGGCGCATCTGCAAATGCAAAGAACATTTTCATATCTGCCAACAACGGAATTTATGCAATTTCAAAAACAGGTGAAGTGAACATAGTTACATCATTCGCCAATGCAACAGTCACCCCGCCAGCTTCAGGAGCGGATTTTGTAATCTACGGCAAAGGAAGCGAACTCATCCGGCTGAGCGAAACAGGCACTGTAATGTTCCGGGCACATATCGATGATGGTTCATTCTGGCTTTCGCAGCCAGTCATTCATGAAAACAATGTCTATGTAGGTTCCCTTGATGACAAGATACATGCATACCGGGTTTCAAACGGACTGAAACTCTGGGAAGTGAAATCAAGGAACTGGGTGGTAAGCACTCCAATAGCAGACGGCAATACAGTTTATGTTGGAAGCAATGACGGGAATCTTTATGCAATAGATGCTTCAAGCGGAAGCATCAGATGGAAGACAGCGACCCAGCTTGCAATCAAGACAACTCCTGAAAGCGGATACATGGGCGGAGAAGAGGTTGTATTCGTAGGCGGATCAGACAGGAACATTTATGCAATTTCAAAGAACGATGGCAGCATAGTATGGAAAGGTCCTGTAGCAGGTTCTGCAGGAAGCCCTCTTTACCATCAGGGCACGGTAATATTAGGTGCAGCAGACAACAATGTCTATGCGTTCAGCACTGCCCGTGCATGCTCCATAACAAATCCGAGGGAAGGCGACCTTCTGGGAAAAAAAGAGGTCGTAATAACAGGAAAGCTTGTATCTGAATCCGGAGGAGTAACGGTGCTTGTCAGCATCAACGGCGGAAACTGGATTGAAGCAAACATAAGCGAAAGCGACTGGCAGCTGATAGTTGACCCAAGCATGGCATTTGCACCTGGCCTTAATTCGATTTCCTGCAGGACAATCGATGCCGGCGGAGAGGAAAGCGGACCAAAATTCACGACTGTTGCAATCAACAACGATCCAAATAAGCCACTAAGTGAACTCAAAGTCAAGCTGTCGACAAGCTCAATAATAGAAGGTACCGAGTTCTCAATGTTCGTTAATGACGGCGATGACGGATCATCAGTGGAAAGATTCACTTACATAATCAACGGTGAAGAGAGAACAGGAAGCAAAATCATAAATCTGACGCTTGCAGAACCCGGACAGTACAGCCTGATTGTCAGAAAGATGGGATTCAGGGATTATTCCACAACATTGAACGTAAACCAGAGCGGCATCAGCCCCCTTATACTTGGCGGCGCTGTACTTGCGATCATAATAATAGTTTGGCAGGTATGGACAAAAGTGCTGAGCAAGAGATTCAAAAAGAGGAAATGATTTTCCTTAATTCACTACAGCCCATAACAAGCCTTGGCCCGGGACTGCTTAAAAGAGGGATCTCGTATACCTGCTTGTTTTTTAACGCATCAACTTTCCATTTTCTTTTTAACATCTCTTTCTTATTTGAATAAACTATGATTATCTGGGGATCAAAAACAGCAACTTCTTTTGCACTTATTTCTCTGCTGTTCTTTCCTCCTTTACAGAGCCCATAGTTTGCGCCTGCAATCTCAGCAATATCAGGAATCCAGTTTCCCGCAACCGTGGGCGGATCGGATTTCTCTTCAATATAAACTCTTGGTTTTTTCCACTGGTAAAGCCTGAGTTTTTCAAATTCCAGGTTAAGGTCCTCTATAAGCTGCGACGCCTGCTCCGGCCTTTCTGTGAGATCGCCAACCACAGATATGCTGTCGAAAATTCCCCTAAGGCTCTTCGGAGCAAGATGTGCTACCGGAAGCCCTTTTTCCTCGAGCTGCTGGGCAAGCTCCTCCTGGGAGTTTGTAGCGGTAAGGATAAGGTCTGCATTAAATCTCCGGATATAATTGATATCGCTGTAATCAGAAAGTTCGGGGATTTTCAATGTTTCATCGGGAAATGTGCAGTCCGGTGTCCGTGCGATCACTTCATGCCCTGCGCCCAAAGCGAAGAGGATTTCCGTGTTGCTTGGAGCAAGCGAGATGATGCGCATACAATGCAATCACAGTTCATCTATTTTAGCATTTGCATGGTTTTTGAGTGCATTTATAAACATACGATGACACAAACGTAACCTGATACCAAGTTGCCTGCAAAAAACCAGATGCTCATTCAACAGTGACTGATTTTGCAAGATTCCTGGGCCTGTCGGGGTTTATACCCCTTAGCACACTCACATGATAGGCAAGCAGCTGCAGCGGTATTGCCAGAGCAAGAGGATAGAGCCTTGCATCAACAACAGGTATATCAATAACATAATCGCTTTCTTTTTTGACATTTGCGTCATTTGTCAGGGATATCACTGTTGCGCCCCTTGCTTTTGTTTCCTTTATGTTTCCAAGAAGCTTTGCAGTTGTTTCATCCTTTGGCGCAAGTGCAATTACCGGAGTGCCTTCTGTAACAAGGCTGAGAGTTCCATGCTTGAGCTCTCCTGCCGGATAGGCTTCTGAATGTATGTACGTGATTTCCTTGAATTTCAGGGATCCCTCATATGCAATTGGAACATTTGAGCCCCGTGCAAGGAAAAATGCATGCTCTTTCTTTGAAAGCTTTTCAGCTATTTTCCTTATTTCATCTTCCTTTGAGAGCATTGTTTCTATGAGGT
This sequence comes from Microcaldota archaeon, assembly GCA_016926175.1. Taxonomy (GTDB): domain Archaea; phylum Micrarchaeota; class Micrarchaeia; order Anstonellales; family Bilamarchaeaceae; genus Bilamarchaeum. The sequence continues at coordinate 10,566 of JAFGPA010000028.1, forward strand.
TGCCTGGTTCAGGCACTTTTTCATATGCCAGCCTGAAGACAATGGCCAGCTGTGCCGTAAATGTCTTGGTTGCAGCAACCCCCACCTCAGGCCCTGCGTTCATGTATATAGTGGCATCGCATATCCTGGCAATTGATGATCCCACAGCATTTGTTATGGCTATCTTTCCGGACGACTTTGCCTTGATTGCCTGCAGGATATCTGCAGTCTCGCCGCTCTGGGAGATTGCCACCATAAGTGTTTTTTCATCTGGCTTTGCGATGAAGGGATAGTCACTGGCAATATAGGCATGGGCATTTTTTCCTTTTTTGGAGAGGAGATAGGCAAGCATCAGGCCTGCATGGTAGGAAGTTCCGCAGGCCACAATGTCTATCCTTTCATGGTTTTCGATGAGCTTTTTTGCCTTGTCCACATTTGCTGCAAGGCTTTCCGAAACAGTATGCTTCTGCTCATGAATTTCCTTAAGCATGAAGTGAGGGAACCCGCTTTTTTGCGCCTGCTCCATGGACCATTTTACGGTTATCGGCTTCCGGATTACGGTTTTGCCGTCATGGTTAAATATTTGGTAGGATTCCCGGGTAAGAATTGCAATATCCCCCTCTTCCAGTGGAACAAACTGCCGGGTGTGTTTTAGCATTGCAGGGATGTCAGAAGCGCAGAACATTTCGCCTTTTCCGATGCCGATGACCAAAGGGCTGTTTTTCCTTGCAAGATAAAGCTTTTCCTCTGCCGCATCAACGGCAACGACTGCATAGGAGCCTTCCAGCTTTTTCAGGGATTTGATGAATGCATCAATGAAAGAGCCATCAAGATGCTCTTCAATAAGATGGGGAATCAGCTCTGAATCTGTTTCAGACCTGAACCGGTGGTCCTTCATTTCCTCCCTTAATTCTGCAAAGTTTTCTATTACGCCATTGTGCACTGCTGCAATTTTTTCAGATTTTCCAAAATGGGGGTGTGCGTTTTCCTCAGAAACAACCCCGTGGGTCGCCCACCGGGTATGCCCGATGCCGATTGTTCCTTCCATCTCTTCAAATTTCAGTGAATCTGCAACTTCTGAAACCATTCCGATGTTTTTTCTAATTCTGATCCTGCCGTGATCCAACGTGGCAATGCCAACTGAATCATAGCCGCGGTATTCAAGGCTTTTGAGGCCTTCAATAAGAATGGTGGATGCTTTCTGCATTCCAATATAACCAATAATGCCGCACATCAGAAAATAAAATAGGTAAAGAAGGTTTTAAACTTCAACTATTGTTCCTTTGTAAAGATCGTAGCTGAATCTTGTGATTTTCAGCTCCCCGGAATTAAGTTTCGTGTCAAGTATATTTTCTCCGTCGTTGTTTTGCATCTGGCGGATATCATGCTCCCATTTATCGAACATTGCCTTTGTGCTCTTTATTGCAGGGGCAATGAATGCCAGATGATTTGAGTGGCAGTGTTCAACTGAATAGAGAAGGGATGCCCGGTCATGTTTGTCCAGGCCGCCTTCAGAACCGGTTGTGGAGAAAATTTCCCCCTGCTCCGCCCTGAAGATCGTATTGGGACTAAAGGGCAATTTATGATATGCAACTGCAATTGTTGCGGGTGCCTGGGTTGCAAGCCTTGCAACCAGTCCGCCATCATCAGCAAGCCTTTGCCTGGATTCTATATTTTGCTTGAGTGCCCGGACTATAGGGACACTGCCGTTGCTGTGAATATCGACCCTGCATTTTTCCCAGTCATAGTAGATAAGGGCAAGATACTGGTTGGTTGTGAGTGTTGCTGCCAGCCCTCCCTGGAGCATAAGATTGGTGATCGGATCGTTTCCATGAACATCATTAAGGAGCACATTAAGGTCAGGAATTCCGGTGTCTGCCCGCCCTCCTTTTTCCCATTCCACATGGGCATTAACTGCACCGCAGTGGCAGTGGGCTTCAACTGCTATTACCCCTCCAGGCCTTACAAGAGATGCAACTTCCCGGGTTTCCTCCCTTGATGCGCCGTCTCTGGGCACAAGATTTCCTGCAACCCTCAACTGCAGGCCAACCATTTTTTCATCCTCGCTGTCAGGAGGCATAACCCTTGAATCAGAACATTGCAGAAGGAGATAGTCAGCTTCACCAGCCTCTATTTTTTCATATCTTGACTTGGGGGATACATTCAGTGATGCCAGCCTCTCAGTGTGCTTGGCATTTCCCTCAAGAAGCAGGGATTTTGCCTCTTCGTGTTTCAGGGCAAATTCACGCCTTGTTCTTGCAGCCCTGTGTTTTTCTCTCAACGGAGAAACCCCAGTATTACCTGATCCATTCTGAGCATTTTGTTTCATGATCATGTTGTCACCTAAAATGTTTTTAAATGTAGAGTAAAACTTTCGTACAAAGACATGATTATATGTGGTAAAAAGTGTTTTTAAATATATGCATTTGCTGCATTGCTCCGGATATTGAAAATGGCACTGATTTTCATGCAAAAAATGATTGATTATGGCAAATCAGCAGGAATTGCACAGGAGGTAGGGAACGCAATGAAACTGCAGGAATCCCGGGGTGGCAGAGGATCAGTAATTAAAACCCTTTCTTTAGTATTTTATTCGTGAATCCTATGGATGAATTAAACAGATTGTTAGAGGGCAATAAGAGGTATATGAGCGGAAAGCTTGCAGAAAAAGATGTCGGATCTGCAAGGGAGGCAAGCAAAAACAAGCAGACGCCTTTCGCCACGATACTTACATGCTCGGATTCCAGGGTTGTTCCTGAATTCATATTCGACGCTAACGTCGGAGAGCTTTTTGTGATCCGAAATGCGGGGAATATCATTGATGATATTGTACTTGGAACAATAGAATACGGAACAGAGCATCTTGGCACGCCGCTGCTCGTTGTTCTTGGCCATGAAAAATGCGGCGCTGTCACAGCAGCATGCTCAGGAGGGGAATGTCCGCCAAACATTGCCGCAATCATGTCAAAAATCAAGCCTGCAAAGGCAAAGGGCGGCGGAGTGGAAGAGGTTATAGACAATAATATGAAAAATGTTGTTGATGAGATTAGAGATGGAAGCGAAATAGTCAGACATCTTGAAAAAGAGGGCAGATTAAAGATAGTTGAGATAAAATACTTCTTTGAGAATGGAAGGGTAGAAGTGAAGTGATGGCAGATTCTGAAAAATTATATAATTTCAAAAAGATGCTGAAAAAGCTGCAGGGCTTCCGGGGCAGCGGTACTGAGCTGATATCAGTATACATTGCTGCAGGCTCACCAATGCATGACATGGTAAACAAATTACGGGAAGAAATGGGCCAGGCCAGCAACATCAAATCAAAATCAACAAAGCTCAATGTCATCGGCGCTCTGGAAAGAATTCTGAATTACCTGAAGATTTACAAAAAAACGCCGGAAAACGGAATAGCGATTTTTTGCGGGAACATATCCGACAATGCCGCAAAGGTGGATATAGAATTGTTTTCCATTGACCCTCCCCAGGTATTGCAGATAGGAGCTTACAGGTGCGACAGCAAGTTCTTCCTTGAGCCCCTGGAGCAGATGCTTGAATCAGCAGACAGTTATGGCATTGTAGTTTTTGACGGAAGGGAAGCGACTCTTGCAATAGTCAAGGGCACTTTGATCCACGTTGTAAAGAAGATTACTTCGATGGCACATGCAAAAGTTCGCAAGGGAGGGCAAAGCCAGCGGCGATACCAGAGGCTTGTAGAAGAACAGATAGAATATTACTACAAGAAAGTGGGGGAATCAATGGACGAGGCCTTTGTAGGAAAGGTAAAGGGCGTCATTGTAGGCGGACCGGGACCAACGAAGGAGAATTTCATGAAAATGAAGCCTTATAATTACCAGCTTCAGGTCCTTGGAGTTGTTGACACCGGATATACCGATGAATTCGGCGTAAGGGAAGTTCTGTCAAAAAGCGAAACGATCCTTGCAAAACAGGAAGCAATAAAGGAAAAACAGCTTGTGGACAGGTTTGTTGATGAGGTTGTCCATGACAGGCTAGCAATTTACGGTGAAGTGCAGGTAAGGCAGGCCATAGTATCGAAACAGGCGGACAAGATCCTGCTGTCGGAAGGGCTGGAGCATATAGTAGGGGTATATACAGATGCCCAAGGCAACGAAGTGAAAAAGGTATTCAGGCAGGACCCCCCCAGTGAGTATGAAGGCATGAAGCTGAAGGATTCGGTTTCCCTGATCGATGACCTTTCCGATCTTGCACGTGAGCACAGCATAGAGATTGAGATGATTTCAACCAACACTGCAGAAGGTGCCCAGTTCTTTGCGGGATTTGGCGGGGTAGGGGCATTCATAAGATATAGAAAATAATTCTAATTCAGCATGTGTATGCCGCAGAGCCCTACAGGGTATGTTTCATTGACTCCTACAACAACTCCATTGTTGTAATAGCTCGTAGTATCTCCCTTCTGAACATATATTGTAATTGCATCCTTAAGGGAATCGAAGCAGTATTGCTCTTCTTTTATGCCTTCAGGCGTAACGCACCCTTTTTCAGCATCTCCCATGGAGAAATAGGTCGTATTCTTTGGGCCCATGCCACTGCTGCCTGCAAAATCAATGCCACACTGGAATATATTCTGCCTTGTTTTCGTATCTGAAACGCCGCGTACATCCATGAATATCACTATGTTGTCCTCCTGTTGAAACAGATCAAGGAAGGTCTGGCTGTCCACAGGATTGCCTGGGACAAAAGAATGATAGGGAAATAGAATCACATATGCAGCTATTGCAATAACTACTGCAATCACAAGAAGAATTGCAAGGAGCATTATTTTTGATGATTTTGGCTGAGGCTCTTCAGGAGCTGCTTCAGGTTCCTGAACAATTTCAGGGACTATTTCAACTACATCCGCTTTTTTTTTCTTGGGCTGTTTTTTGATTTTTGTCTTTTTTGCCATAATAATCAGCTGAATAGCGAAACCAACGGACAGGAATTATAATAATCAATATTGGCGTTGATCTCGGCTTTGTTTTCATATATTACGGAAAATTTCGGAGCTTCATTGGATACTGAATATCCAAGTTCAAAGGAAGAAGACTCCTGGGAAATCATCTGGTCACACTGGGCAACTGAAAGCGTGGTATTGCCTCCAGGCGTGATTTTTGTGCATGAATTGGGCGATACCCTGTAGATCACCCAGCTTTTGTTGAGGTTTTCAAATGTGGTTGCAAGGCCTGATGCGCAACTATTCATGGCAAGTGCATCTGAATAGGTGGTATCCTGAAGGTTCACCACAATTGCGGTTGAATCACTACTGTCAAAGTCTTCAAGAAACTCGTTGATGGTTGCTTCTGAACATGTCTTGCCAAGGAAAAGATATGTGAAAATGCTGAAGCCCGCCACGATAATTATAATTGAAACAAATGCCGATGCAAGTATCTGGGTTGTTTTTGGTATATAGAATTTTGTTGTTGCAATTAAGAGAAGGAAAAGCAAAACGACAATAGATGTGATGGAAATGAAGGTTATCAGCGAGAAAAAGCCAAGCATAAGGGACTTGTTTTCTGCAATTTCTGATTTTTCTATTACTTCTGTTTCTTCGGCCACATTTGCAATTCCGGAATTTATATTTCTTGCAAAACCGCGGAAGAGCAGCAATACTTTTGTTGCAGGCATGTCACTCTCTTTTTTGAGCAGTTTCTGGCCTTCTTCATGAAGCTCTTCATATTCAGTTTTCAGAGCGGCAAGATCCTCAACAGTCATTCCATC
>JAFGPA010000029.1 GCA_016926175.1 Microcaldota archaeon
GAGATTCTTCAAAGTTCCATAGCATTTGTGCGCAAATGCTGCCGGCACCTTCACCGCTATTTTTGCCTTCTCAAATTTCATCGGAAGTATGGGCCTCAGGATTTTTACAATCTCATCCACCTGCTCTCTTTCATCTTTGAAAGGGTCAACGTGGATTTTTGCCTGCTCCATTGCATTCTCCAGCCTTATCTGGGTGTGCGGAGCCTTTGTCCTCGGGTCTATTGCTTCCCTCAGTAAAATAGCAACTATCTTTTTCCTTTTTTCTTCCGTCTTTTTCCTTCTCTGTTCCGTGGTGAGCTGGACCTCGCCCTTCTTCATTATGAGCTCGAGTATCTGCATGATGTCCGTGGTGCCAAAAACTTTCTCAAGGTCAGAGGCCTTTGCGCGGTCGCCTTTTTTCGCATCCTCATAAACTTCATCAGAAACAAGTATGTTTTTCAGGTCCTTCTTGCTTTTTTCAAGATAAGCATATGCCGCATCAGGATCAACGTAAATCTCAAATCTTTTCCCTTCTTTTTCATATGACGCTATGATAGCCTTATCAAGAGAAGCCATGAATAATTTAGAATTGCGCAACCTTATATTTTTACCTTTTCCAATAATTTTCCGGATTTTCAATGAATCCCCCATTTTCGGCACAGGGTTCCGCGAAGCTATACACTGCCCGTTGCGTCCAAGCTACAAGTAACCATGCAGATACTTTCCAGCGCGCGAAGCATTTCCAAAGATTTAAAAATTAACATTTACCTTATTCTTTACGGGCTCTTTTTTGAGGTGAATTATTTGGGAGAAAATGTAATGATTAGCAAGGATGCTCTTTACGGAAGCGCTATTGCCGTATTGTCAATATTGCTTGTGGCCTCCATATTTACCGGAGGATTTGGACTGGTAAGCGCATGTCCGGCAGCTGATTGCCCTGAGAATGCAATGCAGGTAACACAGCCGGCGCAACCTGCCCAGCAGGAACAGCCGGCCCAGCAGGAACAGCCGGCAGTTCAGGCACTTCCCCGAGGAACAATAAATCCAGGATATTTTCCGGCTCTTGGAAATGAGAGTGCTCCAATAAAATTTGTTGAATTCTCTGATTACCAGTGTCCGTACTGCGGAAGGCACGTATTGCAGACTGTCAGCCTTATCAAGTCAAACTATATTGAAAAGGGCAAGGTGGCATATTATTTCAGGGACTTCCCGCTGAGCTTCCATCCCCAGGCAGTGCCGGCGGCGATTGCAGCCGGGTGTGCCAATGAGCAGGGCAAATACTGGGAAATGCACGACATTCTCTTTGAAAGACAATCCGAATGGGGCAATGATAATGTCAATGAAACCCTAAAGGGATATGCGGTGGAACTTGGTCTTGATGCGGAATCATTCAACAGCTGCTATGATGCTGAAGATATCGATGCCATTATACTGGACTTCATCGATGGCCAGAACTCAGGGGTACTTGGAACTCCAAGCAATTTCATTCTTGTTTCCAAGAGTGCAGTTGATGAGAAAACAATAATGGCTGCTGTTGATGGCCTCATATCCAAATACGGGGAGGGCATACTCCTCTTTGAAGACGACCGCGATTACACAGTTATGATTCCGGGAGCATATCCTTACGAAACATTCGAGGCCGTGTTCAAGACAGTCAAATAATTTTTTTCCTTCTTTTATATCATTATCAATCCTATTATCATGAGGATGATTGCCGCGTATTTGTGCAAATCCAGTTTTTCGCCGAGCATGAAATAAGACAGGACTGCAGTGACTATTGGTGCCCCTGCCATTACTGAAGCTGTCAGTGCAGCTCCAATGGTGCTTATCGAGAAATTGTAAAGTATCAGCCCAAAGAACATTGCAGAACCCTGGGCAAGAGAATAGAGATTGTCTTTCCATGCAGGCACTGAAAGGTCTGTTTTCTTTGCAAGATAGTATGCAATTACTATTGCGGCAACTCCTGTTTCGGCAATCAATGTTGTCTGGTAAGGGCCCACTGCATCAACAAAAGTCTTCAGGAATGTGAAATAGTAGCCCCATCCAAGAATTGCAACCAGCATGTAGTTTGCGCCTTTCTCGGGCGTTACCCTGTTCAGTGCAATTACTGTTGCAGCCAGCACAATGATAATCGCTCCTCCTATCTGCATTGCAGTCAGGGGCTCATTGAAAATGAAAATGCTCAGTGCAATGACTATCAATACGTGCAGCTTGCCCAACGGGGCAAGAACGCTGATTTTTCCATGCTCCATGGCCTTGAAATATCCTATCACTCCAACTGCTCCTATTGTTACCAGGGCAATGTAATCGGCCAGCAGCTGCTCCGGCACTGCAAATTCAATTCCAAAAACAGCCGCACCTGCAAAAAGCAGTGAAACAAGCACCAGATAAAAATAAACAATCGCCCTTTTCCTTCCTATGATCTGCACGCTTTTCTTTGCAAAAGCCCCGGAAGAGCCGCCAAGTAACAATGCCCCAAGTGCATGGATCATTTTTCTGCCCCAAACCTTGCAATGGTTGTATATGCAGGGCCTTCCGGGCCAAGTTCGCTTTTAATCAGTTCAAATTCTGAGACCCAGAATTCCCCAAATTCGTCTTTCCTGTGCTTTTCAAGAAATGCTTTCAGATCTGCCCTTCTTTTTACTCTTGCAATTGTTGCATGCCCTGCAAATCTTTCTTTTTTGCCAAGCGCTTCCTGCACCTTTTCTGCAAGCTCTTCAAGGCCGGATACGCCTGCCCACACCACTTTTATATGCTTCTCATCCGGGAATGCTCCGGTTCCGCCTGCCCTGCAGATGAACTTTTTGAATTTCACTGCCTTCAGCTTCCCTGTTATCTCATCCGGATTGCCATCTCCTATGAATTTAAGGGTGAGATGCATTTTCTCCGGCTTCACCGTTACCACCCCTTCCTGTTTTATTTCTTTGCCAAGCTCTGCCATCCTTTCCCTGATGTCGGCAGGAATGACAACTGCAACGAAAAGTCTCATGATTTAAAATTCCCCCGGTTAAATTAAAACCATATGCCGGAGATTTATTTTGAGAAAATGGAATCAGCCAGCCTGACATACAGCGGCGGTGAACTTAAAATCAAGGAAACATCAACTGATTCAGGCTATGGCATAAGGACAATCGAGGACGGGCGCATTGGTTTTTCCTATTGTCAGAATGAAGGGCAGATAAAAGAAACAATAGAAAAGGCAAAACTAATTGGAAGATTTTCGCCCCGGAGCAATTTCTCATTTGCACCCAAATCTTCATACCCGGGCCTGGATATTTTCGATAGTTCCCTGGATCCAAACGATTTTGATTTCCTGAAAGGCATTCTGGCTGAAGCAAGGGAGGCAGCAGAAAAATTCGGTGGAAAATCGAGAATAAATGCAACTGCAGAAAAATGCTTCTGCAGCCTGGAAAATGACGAAGGCTTTCATGGTGAATACAAAAAAACAGAATTCTCAATTTACATTGAATGCATGAATGCAGACGGCCTTGGCATAGAATACTACAGTTCAAACAGGAAGCCGGATTCAGTAACTGATCTGGCGCTCAGGGCGGCAGGAACGGCAAGAGATATGCAGGGAGCAAAAAAACCGGAAAGCGGAAACTACACGGTTGTGATGGAACTGGAGGCCCTTGACAGCCTCATCGAAACACTGCTTCCTTCATTTTCCGGCGACTGGAAAAGAAGAGGCATAACAAAGCTTCAGGAAGGCTTCCGTTTTTCTGAAATGTTTACAATGTACGAAGATGGCAGGTCAGCAGGAGCAGACTCAAGGCCATTTGATGACGAAGGCATTCCTTCAGAAAAAAGGGCAATGGTTGAAAAGGGCGAACTAAAATCATTTCTCTATGACCGCGAAACTGCTGCTCTGGAAGGAGTTGAACTGCAGGGAACCTGCACGCGAAACTCATATGATGACCGCCCCTCAATAGGCTCATCAAACATTGTTGTTTCCCCCGGCGACTGCCGCGATTTTTCAGAGCTTGGAAAGCACATCGAGCTTCATTATGCGCACGGGTCGCACACGGCTAATCTGACCACTGGCGATATCGGCCTGGAAGTGAGCTGCGCATTCCTGGCTGATGGAGACAAGCGGATGCCTTTGAAGGGGTTCATGATTGTGGGCAATATATTTGACATGTTCAAGAGCATCGAAGCCATCGAATCAAGGCAAAGAATATCAGACTGGCTTGTATCTCCAAGAATAGCATTCAGCAGTCTCAAGGTTGTTTCATAATTGTCATAAACAGAGCTGTAAAATCCATGAAACTGAAGGATATGCAGCCTGCCCTTCGCGTTCTGTGCGCCAGTATAATGCATATTAAAATCCAATCTGCAGATTAATTTTCATGGAGATTGTGTCAGTGAAAAAGCTGTCAAAAACATTCACATCCGGAAGCGACACCGTAAGGGCGCTGAATTCTGTTGATTTTTCAATAAAAAAAGGAGAAGTGTTCGGTCTGCTGGGGCCCAATGGCGCGGGCAAGACTACGCTGATATCAATTATGTGCGGATTTCTGACTCCTGACAGCGGAAAGGCAGAAATGTTCGGACTGGACTGCACCCGGGAATCAGGAAAAATACGAAAGCGGATGAATCTTGCATCAGGTTTCAGCGGCATATCAGATTATTTTACTGCCGAGGAGCTCCTTTATTTTTTCTGCATGCTTTACGGCCTGGATAATCCGAAAGAGCGGGTTGAAAAATCCCTGAAGCTGACAGGACTTGAAAAATACCGGAAAAGGAGAGCTGCAGATTTCTCATCAGGCCTTGGAAGAAGATTTTTGATCTCAAAGGCGCTGATAAATGATCCCGAAGTTCTGCTCCTGGATGAGCCTACGGTAGGCCTTGACGTGGATTCTGCTGCAGCACTCCGCTCAATGATAAGTGAGCTGAAAAACAAAGGGAAAACAATCCTGCTTACCACCCATAACATGAAGGAAGCCGGAGAACTCTGCGATCGCATTGCGCTTATCCGGAACGGGTCCATAATAGTGTGCGGAACATTCAGCGACCTCAGGAAAAAGTTTTTCCCCTACGAAGTGCTGAAAATCCAGTCTCCTGATGCTGAAAAACTGGAAAAGCTGCTGTCTAAATCTGTTGTCAGAATAAAAAAGACTGCAAATTCCCTGAAAATCTATCTTAAACATCCCAAAGACGCGGCTCCCCTGATAAAAAAAATTGCCGCATCTGGAATTGAGATCCGGAGCATATATCCTGTCGAGCCTGAGCTTGAGGATCTTTACACCCGGGTGATGCGCTCATGATCTCGCGCATACTGGCAGTCATATACCGGAATTCCCTTTGGGCATACCGGAGCCCATTCCGCCTTACAGATGTTTTTCTTTGGCCTCTTGTAACTCTTTTTACACTGACATTTTTCCTTTCGGTCTTCGGTGCTGATACAAGGCTTACCGGCCTTCTTATTGTATCTGTTGTGGCCTGGAGGGCCCTTTATTTTGTTACTTTCGAAACCGGGTCGATGTTTGTTGAAGAAAACTGGGACCGTTCCCTCCCGAATCTTCTTGTGACTCCGATAACAACTACAGAAATGGCAATAGGAGGAGCGCTTGGGGGAGTGCTTAAATCAGTTCTTGTGGTCGTGCTATGTCTTGCAGTAGGCTATTTCATATACGGTTTTGTCCTCACGGACATGACCCTTCTTGCCCTATCCATGGTTTTCATGATGCTTGCAGGCTTCTCCATAGGTTTTGTCCTTTTCGGGATGTCGTGCTATTTCGAAAAACGGAATGTGTTCACCCTGAGCTTCGTAGCCCCGGAACTGATTGCTTTGTTTTCAGGTCCTTACTATAACATTTATGATGTATTCCCGCCATGGCTTGCAGGCATAATAAACCTGTTTCCGACCACTCATGCATTCAATGTTGTGAAATCAATATTTTCCATGGCAGTGCCTGACTATGCCATGCTTGCAGGCACAACCGTTCTTTGGCTTGCCGGAGCATTTGCCATAAACAGGATGTTTTTCAGCCTTGGAAGAAAAAAAGGGACCCTTGCAAAGGTTGGATGAAAGAGTTTTATTTATTCGCACGGTTTCTTTCTTTATGAAAACCTACGGAACCCTGGCAAGCTTTTACGATGATGTGTGGAAAGGCTCGGAAGGGGATCTTGAATTTTATCTGAAGGAAGCACTAAAAGCCGAAGGCCCGGTTCTCGAAGCGGCATGCGGCACAGGCAGGATCCTTCTTCCCTTATTTGAAGCAGGAGTTGATATCGAAGGTTTTGATATAACCCCGAAAATGATTTCAGTTCTCAGGAAGAAAAATCCAAAGCCCGGAGTATGGGTTGCCGACATGCGCAATTTCAAGTCAAAAAGGAAATACTCGCTGATAATAGTCCCATACCGGTCTTTTTTGCATCTAAAAAAAAGCGACGACCAGATCATGGCCCTGAAGAACTTTAAAAAACATCTGAAAACCAATGGAAAATTAATACTTAATTTCTTCTACCCCGATTATAATGTCCTATCAAGCAAAGACGGAAAAAAATCAAAAAAATCCACTGTTTTTATAAACGGAAAAAAATATTCCCAGCAGGAGAAAATTTCCATTTCTCCAATCGAGCAGTTTAATCATGTGGAATGGCTGCTGGCCTGCCGGGGGAAAACAAAGAAATTTTCCATTGACATAGCCTACATCTACAAAAAAGAATTTGAACTTCTTCTGAGAATTGCCGGTTTTAGGAAATGGAAAGTTTTTGGCGGCTTCAACAGACAAAAACTAACGAAGATGAATCAGGAAATGGTGTGGATGGTAGAAAAATGATGCCGGCATAATTATTTATAATCCTGCCGGACTTGATATAGCACATGAAGAAATTCAAGACTACTGCTGAAATTCCTGTTCCTCAAAGAATCATAGACCAGATCATAGGCCAGGACAAGGCAGTGGATATAGTAAAAAAGGCCGCAACTCAAAAAAGAAACGTTTTGCTTATAGGCCCTCCCGGAACCGGGAAGAGCATGCTTGCACAGGCAATGGCTGAACTCATGCCCAGCGAAGAGCTTGAAGACCTTCTTGTGTATCCCAACAAAAACAACGAGAATCAGCCATTGATAAGAATTGTCAAGACATTCCCGAGCTTTCATCAGATCATGAAAAATAAACTGACAAGATTCTATTCCCCAAAAGAGCTTGCGCTGCTTAAATCAACCCCCCGGGACTATTCCAAAATTATCCGTGTTGGCCTTGGAAGGAGAATCTCAAATTACAAGGCAGAAAAGACAGAGGAACGCAGCATGAACCCCATTTTACTTATCATGATAATCGGGGCAGTGCTTCTTGCACTTGCATTTTTCGGAGAATTTGACGACAGTGTCAAATGGTTTGTAATAGTAACCGTTCTCGGGCTTGGCCTCCTTTATGTTCTTTCAAATGCAACTGCCGGTTTGGGAAGGCGGCTTGCACCCATGGAATCAAAGACTCCAAAAATTCTTGTTGACAATTCCGAGAAATACACAGCACCGTTCATTGATGCAACCGGAACAAGGTCTGGAGCGCTTCTTGGAGACATAAAACACGATCCGCTCCAGAGCGGAGGCCTCGGAACCCCGGCGCATTTGCGCGTTGAAGCAGGAGCAATACATCAGGCAAACAAAGGCGTGCTTTTCATTGATGAAATCGCATCGCTGAAGATTAACTGGCAGCAGGAACTGCTCACGGCCATGCAGGAAAAGAAATATCCGATTACCGGCCAAAGCGAGATGAGTTCCGGCGCCCTGGTAAAAACACAGCCGGTCCCGACAGATTTTGTTCTTGTTGCTGCAGGAAATCTCCCTGACATGCAGCAGATACACCCTGCGCTCAGATCCAGAATCACCGGCTCAGGCTATGAAATCTATGTTGAGGACTCCATAGATGACACCCCTGAAAATGAAGAAAAGCTTATCAGGTTTATTGCACAGGAAATAAAGAAGGACGGCAAGATTCCCCCCTTTGATTATGATGCAGTCTTCCAGGTTCTTGAAGAAGCCAGGCGCATGTCAGGAAGAAGGAAGAAATTTTCCCTCAACCTTCGTGAACTCGGAGGCCTGATAAGGGCTGCGGGGGACATTGCAAAAGAAAAGAAACTCGGGCTCGTGACCAAGCAGGAGGTTCTTGAGTCAAAAAAGATATTCAAATCCATAGAGTCCCAGCTTGGGGCCAAAATGATAGAAATGAAAAAAGAATACCAGACCATTGTTTTTGAAGGCTCTGCAATTGGAAGGGTGAACGGCCTGGCTGTTCTTGGCCATTCAAGGGCAGGCATTGTGCTTCCGATAGTTGCTGAAGCGACACCTTCTGCATCAAAGAGCGAAGGCAGGGTAATTGCGACAGGAAAGCTTGGAGTGATTGCAAAAGAGGCAGTTGACAATGTCTCAGCCATATTCAAAAAATACATTGGAGATTCGATTTCAAAGATGGATCTTCACATACAGTTTTTGCAGACCTATGAAGGCGTGGAAGGCGACAGCGCATCAATATCAACTGCAGTTGCCGTGATTTCCGCACTTGCAAACATACCTGTCCAGCAGAATGTTGCAATGACCGGTTCCCTTGATGTAAGGGGCAAGGTGCTTCCTGTCGGGGGCGTGACCGGAAAAATAGAAGCCGCAATTGAAAGCGGAATGAAAAAAGTGCTCATACCCAAGGCAAATGCGCAGGATGTCGTCCTGAATCATCTTAAAGGGGTGGAGATAATAGAAGTTGAGACTCTTGCCGAAGTCCTCAGACATGCCCTCAAGGAATGTCCTGAAAAAAAGAAGCTTCTCAGAAAGATGTCAAGACCGTAGCACCACATTTTCATCTACGGAAGTAATGGCAGAGACAGGCATGGTATACCTTTTGTCAAACACATTCTGGAGTATGATCTTTCCCCGCTTTGCATCCATCCCTACAATTTTTCCCAGGTAGGTTCCCTGTTCTGAAATTGCCTCTTTTCCCTCTATCTTCATTTCAGCCAGGATTTCCTTCCTGTACCAGTTCACAAAGGATGTTACGAAATACCCTGCCACCAGCGATGCTCCTATCGCAAAAAGGAATCCGCCGAAATCAACATATGGCTCATAGATGTTTACAATCCAGGAGCTTCCAACCAGTATTACAAATGTGGAAAGGCCTGCTGCAGCAGAATAAAGTATGTATTTCGTGATTTTGAACTTTTTCTTTTCCATAAGTGCATCAATGCTTTTTCCCACCATTATAAGCAGGATCCCGGTGTAACCTATCCATATGACATTGCCAATAACCAGTGCAATAAGCTTCTCATTGCTAAGCCCAAGACCAATACCCTTCTGTAACGTCTGGAATCCGACAAAAATCCCTATGGCAAATATGGCAAATGCGCCTATATAGCTTATCCAGCTTGTCTTCTCGAATGAAAATCTGAAGTCTCTGAAGATATCAAATGCCAGTTCATCTATTGCAAATATCCTGAGCAGAAGGTATATGCCGATTATTATGCCGACCGGCTCAAGACCATAGCCCAGATAGCTTGACAGCGATACAAGCAGTATAAGTATTGCAGGTATTCCCAGAACCGTCTTTGCAAAATAAGGGTCCCTGAGTTTCTCCAGAAGGACAAAATAGGTTTTTTCCAGCTCCTTTGCCTGTTTTATGAAAACTATTTTTGTTGAATCTATCTTTACCCTTGATTTTATTATCGGAATCACTTCTTCATCAGCAACACCGTCAGATATCAGGACGCATGAAGAAGGATTCAGTTCAGTGCAGATCCTGTCAAGCTGCTCGCTTATTTCCTTGTCAGCCTTGTATCCGAGTTTCTTGTCGCCTGTCAGCGTGACAACCTCGACATTGAGGCCATCCTTCCTCATCTGGTCGAATATCTTCACTGCATAGTATATTGCATTGGAATCAGGATCCTCAGGATCTGCAAGGGAGAGGGCCATCGCGCCCTTGATGTTTTTTTCCCTTCCGATAAGCGGTCCGCTGACCTTTGCCTTTTCGTAAATGTCGTTGTCCCGGTCTATGCACAAAACCAATATCGGGCGATCCATGGTTTAAAATGCTTTAGGCATTATTTAAAATAGTTCTGATTATTTTTTAGTAGAGGAATTTTGATGGAAAAAAAGAAACTAGTTCTACCCGGAGACTATCTCATGAGTTGTGAAGAGGCCGTTTCAGGGGAGAACACATATACGAAAAACGACGAAATTTATTCCTCTGTTTTTGGTACAGAGGATGTGGCAGAAGGCACAGTTTCAGTTTCCAGGAAAGGCAAGATGATCACGCAGCCCAGTGTAGGCATGGATGTATACTGCCTTGTTGGAAGGACTTCAAATACAAAGGCAGTCTGCACCTGCATTTCAGTGAATGAAATCGAGGGGCGTGAGCGTTCTTTTGAAATGATGGCCATACTTCCGGTCAATGCAATAAGAAAAGGTTATGTAAATGATCTCAGGGACGAGATCAAGATAGGCGATATACTGAAAGCGAAGATATCGAAAATAACTAAAACAGGAATTGATCTGACCCTGATGGGGCCTGATAATGGCGTAATATACTATTCCCGCGGACGTCCGCAAAGGAGGAGATTTAATGGAAGTCAAAATTTTGGTAAATGAAAAAAACACTCTTGAACTGGAACTTGTCGGCGCAGACCAGTCCATTGCCCAGCTTATCGCAATGAAACTTAATGATGAAAAGGATGTGGATTTCGCATCCTATAAGGTCGAGCATCCGCTTCTCAGCCAGCCCACTCTTTATGTGAGAACCAAAAAAGGGGATCCGTCCAAGCTTGTTCTTTCAATTGTTGCTTCAATAAAAAAGGACATCGAGGAATTCAAGAAACAGTTTACCGTAATAAGTGGCTAGATGATTCCCGAATATCTGCGCAATACCCGGATTCAGCTTGCCATACTTTTTGGAACTCTTGCTCTTGCGCTTATAACCATGCATCTGTTCCGCGGCACCGGCCTTGAATCATTATACATGCTGTTTGGAGCGCTTGTTGCAGTAGAGATATTTGTTTTCGTGGGTCTTGAGGTCAAACAGGGAGCGCAGAAGCACGGATGGAAGCATGAGATTGTTGATACCTTCATAGCCCTTCTTGTTGCAGTGGGCGTCTGGTTTGCACTTTCATTCATACTCAACAGCCCGACTCCCATATCAGGCGTTGTTTCATGCAGCATGCTGCATAATCTTGAACGGGGCGATTTCATCATTGTCCAGGGCGCCGAGTCGGAAGGCTATGATATCACAATGACCAAAGCCGAGCTTGATTCAATAACCGGAAGGGCAATTATATCCTACAACGGCAATGAAGCTTCCATTGATGGCTCATTATTCTCTTTTTGCGTTGCGAACAGGAATACTGCCATTTGCGATGCATTTGTAAAAACCCCGGAACAGTTTACTGAAACCAAAGGGCCGCTTACTTACAAATACCAGCGCTGCGAACTCTCGTTTTCGAATGGAAGTTCTGCCTATCAGCCCTGCCTGGTATCTGTTATTTACAAAGGAACAGAATACAAGACTAATTTATCCCATGACATTATTGTTTACCAGCCGCAGCCAGGCGATCTTTATTCTTCTGTTGGCGACATTGTCCATCGTATTTTCTTCAAGATCAATGCTGAAGGAGAAACTTATTATCTTACAAGAGGAGACAACAATCCATTGCTTGATGTCCAGGTTTATGATTATGGCGCGGCAGCCGGCAACAGGCCGGTTCCGGAAAACCGGGTGCGGGGCAAGGTCATAGGAAGGATTCCTCTTCTTGGCTATTTCAAATTGTTCATATCCGGCTATTTTCAGGAAGATGCGCAGTGCAGGACGCATCTGCTGTTTCCAACTGCTGAATAGGGCATCTTCAAGGGCTAAAGCTTCATGACAATCAGGTCAATGTATTTTCCATAGTGGCTGATCCATTTTGGCAATACTGCGATTTCCCTGAACCCTGCTTTTTTGTACAATCCATGCGCTCTTTTATTGGCAGCAAAAACAGTAAGGTAAATATTTTTGGGCCTAAACATCTTTTTTGCATACTTTATATTGAGTTTGAGCAGTTTTTCCCCAAGACCAATGCTGCGAAATTCCTTTGCAAGCGCAATTCCGACAGAAACATTGTTTCTTTCCTTCATCGTTCCCCTTATTGCACTGCTGTTTCCTGCAATCTTTCCATTCACCCGCGCAACCAAGAGGAATCTTTCTTTTTTCTTTTGTCCTTCCACATTGGTTTTTACCCATCCGGTCTCTTCCTTGAAAGTCACTTTCCTGTCAAACAGGATGTACGCTTTTTCTTCAATCAATCCATTGATGAACTTCATGTGGTCTCCAGCATTGTCGTTTTTGCCAATGAACTCAACAGTGGCAACCCTTCCGTCTTTCAGTTTGATTTTATCCATAATGGGTTCCACCTACTTCCTTTGTTATTACCTCATGAAGCATTTTCCTGACTTTTCCCTTTTCCCTGGCATTTATTTTGAGGGCGTCTATCTTCCCTTCCCATTTGAGCAGGGCAGCCACTATCCGGCTTACTGTCCTTTCATTTTCAGCATATTTTGCATATTGAAGCAGGCTTTTCAGCGCATAATCCGAGGTGGATCTTCCAAGAGCATCCAGTATGACGGCCCTTAGGGTGTTGTTGCATTCGCTTTCATGGGTGCATGCCCTGGCATAATGGTAGGTGAGCAGCTTGGCAGCATCATTGCCTTTGAAGTCTGCAAGCATCCCAAGCAACTCTATTATGCCTTCAATGGAACTATTGTAATTGAACATTGACCTGTAAACGTTCATCCTGAGCTGGGCCGGCTCCTGTGTCGGCATTTTGTGCTTGAAATAATCATAGGTGTGAGTTATCCTGAATTCAGCATATTTTGCAATGCTTTCATGGATCATGTAAAGGATCATCTGCTTCACTGTCTCGTTTCCTGAATTGTAAAGCGAAACTATTTTCCTGACTGAAGCATCCTTTGACTGTTCATCGACGGCAACCGGATAAAAATTGATTGCATAAATGGCTTTTTCTATTTCCTTGACTGCACTTTCAGCATTTTTATTCTTGTTCAGGCTATCACCTATGTCTATAAATCTACTGATATCAATTTAATCAGGTGTTTTTTTGGAGATATTTTTTGCAACCAGCAATAAAGACAAGTTTAAGGAGGCATTGCATTTTCTTAAAGACAAAGTAACAGTGAAGCATCTTCCTTTTGACTATGTGGAGCTGAGATCTGAAAATATCGAAGAAATAGCGAGGGATGCTGCGCTTGCCGCATATAAGCGCTGCCGGGAGCCGGTTTTTGTAGAGGATTCGGCTCTTATTATTGATGCGCTTAAAGGATTCCCCGGAACCTATTCTTCGTGGGCTTTCAGGAAAATAGGCAACGAAGGCATACTAAAGCTCATGGAAGGCGTCCGTGACAGAAAAGCCACTTTCGAGACCAGGATCGCTTTTGTCAGAAGAAAAGAGGAAGTTCACATATTCCGCGGCTCCTGCGAGGGAACAATTGCAATTGAGGCAAGGGGAACTGAAGGGTTTGGGTATGATCCTATCTTCATACCTGCCGGCGAGCATCAGACGTTCGCTGAAAGCATAGAATTAAAAAATAAGCTATCACATAGATATAAAGCGCTTCTAGAATTCTACAAGAGTCAATCTCTTAGGTTATGAATCTAATCAAAGTGATATTTATGGCGAGACTACATTCAAAAAAGAAAGGTAAGTCTGGGACAAAGCGTCCTAAAAGCAATGATAATCCGGAATGGGTTACCCTGAAAAAGGAGGAGGCACAGGAGATAGTCCTCAAACTTGCCCGGGAAGGTGCTCCTGCGGCAAAAATAGGTCTTATACTCCGAGACCAGCATGGAGTTCCGAATGCGAGGGCCCTTCTCGGAACAACGCTTGTGGCATTCCTCAGAAAGGAAAAGGCATACCAGGAATACCCCGAGGACCTTCTTAATCTTATCAAAAAGGCAGTCCGGATGAACGGGCACCTGAAGAATACTAAAAACGATACGCACAACAACGTCAAGCTTGGTCATGTTGAATCCAAGATACAGCGTCTTGTCAAATACTATGTTGATAAAGGCAGGCTCCCTGCAGGATGGAAGTATGAGCGGGATAAGGCAGCTCTTCTTGTAAAGTGATATCATGGGCGGAAAGAAAGTTAAATCAGTAGACAAGTGGAAGACCAAGAAATGGTATAACGTAACTGCGCCTGCTCTCTTTGATAGCAGGATGCTATGTGAAGCTGTTGCTTCAGATCCAAAAAAGCTGATCAACCGCATTGTCAGGTCAAGTTTGATGGAACTGGGCGTTTCAGGAGCCTCGCAGACTGCCATGTTCACTACATTAAGGTTCAGGGTAACTGATGTCAACGGTTCGGAAGCCAGAACAAAACTCCTTGGCCATGAAATTGCACCCTCATTCCTCAAGACATTTGCAAGAAGGGGCAAATCACTTATCCACGAGGTCGTTGATGAAAAAACCAAAGACGGCGAGGAAATAAGATTCAAGTTAATTGCCGTTACCGGGGCAGGAGTCAGCCAAAATACAAGAAGAAACCTGAGAAGCCTTCTTGTCCAGGAAACCAGGAAAGGAATCCAGGAAAAGGCCTTTGACGAGCTTGTCCAGGATGTCATCTACGGCAAATTCTCATCAAGGCTGTTCGGACAGCTCAAAACAATCACAAAGATGAGGCGTGTGGAAGTCAGGAAATCCGAAAGAAAAGAAATATTCAAGTGAATTTTTCCATATCTTTTTCTCATGTTAAAAGTTCACAAAACTTCATGAGGTGTATCTATGATTCCCGGAGGACTGGACCCTAAAAAAATGCAGGCGATGATGCGTCAGATGGGCATAAAGTCGGAAGAAATTCCAGCGACATCTGTGACAATTGAAACTGATTCTGAAAAAATCATAATTGAAAATCCGCAGGTCACAAAAATTACCATGCAGGGCCAGGAATCTTTCCAGGTGTCAGGTTCCGTGCGAACCGAAGAAAACAAAAATGAAGATCTCAAAATGATCATGGAGCAGACCGGCTGCACCTCTGAAGAAGCAGAGGCTGCACTGGAAAAAACCGGCGGCGACATTGCCCAGGCAATTCTTGAGCTCAGTGAAAAGGAATAAATATCTTGTGAGAAATATTGCTTTATGGTAAGACGGGAGCTTCACCTTGTATTTGTTCTTCTTTTAATCGCCATACTGCTGGTGATCTTCACACCATTCTTCAGGCCGGCGCTGGACCAGGAAGGCGCAAGCAATTTTGTTCTTGATGATCTGAAAAGCAAGTATCCTGGTGCCGATATCGAAGTTATGAGCGTTACCGAGCAGTTAAATGATCATGGAGAAAGATATTTTGAACTGAAGACAAAAGTGACCAAATACCCTGACCGGCCATGTCCGGAAAGGTTCCACGTGTTTTACAACTATCCGGAGCAGAATTTTGTCCCCCAGCCCAAGGAAATAATAACAATGAACTGCAAAATCTGCACTGAAGGGATCTGTACCATCGCTTTCAAGGAGGAAGCAATAATAGCATCACATACATTCCCCGGAACCGGACAGATATCCTCTTTTATCGAATCCCATCCTGAAGCCAGTCCAAGCGTAGCTGAGAATGCAGAATCATGGAACGTGATATGGCACGATGAAACCGGCGGCTATGAAATAGAAATCCACAGGAACGGCACAATACTTCATATCAATTCACTGAACTGATATTGTTTTGCCAAGCACTAGTTTTCTTTCAAGGAATTTTGATATCACATGGGCATTTGTTTCCATATGGCTGCTTATTTCACTGGTTGCATATTCTGTCTTTCCTTCAGCCAGGGCTGCATAAATAAGCAGCTGGTCTGCAAGGTGGAGGTCAACATCCCCGGCTTCTTTCATCAGATTGTTCAGGCATTCCTTTGCCACAATCTCTGCCCGTTTTCCCTTTTCTCCAAGCGAATATGACCCTTTGCATCCCCGCCAGGCAGTCACTGAATTTCCTGCAGAAAGCGAGTTCTCCATCCTTATGCGAACCTCTTCTATTTCCTCCTGGACGAAAATCTTCTTTTCCCTTATTGCAATGCTTTCAGGCAGTCCTGCCAGGCTTATTATGGCTGCAATATGGTCAACAACCGGCCAGAAATCCATTCCCTTCAGCTTTGAAGGACAGATCCCAATGTCAATGATGCCTCCTCCCCTGGGATAGTAGCCTGCATTGATCATTTTTGTTTCCACGTCTGCCCCGAATCTTCTGATTGCAGGCACAAAAACTTTTTCAAAATAATCGTATCCCGGGGACTTCATGACATGGGTTCCGCCTATTATCCTTACCTGGCTCTTTTTTTCTGCATGGAGGAGTATGGGTATTATTGTCTGCGCAACCAAAGTGACAGAACCGGCAGTTCCAATATCGAATTTGTATTTTCCACCGACGATTTTTCCTGGGCTGAATGTCAGTTTTGTGCTGCCCACTTCTGCACCATCCAGCGTTCCCCTGCAGATGCTTCTTACCGCCCTTGCTCCTGTAAGGTGCTGCATAGCAAGGCCGGGGCTGGGCCTTTTTGCCCTGATGTTCCCTATTGTTACTGCCTTGCCGGTAATTGCAGAAAGTGAAAGTGCTGTGCGGATAATCTGGCCTCCGCCTTCACCATATTCGCCATCAATAAAAATCATAGGGCTTTCCCTTTAGTTCTTATTATGTTGAAAGTTCATTAAGCTTATTCTCTGCTATTGCCGGTCTTTTTGCATTTGATTATCGGCAGGACTTCGTTCTGCAGTCCTGAAGCCTGGTTCAAGCGGAAACTCTGGCCGCAGTAAAACTGAACCAAAACCCAAAAACTGCTGAAAAAACTCCGGACCTTTGATGAAACTTTGACCGTAGTAAAACTGGAGCAAAAC
>JAFGPA010000030.1 GCA_016926175.1 Microcaldota archaeon
AAGCCCAGGGAAAAGCCCAAGGAGAAGCCCAGGGTTCTTCTGCCTCCTTCAAGGGTTGTCGGTGCAGTTCCAATTCCGGTTCCCGGCCCTTCTGCCGCCGCTCCGTCAAGAAAGCAAAATCTTCCAAAAGCAGTCAGGGAAGGAGAAGGGACAAAAAAAGACCGCTATGAGATTTACCGCAGCCGTTCCGAGGTTGATAATCTGCTGACGAGTTCAACCTCACAGGTGAGCGACACAATAATCGTAATGCCCATAACCCTGGAAATGGGAGAGCACGGAACCCATTATGTCAATGTGAATGTCGTTCTGTCCCAGCTGTCCAAAAAGAACTATGAAGAAACGCTTCAGGATATCGCCAAAATACTAAGGGACATCATGCGCGTGAAGGGCGTTCCATCATCTGTTTCTTCTGCAAGAATCAATTCTGCTGTGCAGGTGCAGATAAGGGCAGAAATAACCCGGCTGCAGTCAAGGAGCGACGACGTAGGCAAATATCTCCGCTCTCATTAATGGTTAATGACGATCAAATGTGTTTATAAACACGTGTGTACAAAAATGAGAATATGAGAAGCATTTCCCTTAAAAGGAATTTCAGGCATGCAGCAGCAGCCACACTTTTTTCAGCTGCCCTTATCAGTCCGGAACTGCATGCCCAAACAGATGTTTCTGTGCAAAGACAGTATATCGGCAGCTCTGAAGGATACCGGAAACTCCAGGATGAAGTGAAAATGTCCGAAGGGAAAGTCACCGGCATTACACTTGTTGTCCAGACCCTTGACGTGCAGGGGGGCAAAAGCGGATATCTTGTTGCAAAAGTTCCGCAGGATGCAATTGACAAGCTGAACTCCGATATGTCCGGCAAAACCCCGCCTGAAAAGGAATATCATCTCCGCAGCTGGGTGGTGGAGAAAAAAAAGCTTCTTGTAAAATATTATTATTCCAGGAAAAAAGCAGGAACATTTACTGCTGATCTTGACCGTGCCGATCCTCCACAGGAAAAGCAAAGGTCCATTGATTTTTCAGGCGCTGGAAGACAGGCAACCGTGGAAGGCCCAAAGGTCGGCAGGAGCATTGTAAGCACCAGCCTTCCAAGGCAGGTAAAGGAAGGGGAAGGAACGGCATCAAGAAGATTTGTTGTCGAGCCAATGTCCCGGAGATCAATCACTCCCCCGGGCAACAGCAGGGTGGAAGTTCCAATGACTATGAGCGTCAAAACAATCGGGCCGGTCTATTTCACAGTAAGATTCACGTACAGCCAGCTCACTGATTCTGCAAGGGGCGAAGTTGCAGAAGAGCTTGAAAAAGTCCTGAGAAAATGCATTGAGGCAGTGAGAGAAAAGCAAAATGTCAGGAATTCAGGCGTTTATCAGGCCTCACTTGATCTTGCAATGGGGCAGCTCCCTGATTATCTTTCCAGGGTGAAAAAAGAACTCTCTGCAAAGGATCCTGAGGCAAGAGCCTACCTCAAGTAGCTTTTTATATATCCAGGGTAATTTCCTGTTATGGGGCACTGCTCGCGATGCGGAAGAGAGGCAGAAACCGAATACGGCGCTGACGGACAGGCGTACTGCTCATCCTGCATATTCTATGGCATCAACAAGCAATGCTGGAAATGCAGAATGTATCTTCCATCATCGGAACTGCAGCAATACCGGGGGCAGTGGATCTGCCCGAACTGCCTTATGGATCTTCGTGATGAAGAAAAATCAAGTGATCGTATGACCAAACGCTATAGCTATAGTGAAAGATGCCAGAGATGCGGCCGGGAGGCAGAACGGCTTTATGTCTGGAACGGCAGGCGGCTTTGTGCATCCTGCCTTAATGAGGGGCAGTCAAGCTGGGATCTTGTCGGCGGAGGCCCCATGGCAGGCGGCAACCGTATTCCTGTGCGGCCCCTGCGCGTCTCTGATGAACCTTCCATTCTTGGAAGGCTGATATCCGGACTGCTTATCCGGCTTGGCCTGAAAAAAAGGCCCAGAACAGAAATTGTTGCACTTGAAAAAGTGCCCACTCCTTTTGGAAAGGCAAAGACCATGACAGAAAAGGGCATCAAGAATGAGAAAACACAGGTGGAAGGCCTGATGAAAGACGATGACCGGGTTGAGACAGAAAGCATAATGAAGAAAAAACCCAGAAAAGTCAGGCATTCAGGAAAGAAAAGAAGGAATAAAAGGACATTGGACAAATAAGTGAAAAGGGAGAGGGACATGCTGAATTATTCTGATCTTCGTGATATCCAGAAAAGGGAGTTGGGCTCATCGGAAGCAGTAAGCCTGCCTGATGATTTCTATTGCCTGATGTCAGAGCTTCTCAGCAAAAAAAAGGAAGATGCCCTCTCGGCAAAATCAATCATGGCCATAAAGGAATACGAAAATCTCAAGAAAATCATCGGGGTAATCGCCTCCAAGAGAGAGGAAAAAATAGTTCTCATGGCTCTGCGGGGCGAAACCGCGGGCGCCGGACTTACGACCGAGGAAAGAGACCTTTTAAAAGGATTGTCTTCGATAATTATGAAATCCAGGGAGAATATCAAAAGCGTCTGGGATGCAGATGAAACCCGTGACGACTCCCAGAAAATAAAACTCCTCAAAAACGTTGAACAATACAGGGGCCTCGATGACTCCGTTTACGGCCCCTTCAAGGAAGGGGAGGAAATGTCCCTTCCGCGTCCAGAGGCGCAATGGTTATTGAAATCAGGATTAGCAGAAATGGTGAAACTATGAAATTCCCAAAGGAAATCAATGCATACTGTCCAAGCTGTAAAAAGCATACTCTCCATAAGGCAAAGGCCGCAAGCAAAGGAAGGCCAAGGACACTTGCAAAAGGCAACCGGGCCCATAACAGGTCGCTGATGGGCCATGGCAGCAAGAGAGCCGGTGAAAAAACCGTAAAAAAACAGGGTAAAAGACAGAAAGTAACACTTACCTGCGGCGAATGCAAGAAAAAGCAGGAAAGGATAGTGGGTGGAAGAACCACCAAGAAAATGGAATTTAAAACATAGGTGAAAAAATGGCAAAATTCTACTTAGTCGAAACTAAAACCGGAGATCAGCTGATTGTTTTCAGCCATACGTCTTCCATTGTAAGAAATCCCAAGGATCATGAAGAAATCCTTGCCCACCCCACGGGCGGCGAAGCAATAATCAATGCAAAGATAGTCAGGGAGCTTGGGTGATTTGAATAGAATTTCCTGATGAAGGGGAGCTGGTCATTGCAACAATAAAAAAAATAATGCCCTATGGCGCATTCTGCTCTCTTTCTGAATATGCGGAAGTGGAAGGATTCCTGCACATATCAGAAGTCGCCCCGCGGTGGATCAAAAATATTCACGAGTTCATCTCTGAGGGCCAGAGGCATGTGGTCAAAGTCCACCATGTCGACCCTTCCAAGAACCAGGTTGATGTTTCAATCAAGCGCGTCAATGACGAAGAAAGGAAAATAAAGCTCGAAAGCGTGCAGAGCGAGAAAAAGGGAAGAAAGCTTCTTGAGCATGCACTGAAAAATGCAAAGCTGAAAATAGATTTTGAAACTGCAAAAACAGAGATAGAAAAGCATCATGATGATATTTATTCCTTCTTCAGGGAAATAAGCCTTGAAGGCGAGCAGGCCATTGATCAAGTCGATCTTCCGAAGGCCCTGAAAGCCCAGATAATCGAAATTGCAAAGAAAAGCATAAAGAAGCCTGTGATAGAGGTGGACTGCGAATTTTCCCTTGTCTGCTATGGCGGCAACGGGGTTGAAACAATCCGGAAGATTCTTGATGTTGACAAAGGGGTTTCAGTACATTATATGGGCGCCCCGAAGTACAAAATATCCCTTGTTGCCCCTGACTACAAGACCGGAGAGAAAAAATTGTCTGCCCTGTTGGAAGATATAAAAGCCTTCGCCCAGAAGAATCACTGTGATTTCCACACAGAGCGAAGATGATATGAAAAAAATGCGTTTTTGCGACGTCTGCCGGTCATATACGTTATCTGATCTGCATTGCAAAAAATTTACTGCAAGCGCCCACCCGGTCCGTTTCAATCCAAATGACAAATATGCAAAGTACAGGAGGATGGGAAAATGAAGGAAACAACAATTATTGAAAAAACAAAAATGAAAAAGCTGAGAACCCCGGTTCTTGTGACAGGTCTTCCCGGCATTGGCCTGATAGGCCAGGTTGTCGGAAGGTATCTTGTTGAAGAGCTGAAGGCAAAAAAAGTGGCAAATCTCATATCCCCTCATTTTCCCCATCAGGTCTTTATGACAAAAAAAGGAGGAATCAAGCTCATCAAAAACAGCTTCTATCACTATAAGGGAAAAAAGCGAGACGTGGTAATACTTGTAGGCGACATCCAGGCGATGAGTTCGCCAGGGCAGTATGAGGTTGCAGGAAAGATAACAGAATACTGCAAGCACCATGGCATAAAGGAGGTACTGACAATCGGCGGCTACAGCACCGGCAAGCTCGAGGAAAAAAGAAACCTGTATGCCGTTGCAACTTCTGAAATCATCAGAAAAAAACTCAGGAAGCTGAATGTGCGCATTGGAGAGGCAAAAGGCTCGATTGTAGGGGCGGCCGGGATTCTGCCGGCATTTGCCAAAATGCATGGATTTGACGGCGCATGCATAATGGGCGAGACCCATGGAAGCTACATAGACAGCCATGCTGCCAAGCAGATAGTAATCCTTCTTTCCAAATATCTTGGCATCCCAATCAACATAAAAAGGCTCGAGGAAAAAGCCAGGGAAAGCCAGCAAATACTCAAGAAAGTGCAGGAAGAAGTGGAAAAAACAATGGAAGCGCAGGCTGATGCTGAAACCAAGCGCGTGAGCTACATCCGATAAGCATTTATTTTCTTTTATCTTATTCCCTTTGGGGGATGAATGACAGCAACAATAGAATACCTTCTTGTTTCGGTGGTGGCATTTGCACTGATATCAATATCTGTTGCGGCACTGCTTAATATCAGGGAATTCTCAGAATACTCTCTTGACCAGTACAGGTTCAAATCAGATGCCGTTACTCTTAGAAACGCCATTAAGCAGGTGTGCGTTCTTGGCAATGGCAATTCCAGGGAAGTTGATCTTAAGGGCAGGATTGCAATTGATTCCGGCCATATCCGTAATGGCAGGAACTCCCTGCCTCTGGATGTTCCATGCGATGTGGAAGAAACCGGACTTGAAGGCAAAATAATAGTAAAAAATACAGGAAAAATAGAGTTCAGATAGCTTCAAGCTTTCCAAACTTACCGAGGGTAAGCTGGGCCGCTCCCTGCCACTCGTTGACGTATCCGTTTTCTATTTTTATTTTTCCGCCTTCTTTTACCTGATCGATCTGCTCGTTCCAGAGAACAAGTACTATCGATCCGGAGTCATCCTTTACTGTAAAGTTTGCTACTTTGAGCTTTCTTCCGTATTTGTTTATTTCCCTTTCGTTATCTTTTGAGACAACTTCTACTTCTAAGTTTACATTGCCGGTTCCCGGCTTCAATTCGCTTATATTCATTCTAAACCCTCTCTTATCTAAGATCTACAATCTTAGGGTTAGTCCCTCGACTTCTTACTTACCTTATTAGATTAGCATTTATAAATGTATCCCGCAGGACCCATTTTTTACCCCGTCAGGCCGTTTCAGAACAGTCAGCCGGATATGGCCTAAATTATCACTAAATACCAGCTTGTAAAACATATTTTCACTGATTGCCTCCCCTATCCATTCACAAACATCTCCAATGATGAAAATGCCGGCGCCTCAGATGCCCGCTCCCCTGCCGGAACCTCAAAGATTTCGCCATACGATTATGGGTAACCAATATAACCAAGTGTGGATTGAATTTTATGAAAGAAAAAAATATTCTGGAGAAATTGCTTGAAAAACCTGACAAAAAACCTGAGAAACAGTCAAAGAAATGCTGCTGTTGCTGTGATGTGGAAAAGAAGTAAACGATCCGCTTAGCAGCTTGCCGATATTGTCATAAGATTCCATCAAAATTCTTATCATGCTGTTTTTCTCAATGGTAACTGCCGGCATCCTGCCTATAGGATACATTTTTAATTTCCTTTTCTGATCCCGTAAATACATTTTTAAGTTAGGCTGGCATGTGTTAAACATGAATGGTATTGTCCTGGGAATCGTTGCAATAATTGTTGCCGCATATCTGTTTTCCCAGATCGCAAAATTCCTGAAACTTCCCGCTGTGCTGGGCCAGCTCAGTGCAGGCTTCATACTTGCAATACCTTTCATAAACGAAGCATTTTTCCCTCCTGAATCATTTCAGCTGTTCTCCTTTCTTGCAGAAATCGGAATACTGCTGATGTTCTTCCTTGCAGGCCTTGGACTCAGGCTTGACAAAAAAGGAAAGGACCTGAAGCTGATGATCTCCATTTCTTTGCTTAATACCACGATCCCGCTGGTTGCAGGCTTCCTTGCAGCATATTTCATATTCTCCTTCGGCCTTGTGGAGTCGCTTTTCATAGGGGCCGCACTGGCAGTTAGCTCCCAGGCCATCTCCTACAGGATACTTGATGAGGCTGGCATGGCAAACCACCGGATAGCGGCATTCATTGTCGGTTCTGGAATAGTGGATGACGTCATAGAGTTTATCATACTCACCCTGCTGCTTACCTTTTTCGGCGTGATAATCACCGAGCCGGCAGATCTTGCCATAGGAATTGTTCTTTTTGTTGCGGTGGTCCTGTTCTTCAGATTTTACCTGATCCAATTCATTCTTGAGAGGGCTTCCCATGAACCAAGCCAGGCAACCTATTTCATGGCATCAATGGTGATAATCCTGCTAATGGCCCATTTCGCATCACTGTTTGGTATAAGTTCATTCCTTGCCGCAATAATTTCCGGAATAATCGTAAGGCAGATCCTCATGGGCCTCCCTGATCTCAGGAACGTGGGAAAAAGCATTTCCAGTACAGTAAAAACAGCGGCCAACGGATTTTTTGTTCCCATCTTTTTTGTGTGGGCCGGCATGAATGCAGCTACAGCTGATTTTGACACAGGAGCGATTCTGCTTATCATCACCCTGATATTTATAGACATAGCAGGCACCCTGGCCGGCACCATGATTGCAATGCTTGGTGCAGGCAAAAAAATGAACGATGCAATAATTGTCGCAATGGGGGTTGTGCCAAAGGGAGACACAGAACTGGCTCTTGCGGTGATAGCACTTGATGCAGGCATAATAAACCACGGAATCTATTCCTCCATAATCATCATGGCATTCATTGTTACCATAATATCCTCAACCCTCTTCAGGCATCTTCTCAGTGAGAGGAAAAAAACAATGAACCATAACGGGGCATTGGCATGATAATTGATCTTACTCTTGAGTTTTCCACCAGCACTCCAGTTTACCCTGGCGATCCAAAGCCGGAGTTCATACAATCCGCAACAATAGGGAAAAACGGCTACAATGCAAAGAAAATCACATTTGGAAATCATTTTTCCACGCACATCGATGCTCCTTTTCACATGGTTGCTGGAGGGAAGAAGCTGGATGAATTTCCAGTTGAAACTTTTACCGGCAGTGGAATTGTCCTGGATGGAGAAAATCCCGATCTGGAAAAAATCGAGCCCGGGGATATAGTTTTCTTCAGGGGCAAAATTTCAGAAGATGCAGCCCGGCAGCTTGTAAGGAAAAAAGTGAAGATGGCCGGAACCGATGAGATGAGCCCGGATGACCCGCCATTCAATGTGCACAAGCTTCTTTTGCAAAACAATATCCTCATCGTGGAAAACCTTGCCAACCTGGACAAGCTGGCCGGAAAAAGATGCACATTCTTTGTTCTCCCGATAAAACTTGCTGATTCTGATGCCGCTCCATGCAGGGCAATTGCAATTCTCTAATCCACCGGCACAACTATTATCTTCATAACCGTATTTGTTATCTGCGGATGTTTTGTTACCGGCCTTTGCGGTATTGTTGGAATTCCATTTCCTATGTTTTCATCTCCCCTGTCCGGATCAGGCTGTCCGCCGTCAAAGCCGCTTCCCGGGGCACTGTTTTCTTCAGTTCCGGCATCGTAGTTTCCTGCCATGGTGGTTGAGGCCCTGGGGCCATTTCCAACTGTAAACAGCGCTATATTGCTTGCCAGTGCATATCCGTCATTTGTTCCTGCAAGCATCTGGATTCCGGAAAAGTATGATTCCCTTGGCCTGTATGTGGATGATTTGATTATGAATGTTCTGCTTTCACCGGGTGCCAGAGGCTCATCGAGAGTATAAACAGCCTCGACACCTGCAAGGCCTTTAACATATTCACTGAACACTGTGTGATTTCCGTACTCTGCCAGGGGCCTAAGCTCTTCCGGTATTGTCTTTCCAAAATAATTGATGCTTGCAGCCGGCTTGTGGATTACAAAAACTCCGGGTGACAATGCCTGGCTGTCATGAACATTCTGAACGGTCACTGAGAAATATGCGAAACCTTCCTGTTTTTCCTCTTCAGCTTCAGCAATCTCTCCGTTTTCCATTTCATTTATCTTTTCTTCAAGCGCGCCAATTTTTTCCTTTAATTCTTCAACAGAATCTTCAACATCCTCAATATGCTGCTCCAATTCCATAAGCTTTTCATCCATTTCATTTGTCTGCTGCGGCTCTTCACTTACGCATCCGAAAACAAGCAGCACCGATAACAGGAACAATAATCTCATGGCATTGAATTTGCGGCAAAATTAATAAAACCTGAAGGCTTACTGCACAGGAAGGAAAAGCCTGAAAATCGCAAAAAACATTTCCTGCAAAGCGGATCCCTGGCGCAACAAAATAAGGGCCGTCTATTTTCTGAGTGCAGGCAATGCATTGAAATCAAACCTGCTTCACTCTGAAAAACGATGCAATCCTTGAAAATAACCCTGGCGTCTCCTCTTCAGGCTCAGAGTAGAGGAATCCGATCAGGGATTCTGTCTCCTTTAATTCTGCCTCCAGGCCATCTTTTGAATATTTTGAAAGCTCCCTTTTCCTTTCCTCGATTTCAATCTTCCTTTCATATTCATTCCTGCAGGAAATTATGTCTTTTCCCAGAAACCTTATCCGGTCAACGGCGTTTTTATTTTCCCGGGCGTAAAAATCCAGCGTTTTTTCATCATTCACTTCAAGGAATTTTGTTTGCCTGAGATCGCGCAGGAGTTCAAAAAAGCTTCTTCTGCCCTTTATTATCCTCTTGAATCCTGCAGTATCCCGGCAAACATGGGAAAGCTTTTTTTCATTAAAATCAAACATCCCGCAGATCTGGCCGGCATTATGCCTTCCAAGTTCCGGATGTCCGGAAAAAAAATTCTTTATTTCAGCTATGCTTTCTTTTCCGGGCATGCCGGCAATATATTCCCTGAGTGAATCAGCATCATCAAGCAACGAAACTACAGGCCTGGAAACCAATGAGGATATATGATCCGCCCTGATTTTTTCCAGTTCCTGCATGCTCTTCAAAAATTCCACATATTTTTGGGCTTTATCCAGGTCTATTTTTTGTTTTTCTGCCTGTGAAATCTCTTTCAGCAGCGCTTCTATCCTCTGCCGCTTCTTTTTGAGACTCCGGTCCATCCTTTCAATTTCCACTTTTGATAGTTCATAATTTCTGCCCAGTTCCAGAAGGTCCCGGAGATATGCAAACTCTTTGTTTGCATCTGCTATCTTGTTGTCCTGGAGGTGCCTTATCACTGCTATGAATCTTTTTCCAATGTCCTGTGAAATGTTGCCGCCCTCAAATTCTTTTACCACATCGCCTTCAAAATATTTTAATTTTTTAGAGAGCTTAATGCCTCTTTTTGCAAGCTTTATCTTTGTGCTGATGTCCGGATTCCACAGGCTTTTGTCTCTTTCAATTGTGGATTCTATATCCCCGATAATTTCCGCCAGTGCTTCTGCCAGTTTTGCAGCAGAAGCACACTGTTTCTCTCCGATTTCCTTTACTTTTTTTTCCAGGCTGCGGTGCTTTTTTTTCAACTCAGAAATCTCTTTTCTTTCCAATATATCCCTCTTTAGCCGGCGTTA
>JAFGPA010000031.1 GCA_016926175.1 Microcaldota archaeon
ACTTTCCTCCAATTAAACTCCGGTTAAAGTTTTATCAAACTTCTCCGGACAGTTGCTTCAGCCATTAAAACTTTCCTCCAATTAAACCTTCAGGACATATCTACAAGCAGAAGGTCAGGATCCTCAAGGTGCCTTTTCACGATGTTCATGAATTCTGTTGCTTTTGCACCATCAACAACCCTGTGATCAAAGGACAGCGAAAGTCCGACAACCTTTCTTGGAACGACCTGTCCATTGACAACCAGTGGAAGATCTTTGATCCTCTGCACTGCCAGTATTGCGATTTCCGGCGGATTAATTACCGGGGTGGAGTACATGCCGCCGATGCTTCCCACATTTGTTATTGTAAAAGTTCCGCCTTTCAGGTCTTCCAGTTTTATTTTTCTTTCTTTTGCCTTTTTTGCAAGCGATTCAATTTCGCCTGCTATTGCTATTATGGATTTTCTTTCCACATCCCTTATTACCGGCACCATCAGGCCCTCAGGCGTATCAACAGCAATTCCAATATTGAATCTCTCTTTCAAAACAATTTCGTTTTTCTCATCGTCAAAATTCGCATTGAACTCTGGCATCTCCTTCAATGCAACTGAGCATGCCTTTACAATGAAAGGAAGGTATGTGAGCTTTATTTCAGGGAAATTATCCTTTTCCTTTTCCCTTAATTTCACCAGTTTTGTCACGTCGACAAAATCCATTCCGCATGCCTGTGGTATGCGCGTTATTGAATATGTCATGCGTTCGGCAATTTTTTTCCGCATTGGTGAAAGCGGAATTCTCTTTTCATTTTCTCCTGGAATCCCATGGGAGGGCACCGACATTGCAGGCCTTACCGGCTTTGCGGTATTCATGCCTGCCTTTTTTACATCCTCATCAGTTATCCTTCCGGCCTCTCCCGTACCGGTTATCATCCTGAGGTCAACCCCAAGGTCCCTGGCAAGCTGCCTGATTGCAGGAGTTGCAAGTACCTTTTCTCTGTGGATTTCTGCAGATGGCTTTGTTTCTGCAGATGGCCCGGGAACTCCAATCTCTTTTTCAGGAATTTTCTCCCCCTGCTCTCCAATTGACACCAGAACCTCTCCTACTTTAACAACTTCTCCTTCACGGAAGTTTATTTTCAAAACAGTTCCGCTGTAAGGGGAAGGAAGTTCAACAACTGCCTTGTCGGTTTCAACTTCAACTATTGTCTTATCTGCCTGGACGCTCTCTCC
Organism: Microcaldota archaeon; assembly: GCA_016926175.1. Lineage (GTDB taxonomy): Archaea > Micrarchaeota > Micrarchaeia > Anstonellales > Bilamarchaeaceae > Bilamarchaeum. Next base: position 1,209 of record JAFGPA010000031.1, read on the forward strand.
TTCCCTGGCATGCCATTTAACTATCGTGCCCTCGTGTATCCCCTCTCCAACATCCGGAAATTTGAATTCTTTTATGCCAACACCTCAGAATTTTGCAGTTTCGACAATAGCTCTTGCTATTCTTTTCTTTTCAGGAAAATAATGCTTTTCCAATGGCGGATATGGAATTATAATGTCCCAGCCAGTCACTCTTTTTATGGGTGCTTCAAGGTGCATCAGATCCTTTTCCGCTATCCTTGCAGCAATTTCTGCTGCAAATCCCATGGTTTTCTTTGCCTCATGAACTATTACCGCCCGGCCTGTTTTTGCTATTGATCTGTGAATGGAATTCCAGTCGCACGGAGAGAGTGTTCTAAGGTCTATGTGCTCAACTGAAATTCCCTGCTGTTTTGCTTCCTCGACTGCTTCTCTGCTTACATAAGTCATTGCGCCCCAGCTGATCAGCGTAACATCAGATCCATTTTCAATGACATTTGCTTTTCCCAAAGGTATATCATATCTTTCCTCAGGCACTTCTTCCCGGAATGCCCTGTAAAGCCTCTTCGGCTCAAAAAAAAGCACTGTGTCCTTGTCTGTCAGGGATGAGGCAAGCAGCCCTTTTGCATCATGCGGGGATGAAGGACAAACAACCTTGATTCCGGGGATGTGTATAAAAACGGATTCCATGCTTTCTCCATGGTGCTCCAGCGCATTGATTGCGCCGCCGTACGGCAGCCGCACCACCATAGGGACTGTGAACATCCCCCGTGTCCGGTTTCTTAATCTTGACGCCTGCTGTTCAATGTGATGGAACGCATTATAGAAAAACCCCGAGAACTGGATTTCTGCAACAGGCCGCAAGCCATGGGTTGCCATCCCTATTGCAGTTCCAACAATTCCTGATTCTGAAAGAGGACTGTCTATGACACGCTCCCTTCCAAATTTGTCGTAGAGCCCTTCAGTTACCCTGAAGACCCCTCCGTCAACACCTACATCCTCGCCAATGAGTACAATGCTTTCGTCCCTTTCCATTTCCTGGAACAGGCATTTGTTGATTGCCTGGGCCATTGTCATTTTCATTGCGATCCCTCCTCAAAGCATTCTTTCATCTGCTCCTCAAGATCTTCAGTTATATCTGCATACACGTGTTTGAATATCTCTTTTGGATCCTGTTTGAATGCCTCGGCCTCTTTAAGCGCTTCTTCAATTCTTTTGTCGCATCTTGTATTTACTATTTCCTCAAACCTGCTGTCCCAGTATCCCTTGTTTTTCATATAAATCTGCAGTCTTGTGATCGGATCTCTTTCCCTCCAGTACTCCTCTTCTTCCTTTGGCCTGTACTTTCCAGGATCATCTGCTGTGGTGTGCGCTCCTATCCGGTAGGTTACCGCCTCTATAAGAGTGGGGCCGCCGCCTTCCCTTGCCTTCTTCAGTGCCTGTTTTACAGTAGTATAAACCGCAAAAATGTCATTTCCATCTATCTGGACGCCATGAAACCCATATGCAAGTGCTTTCTGTGCAAGGGTCTTTGACTTTGTCTGCCATTTTCTCGGAACTGAAATTGCATACTGGTTATTTGAAATAAGAAAAACAGTCGGGGTATTTAGTACGCCTGCAAAGTTCATTGCATCATGGAATTCTCCTTCACTGGTGGAGCCATCGCCTCCAAAGACAAGCACTGCCCCTTTTTTTCCTCTTTTTTGCAATGCATACCCTGCTCCAACTGCCTGAGGCAGCTGGGTTCCAATGGGTATTACATATGGGAAACATTTCCATTTGGGATCGATCTTCAATCCCTCTTCAATACCTTTCCAGCAGAGGTCAACCAGTGATAATGGTATTCCGCGCATATGATATATCATTGATTCGCGGTATGAAGGATATGCCCAGTCTTCTTTTTCCAGGGCAAGTGTTGCTCCTACCTGTATTGCTTCCTGGCCTTCAAGCGGAGCGTACGTGTACATTCTGCCTGTTCTCTGCAGCGCAATGTTTTTTTTGTCCCATCTTCTTGCAAGCACCATGAAGATGTACATACGTTTGAGCATTTCTTCAGAAAAATTAGGATCATAATTGATGTCTGCCGTACCATATCTGTCGAGAATCTGAATGTAATCAACGGACCCTTCGAATACCCTGCTAATTGGCATAATCAGAATACTGGGTTTACTTTAATAAATCTGTTCCAATTTCCCCGGCCCTGTATGAACTCCGCACCAAAGGGCCTGACATAACATGCCTGAATCCAAGAGCATACCCTATCTCCTGATATTCCATGAATTTTTCCGGGCGGATATATTCCTTTACGGGATAGTAGGGTCTGCCAGGGCTCAGATACTGGCCTATTGTAATGATGGAAACGCCAATGGCACGCAGATCCTTCATTGCTTTTATTATTTCTTCCTGCTTTTCACCCATTCCGAGCATTATCCCGGATTTGGTCGTCACGCTGTTTTTTCCGATATATTCCAGAACTTTCAATGACTGAAGATATCCTGCTCTTCTGTCCCGTACTTCCGGCGTAAGCCTTTCAACTGTCTCAAGATTGTGTGAAACTACATGAGGCTTTGCCTTTATTATATTATATAACAGGGATTCATTTGCCCGGAAGTCCGGAATAAGAGCCTCCACAATGACATCCGGGCATTTTTCCCTGAGTTTTCTTATGCATCTGGCAAAATGCCATGATCCGCCGTCTTCAAGGTCATCCCGGTCTACTGATGTTACTACAACATACTTCAATCCGAGCTTTGAAATTGCCTCTGCAAGGTTTTCCGGTTCTTCAGGATTCAAAGGAGGAGGTTCTGCCATTGTTTTCACTGCACAAAACCTGCACCCCCGCGTGCAATACTCCCCCATTATCATGAAACTGGCGGTTTTCTGGCTCCAGCATTCATACCTGTTGGGGCAGTGGGCGCTCTGGCAGACGGAATTAAGATTATAAAAACTCATTAGGTTACCAACGAGCCGGCTTTGTTCATTGCTAATATATCTGATTCGAAACCACTCGGGGAGTTTAGTAACCATAATGAGTTAAAAGAAAAAGAAGTTTTAATGCCTTGCCTGCCTCAATGGAATTGCATTCTGTTTTTTTTCTGACAGCCTGAGCAGCTTTGCCGTCGGCTGAGAAAATACTGAATGAAGCTCTTCTCTCGCTGCCTGGGATACCCTTGGAATTCCTTTTTCTTCAAGCAGCCTCAGAAACGGCCTGAATTCATCACGGTAGCCTATTTTTCCTATTATCTCCGTAGTGGTTCCCCTGTGTTCAGAAAATTCGGTGATTGCAGTAGTTGCCTGTTCATATGTAAGGCCATTGCATTGGAGCATGTGCAGGCAGCTGTTCATGGGGTCTTCCAGGCTTATTTGTTTTCCAAGAGCATTCAGGATCTGGCAGCTTGCCTTCCTGACCTGTTTTTCAAGATAAGGCGCAAGATCAACATCATATGCTCTTATGGCACTCTGGATTATTTCGCCTACCCTTTCCTTCAGCTTTGATACATCATTTGCAGGTGCCCGGTGTCTCTGGACTATCTCTCCTATCCTGCAGTCCATCCTGTTGCAGGCATCCATGAATGCCTCAGGATTCTTTGCGTACAGGGACATTTCCTGTACCCCCTCTCTCAATACATCCGTAACCTCTCTCTCGAAATCGGCCTTACGGAAGCCGATTGTACTAATCCCACCCATATACGCACCCCTCCCAAAGTGTGTAAATAAAAGGGGGGTACGATCCAGGGGACCGTACCTCCCACCCCTCTCAGGGTTTATGTCAATTCCTGAGTTATTTAAATACTTTTCTATTTTTAGTGTGGTGAAATGGTTAAATATCGCAATTAAAAGTTATTAAAAAAGATTTATTATGATTTTAGCCCGCAAGTTAATCTCGGAGCATTTTTTGAGTGCCGATTTCAAAAATGTTGTTTTTCACTAAATTAAGTGGTGGAAGTAAAAGCAATTTCTTCTCTAAAACACAAAAATCCTGAAAAATTTTCATGTTTGGATTTTTGAACACATATATGAAAAAAACCAAACAATTAAGCTAACCGGATCAGTATTAAATAAGTTTATCCCGATTCTATGTCAGGTGGCTTAATGTATCATATTGGAATAGTTGAAAATATTGTTTCTCCGAAAACAAAAGGCGTCGTAAGTGCTGATGATAGCGTGCAGGCACTGATTAAAATGTGGGATAATAATCTTCTTATACTGCCAGTGCACAGGAAAATCTCAGGAAGTATAAAGAAAGGGGATTATGTGCTTAATGATTACACCCCAATGTCTCCTACTTCGAGATACAGAAATCTTTTTGTAATAAAGATCCTATCGGAAAAAGAAGGCAAGCAGATCTGGCAAAAGTTCCAGGAAGAATTAGAACGAAGGAAAAAACTGGTTCAGCAGATGCACAATGCACAGAATATGCAAAACCCAAGCGCAACCGTTCCTCAGCTCAGGTACATACGCTAGGCCATTCCTTCATGCTTTCCGGCAAAAACCTGATAGACTGACATGGTTCCCTGCTTGTTTTCTATTATTCTTACCTTAAAACCATTCATTTCATAGTCTTCTGCAACCTTGTTTGCCTCAAGCAGGTTCTGTGTTGTTGCCACAAGCCTCATTATCATGTCTGAAAATATGCAGCCTACTCTTAAAAAGCCTCATGAGCTCTGATTAAACTTTCCTGGCCAGACATGAAAAACCAGAAGAACCGGACAGGGTGTTTGATTAAACCTTGCCATTGGTTGGGCCGGGGTAAAGTTTAATGGGGTCGCCGAGATTCGAACTCAGATCACAGCCTCCCGAAGGCTGCAGCATACCAGGTTAGCCCACGACCCCAGTGTTTATCGAATTAAAGAGCATAAGTTATAAAACTAGTTGCCCAGGAAACCACTATCGATCAAATCACGCAACAGTTCCCCGTTTATTCTCTGGCCCGTTACCAGGCCAAGGGCTTCAAGACGCCCTAATTTTTTCTTGTCTTCAATATCAAAGCCAGCATTGATCATCTCAAGCGACATTCTTTCATCATTGTCCAGGCAGTTTTCAAACACTCTTTTATAGTGGCTGATCATGCTCATCCCAGCGCTGTTCATCTGCAAAATGGGCAGATCCATCGCATGCTCAACCTGCTCTTTGCCTATTGGCGCACCATACCTGAGAAGATCGTGCTGATCAAGAATCGAGGTTGTAAGGTAGCACATTATAAAAACTTCCAACGGCCGCCTGCCCGAGAATTTTGCTATTGCTTCAACTGCATCTGTTTTGTATGCTATGCCATATCCTCTCGCAGGCTCTCTTACAAGATAATCTGTTTCAATATCGCTTATTGATCTGATATCAATGATCGTGTAGTTGCCAAGCTCTTTTTCCATCATGCCGTCAAGAATATGGTTTGTCAGGCTTGAAATTATCACAGTTACATTTTTTGGAGGATTGTTCAGTTTTTCAAGTATTTTTCTGATCTCCACTGGTTCAAGAACGGAAAGGCGGTTAAAATCCTCTATCAGAATAAACATTTTTTCATCAGATTTCATGGACTCAAAGAGACCTTTAACTTCCTCACCAGTTTTTATCATTGGAACTCCGGCCAGCACGGTTTCTCTTTCGGCTTTTGAAATTACTGCAGACGTAGTGATGCTTTTTCCTATTTTTGGAATGCCCCGAAGCAGGATATTTTCTCCATCCGACATCCTATTGTATATTTCCTCCTCCAGCGGCCGCCTTACCCTCATTACCGGCGGCACTGCAACTGAGCAGGCATAATACTTGTAAGGAAGCGGACTTTTCATGTTATAATTGTTATAATTTTGTTTTTATAATCCTATTGATTTACGTGATCCAGCCATTTCATAAACCTTTCATCCTTTCCCTGCACAATTTTGAAGAATGCATTGTGAAGTTCCCTGGTTATTGGTCCTTTGCCCTTAGTTATCTTTCTTTTGTCAATTTCAGCAACAGGGGTAATTTCAGCAGCAGTCCCTGTCAAAAACACCTCTTCTGCGGTGTAAAGTTCATCCCTTAGCAAAGGCCTTTCAACAACAGGAATCCCCATTTCTCTTGCAATTTCCATCACGCTTTCCCTGGTTATTCCTTTCAGAACCTGCTCATAAACTGGCGGGGTAACAAGCACGCCATTTTCCACAATGAACAGGTTTTCAGCTGAACCTTCTGCAACCCTGCCCTGCCCATTAAGCATTATTGCCTCGTCGTAGCCGGAATCAGTGGCTTCCTTCCTGGCAAGTATCGAGTTCATGTAATTTGCGCTTGCCTTGACATGGGGTGACAATATTTCAGTATCAATCCTTTTCCAGCTTGAAAGCTTGCAGGAAATTCCGGTTTCGGATTTCTTTCCGTAATATTTGCCAAATGGAATGGTTATGACTGCAAGCTCAAACGGGGCTTCCCTTATGTCCAGCCCTATAGTTTTGTAGCCTACATAGCAGATTGGCCTGATGTAACAGCTCTTCAGGTTGTTTTTTCTTATCAGTTCTTTTGTTATTTTGCATAGCTGATCCACTGAATAATCAAGTTCGAACTGATAAGTTTTTGCGCCGCCGGCGAGTCTTTCGTAATGGTCTTTCATCCTGAATACTGCAGGTCCTGAAAGTGTATCATAGCATCTTATTCCTTCAAAAATAGCCGTTCCATAGTGCAGGGCATGTGTAAGGATATGCACTTTTGCATTTTCCCAGTTTACATATCTTCCGTTCATCCATACCTTTTTTGCAGATTTTACTGTCATATTTGTCTTGCTTGGGCATATTTTTTTAATCTTTTTATTCTTATTCCTGGCCATGGTAATTGTATACAGCACTACGCACTGTCCCTGGTGCGTGAAACTAAAGGATTTTTTAAAGCAGAATAACATTCAATTCGAAGAAAGGAATGCCAACGAAAATCACGATTATGCAGCGGAACTGCAACAAAAAAGCGGAGGACTGGCCGTTCCCGTAACTGACGTTAACGGTAAAATAATCGTAGGATTCAACGTTCCTAAACTGAAAGAAGCCTTAAAGATTAACTAATTCTTTTCGGCAGGCAGATTTTTTTAAAAGCTCCCTTTGCTGCAGGGCCTTATACAATCCGGATCCGCATTCCTTAATTTTGTTTTTATCGCATTTTTTCCTATGAATTCTTTTGCATAATCCATTATCTGTTTACTTGCCATGCTCCTCCAGTTTCTCATTAGTTTTCTTTCTCTCATGAAAGGAAGGCTGTCAAGAAGATTGTTTGCCCGCAGATACCCCCGGAGGCAGCAGTTCACTATTTCAGGTCGGCCTTTGTGCAGTTTCCTATTCAGTGAATTATTCTCATTGCCCGGGCAAGTGCAGTTCTTTTTTCATTTGTTTCCAGGAGATCCCTCCCTTTATGTCAAATGGCATTTCAGTGAAAGGTTCCGCCAGCTTCGGCGTTGCCGCTGATCCATCTTTTTTTATAAACGTGAGCTATCCATAATAGTTTCCGGAATCCCGCTGTTCACTGTCAAGCTGGCTGCCGGGCTTGTTGATCCTGGGCCTTGCAGAATCCCTGTCTCTTCTCATTGTTATTCCTGCAACTTTCAGGAAGCTGTTCATGCCGCTTTTTTTATCCAATGGCGCGGATGCATGGCCATTTACAGAACTCTCGCCGTCAAAAACAATCAGCCTGTTTGAAATGGCATCAATGAAAACAATGTCATGATCAACTACAAATGCGGATTTTTCGCTCTCGCTTATTGCCTTCCTTAGCAAAGCAGCGAATTCAAATCTCTGTTCAATGTCCAGGAATGCGCTTGGCTCATCAAAAAGATAGATCTCTGCTTCCCTGCAAAGCGCCTTTGTCAGCTCTACCCTCTGTAACTGGCCGCCTGACAATTCCATCATGCTTTTATCGAACAATGGTCCTATATTCAGTTTTCTTTTGCAGTTTTCAAAAAGCGTTCCCCTGCAGTCAGAAAGATAATCTCCGACAGTTTTGTCCTGTGCAGTAATATACTGCGGTTTATAGGAGATTCTTAAGCTGGGTTTCCCCCCTCCATCTTCAACCCCCGCAAGCATTTTTACAAACAGGGATTTTCCAAGGGCATTTTTTCCTACAATTCCAAGAATCTCCCCTTTTTTTATTTCACCGGAACTGCTGGTAAAAGCAAATCCTTCAAACTGCTTGGCCATTTCACCATAGGCGAGCAGTTTAGGGGTTTTTACCGTACCTTCAGAATGCTTGGTGAATATTATCTCATAGTTCCTGAATTTGACATTTTCTTCCTTTAGGAACCCTGCAATATATTCATTGATCCCTGCACGGGTATTCTTAAGTCCGGAAACTACACCATAAACATTTTCGTCTCCATAGAAGAGATAGACATAATCGCTTACATAATCCAGGACTGTCAGATCATGCTCTGCCATTATCACTTTTTTCTTTTCTGACAATTCCCTGAGCAGGACGCCCACCTTGAGCCTTTCCTCAATGTCAAGATAATTTGTTGCCTCATCGAAATAATAGACGTCTGCATCCTTCATGTATGCTGTTGCGACTGCAACTTTCTGAAGTTCCCCTCCAGAAAGCTGCGAAATCCTCCTCTCAAGAATATTTCTGATCTCGAATTTTTCTGCCAGGAAATTTGCATTGCAGCCAACCTTCTCAAACAATTCCCTTACTGTGCCGTCAAATGCATCCCTTATCTTTTCGATATTCTGGGGTTTTGAGCTTATCCTTATTTTGCTGTTGCTCTGGAAATATCTTCTTGTTTCCAGGGGCAGTTTTTCAAGCATCTCCTGTTCAGTGAGCTTTTTCTCAAAGATTGCAAAATTCGGATTGATCTGTCTTGACAGAAGCCTTATTGCAGTTGTTTTTCCTATCCCGTTTTTGCCCACCAGGGCAACACACCCCTCTTCAGGCAAAGGCAGGCCATAGAGCCTGAAAGTGTTTATTCCGTACTGATAAACCGGATTTTCCAGTTCTCCGGCAAGATTCACAATACTGATGCACTGCACAGGACATTTTTTCACACACAGGCCGCAGCCAATGCAGAGCGGCTCGGATATGACCGGGTATATGCCGTTTTCTTCAACTACTATGCATTCCTCGCCCATTCTGTTTGGCGGACATACCTTTATGCAAGCATAGCCGCATCTTTTTTCGATGCAGATATTCCGGTCTATAACTGCTACTCTTGTTGCCATAGGATCGATAATTAGCTGTATGGTTATTTTATTTCTTTTCTTCTCTATTGTGGTTTTTCTTCAGTTGTTTTCCGTTGTTTTTTATTTCAATATCCTCCTTTTCAAAAAGAAAGACTCCTGCGGTTGCAATGATGTTTGTAAGAAGTATTACTGTGAAAACATATTCCTGGAAGTTTATCAGCACTATTCCGCTGATTGCAGGCAATGTGGCTACAACTGCTGCTGCGAGTCCCCGTGGCATAACAGTAGTAACTATTTTAATGTCTCTGCGGCGCATTTCGCCGAGTATGAGTTTTGCTGTTCCGGCCCTTATAATCATTATTAAAACCACAAGTCCAATGGAAACAACCATTACGTCCATGGTAAAGTAGTTGAGGGACATAAGCAAACCAACATAAACAAAGAAGAAAGTCCTTACGAAAAATATCACTTCCTCCTGGAACAGCCTGTTTGTCCGGCTTAAAGGGTTTATCCATTCAACATTGACGAATTTTGCCAGTTTTCTGGCATTGCCCAGAACAAGCCCAAAGCAGAAAACAGCTATCCCTCCGCTTGCTCCGGCTTCCTCAGCAACTGCAAACAGGCCAAGCAAAAGAGCAATCATGAGCATGTAGGAATACATGTGGAGCTCGAATTTGTTCATGAAGAAAATCCAGATAAATCCCCCCAAAAGTCCGATTGCTATTGCATTGCTGAATGATGCCAGGAAAAGGCCGAATATTGCCTTGGGCATCAGATCTATATCGCTCGTTATTACCTGCATCAGTATGACTGCAGTGATTATGACCAGCGCATCAGTCAGGGTCGATTCAACTGTAAGAAGGGATTTGATGTCCTTTCTTATTTTGGCATTCTGGATCATTGAAATAACCACAGCCCCGCTCGGCCCTCCTATAATTGCTCCCAGAAGTGCCCCGTGCAGAATATCCCATCCAAGAAAAGCGGTGCAGAAAATGCTTATGGCAAGGGTTCCAACAATGAATGTCAAAAATGTATATAGTGTGCTTTTAGGTATTGAGCCGGCAAGCCGGAATATGTCGAATTCAATTCCTCCTTCAAACAAAAGAAAGATAAGGGCAACAGAAGCAATGAATGGCAGAATGGATACTATCAATGATTCTGCAGAAACATCCAGGAGCCCAAGAACAGGTCCGAGAAGAATTCCAAAAAGTATCAAAAATATGACATAAGATATTTTGGTTTTATCGAATATCTGGTTTGCTATGAAGCCAATGACGATTGTAATGCCTATTACGAGGAACTCTAGCGCCATGCAAAACAATCTTTGAGTAACTTTATAAAGAGTAGTTGTTTCAATTCTTCGAGGCTTAATTATGGCAAAAGTATTGGTATACAAGGCAGAATGGTGTTCCTGGTGCCACAGGGTAACAGATTTCCTCAGGGAAAATGGTGTTGAATTTCAGGAAAAGGATGTTGACGATCCTGAAAATGCCAGGGAATCGATGGAACTGAGCGGCCAGGGCGGAATACCCGTAACTGTTATTGACGACGAAGTTGTAATTGGTTTTGATGTTGAAAAGTTCAGGAAGCTTTTGAATCTTAAGTGACCTGCACCGGGGATTATGTTTGATATGTTGAAACAATCAGGTTCATTGAAAAAGTTTCAGGAAACTATGGGCGGCCTGCTTGCCGCAATTCCATTGTCTCCAAACCACTGGACCTTAATTTCATTACTGGTTGCTGTTCTAGCTGCATACACCATTGCAACAACAGGCCTTGTTGCAGGTTTAATCCTCTTTGCAGTTGCTGCCTTGCTTGATTTTGTTGACGGTGCAGTTGCACGCGCAAGAAATGAAGTTACGAAATTAGGCGGCTTCCTAGATGGCGTTACTGACAGATTTGTGGAGGCACTGCTCCTTTTTTCATTAATGTTCTACCCTCTGCCTGAAATTTTCATTGATGCTAAAATCTGGCTTGCAGGCGTTTTGTTTTTCGGGACATCAATGGTTTCATTTGTTAGGGCATATGCAGACCACAAGGAAGTGGTATCCAGAGAAAATGCACTGAAAATGGGAGGTTTATGCGAACGCCCTGAAAGGCTGATTATTCTGATCACCGGAATGATTGCAGGGATAGCCGTTTCAATGGATTATTTTGTCTATTCTATGATCCTGGTAATAGCGCTTTCCATAATTACAATCATGCAAAGACTGTCTAAGGCTTTTTGATATCTTTTTCAAGATCCTCAAGGAATTTTTGTATCTTGAACCTGACATTTCCATATTTTTCTGAAAAAATGAAGTCTCTTGCCGGCCCCACAGCGGCACCAACCAAAAGCATTCCTGCAATTATCATCTGGAAATTATCTTTGATGCCGGATGGAAAATTCCTTAAGAAATCGGGTGGTGCTTTGATTGCAATATTTGCCACCATTGTTGCCAGAAGGGCACAGGCACCAACAAGCCCCCTTTTTTTTCTGTACTGATATCTGTTGGCAGTTCCCACGTCCGAATGTTCGTCTTCAAGAGTTTCACGGGCGTTTCCTATTGCTGTTAAAATCTCATCATTGTTTCCGTTCAGGTGTATAAGCTTTTTCTGGATTCCCTCAAGTGCATTGCCTGTCCTGAAAAGGCTGAATCTGTTTGCAGTCTCTATATTATCCCCGATTTTATCAAGCCTGCTTTTTTGTGGGCGGGCAACAACTGTTAACATGTTTATAATAATAGTAAATTGTGTTTTTATAACTTGCTATTATCCAAAGGTGAAAACATATACCCTTGCCTTTCCCCTGAATACCAGGCCGAGATCACGTTCCCTGTATTTTTTGTCCCTGAAGACATTGTAGATCCCGGGTTTGTTTATGGCAATTGCCTTCTTTTTCCTGTTGTCTATGAAGATGTCTGCCCGTACTGATTTGCCGAGAGGCACAATTACAATATTTACCTCCCTTGCATTAAAGCGGAAGGATAGTTTTCCAGGGCTGTTTTTAAGTTCAATATATTCCTTTTCCTGCTCCCATCTTCCGTCAGGATAGATAATCCCTGGAACATGTTCGTTCCTGTCAACATAATAATTGTATTTACTTCCGCTTATCAGGCCTGAACCAAGTCCCCTGTTTCTAAGGAAGCCAGCATATGTTTGCGGAGTCTGGTCAAACATGTAGTCAAGCAGATTTTCTTTTTCCTTTTTGCCTTGGATACCAAGCAATATCTGTATTGCATCTTCTGTGTCTTCATACATGCCTTCTCCAAAATGAACATACTCAATGTTACCTTCCTTGTCAATCAGGAATGTTGCAGGCCAGTAGCGGTTGTTGTAAAGGCTCCACATCCTCATTTTGTTGTCCATGCAGACGGGGTACTTTAGTCCCAGTTCCCTGACTGCTTTTTTAACAATGTCCTCTTTTTCCTCAAATGCGAATTCCGGTGAATGTATCCCTATTATTGCAAGGCCCTTTTTGTGATATTTCTGGTGCCATTTTTTGAGATAAGGCATTGTCCTATGGCAGTTGATGGAGCTTGAGGTCCAGAAATTTATCAAAATCACTTTTCCCTTGAGATCCTTAATCCTGACTGGCTTTGAATTTAGCCATTTTACATCTGCAAATTCAGGCGCCTTTATTTTGAAGCCGAACATAAGGATATAATCATATGAATATTTATGAAGATTTAGGGTTCATGGTAATTCTGCTGTACTGCCTATCTCGCTGATGCTGTTTGTGGTTTTATTGCAGGCACGAGGCCGGTTAGAAAAGAAATTCCGGAACATGACAGGCGTTGCATTCAAAGGAAAATCTACCGCATTCTGTTTTTTGCCATTACTGCGATAGATGCGATTATTGTTATTGCACTGATAAGCGCTACTGCTCCGGGAACCGGAGACGGTTCTTCATCCGTTGCCCGGCTTATGTTTGCTCTTGCCAGACGATCCGGTACAGATTCCATATCCTCTTCTGATTCTGTTTTGTAGAAATCCCCCGCAGCCTCTGGAACTGCCTCTGCAGTTACCATTATTTTATCTGCAGCAAATTCCTCTTCAGATGCACCGGCGTTCTGCAACGTCTCAGTTGCAGCCATCTGGGCAGGAACCATCATTACGAAAAGCGATGCAATTAATGATACTATTGAAATGGAAAGCAGGATCATTACTTTTACTTCTCTGGGACCAATAATCTCATTCCCTTTTTTTGTGAGCTCATAATATTTCCATTTGTGGCCATCGTCTATCTTTTCAATCAGCCCTGTTTTTTCCAGAACCTCAAGATGTTCCTTTATTCCTGATACTGACATGTTTTGTTCTTTGGCCAGTTCAGTAAGCGTTTTCCTTCTTTGTTTCAGGGATTTCAGGATTTTCACCCTGGTATCGACTGCCAGAGCCTCAAAGCTCTTTCTGTCAAGAACTATCCTGTCATCCATGAAAAGCTATCGCCTTATTGTTTATAAATAATTTGCGTTATTTTTCGGTTTCAGCCTTATTTTCCTCCAGTCGGCCCGGGTTCCCGTTAGATTTATAAACTGGTCTATCGTATATTAGTCTCACCGTTTTTTCGGTTTCAATTTTAGTTAATTGAGACTGTGTCTCGTCTTGAGACTTGAAATCTATTGCTTATAGATTCGACTCACGCTTCAAGAGTAGATGTAAGTATAACGTCGATTCCGAATAATAATTAACTTCAAAATTCGGTTCAGCAGAAGATCAATTCCAGTTGATCCTGCTGGAGGATACTGCTATCAGACTTCGACTAAGCCATGCAAGTCGCCTCATTCACTTGGATGGGGGGCATAAGGCTGAGTAACACGTAGTCAATCTACCCTAAGGACGTGGACAACCTCGGGAAACTGAGGGTAACCCGCGATAGATGCTCTATGCTGGAATGCTTGAGCGTTTAAATCTCTGGTGAATTGGAGCCAGCGGGCCTTAGGATGAGACTGCGCCGGATCATGGTAGTTGGCGAGATAATGGCTCACCAAGCCGATAATCCGTAGGGGCCATGAGAGTGGTGGCCCCCAGAAGGGAACTGAGACAAGGTCCCTAGCCCTACGGGGTGCAGCAGGCGCGAAACCTCTACAATGCGCGAAAGCGTGATAGGGGAAGTCTGAGTGGCAGCAGCATTGCTGTTGTCTTTTACCAAGTGTACACAGCTTGGAGAATAAGGGTGTGGGCAAACACATCCTTTATTGGTTGAACAGTCAATAGGGAGTGGCCTATGACTGGTGGCAGCCGCCGCGGTAACACCAGCGCCTCGAGTGGTATCCACGAATACTGGGCCTAAAGCGTCCGTAGCTGGATGGGTAAGTCCACTGTGAAATGTTGGAGCTCAACTCTAACGCTTGCAGTTGATACTGCCTGTCTAGGGAACGGGGGAGGGTCGGAGTACATTCAGGGTAGGGGTAAAATCCGTTGAGCCTGGATGGACTACCAGTGGCGAAGGCGCCGACCCAAAACGTGTCCGACAGTGAGGGACGAAGGCTAGGGGAGCGAACGGGATTAGATACCCCGGTAGTCCTAGCAGTAAATTATGCAGACTTTGGTGTTGCATATGAGTAATCATATGCAGTGCTGTAGCGTAGGTCTTAAGTCTGCCGCCTGGGGAGTACGATCGCAAGATTTAAACTTAAAGGAATTGGCGGGGGAGCACCACAAGCCGTGGATGCTACGGTTTAATTGGATACAACGCCGGAAATATCACCAGTGGAGACGGCAGAATGACGGCCAGGCCGAAGGTCTTGCCTGACAAGCCGAGAGGTATTGCATGGCCATCGTCAGCTCGTGGTGTGAACTGTCCTGTTAAGTCAGGCAACGAGCGAGACCCATGCGTTTAGTTACTAACTTTCCCTCCGGGGAAGGTGTACTTTAAACGGACTGCCCGTGCTAAATGGGAGGAAGGAGTGGGCGACGGTAGGTCAGTATGGTCCGAAACTACTTGGGCTACACGCGGCATACAGTGGATGGAACAATGGGCTGCAACTTCGAAAGGAGGAGCCAATCCCCGAAATCCATCCGTGGTTTGGATCGAGGGTTGAAACCCACCCTCGTGAAAATGGAATGGCTAGTAATCGCGTGTCACTATCGCGCGGTGAATGTGTCCCCGCTCCTTGCACACACCGCCCGTCAAGTCACCCAAATGTTTTTTCGGTGAGGTCCTGGTTTATGCCGGGTTCGAACCGGAGGGACGTGAGGGGGGCTAAGTCGTAACAAGGTATCCGTAGGGGAACCTGCGGATAGATCACCTCCAAATTTTGATAACACATCATCAAAATGATTGGAATGCGTGTGCGAGAAAAAAGTTATACTTATAACTCTAAATGAAGCGTGAGTTTCTTCTTCTTATCCTGATTTTTTCTTAGTTGTTAATCTCCATGAAGTGTTTAATAAAACTAAACAAGTTGTTCAATAAAACTAAACAATACTCAATATAATTAATGCCTTTCTGATCTGATTATTATCTGTGAAAACCAGGAAAAAAGACCCCCGGCAGGATGCCGTGGACAGGATACTGAAAAGCAAATTCAATATGACTGATTCTGAACTGGAAAAAGTCAAACTTGTAGAAGGCATGATGGCTCTCAGCGGTCATAAAATAGAAATTGATTCTTTATTGCAGGGAATGAGGGAATTGCCCGAAGATGACGATTACCAGACAAATGCAATGGATGCTGCCAACCATGATTTTACTCTTGTCGCAGTGAGGGCAATGATTGATGACCTGAAATGCCTGAATGATCTGCCGGAAGGCATTTCACCTGAAGTAAAGGCAAAATTCCTCGAATCCCTGCATGACGAAAAAACAAAAACGGCAATAGAAAAACTAAGGGAATTTGCAGATGAGAATGAGCTTGATTTCGGTGCATTTTTGTTTTATGTAACCAACAACATTGTCTCAGCAGTTACTGTATTTTATAAGGATGACGGCTGGGGCGATTATGAAAAAAGAATTGCAGGGCATTTCAGGGAAGAGGAAATTCCTTTGCTTGAGCATGTCAATGAAATTTTTGCCCACCACCTTGAAAAGCTGAAAGCACCCACGAAGTAACATTTTTATTATCAAAGAAAAAAGATAAAGAAAAAAAAGAAATTTCCCAGCTATCCGTTTTACAGTAATACCTCTACATTTGGATCACTGAGCATTCTGTATACCGACATGTGCGATACGCCCATGACTTCGGCGATTTTTCTCATTGAAAGCCTTTCAACGAAATAAAGATGCAATACCTCATGCATCCTTGCCTCGTGGCTGGCTTTTTTCGGACGTCCCCTGCGGACGTAGTCGGTCCTTTCCGGACCGGGAGGCTCCATTATTATTTCAGGTTCCGGAGCCTGAACCATACTGCTATTCACTAGTATCACCATTTGATTTGGGAAGCCTGACGGCTTCCCTGATAATCCGTTATGAATTGCCAATTAGATGGCGGTGTTTTTAATCCGAAGATCTTCCGCCGCGGGAGTTTCAAGTGTCACGGTTTTTTCAAACCCTGTTATTCCCGCTTAAATTATAGTTGCCTACAATAAAGGTATAGCCCAACCAATAGAACAAGTGCATTTTCCTTCCAAATCTGTTTATGCTTTCCATGGTACTACACCTCCTTATCAGCTATTATCCTAATTTAGGGAAAAACTTATTTATAAATGTTTGTATCAGAAAAGCATTACTCAATATCTTCCAGGGCCTTTGAAATCACTTTTGCAATCACAGCACTGCCTTTTTCATTGGGGTGCTGGGCATCCTTTCCCTGATATTCAGGCTTCATGAACTGATCTCCTGGCTGGACCAGGGCAGAATAGCTGTCTGCAAGATAAACGTGTTTTTTCCCGCGCTGTTCTCTCATCCAGGAATTCAGCCTTTCAGTGAACTCCTGTGCCTGGCCATTCCACTGCCCCTTGTTTTTCCAGGGAGAAACAGTGACAAGAACGAGCGCTTTTTCGTTTATGCCTGCATCCTCAACCATTGTTTCAAATATCTTTATCAGTTTCTGGAATTCGTGTTCCCTGGCAGCTGGCCTGCTTTGCATTATCCACCACATGATGTCGTTTACGCCGCCCTGCAGGACAATTGTATTGTAATTCCGGTCAATGACATATTTGTCAAACTGCTCTCCTATCCAGTCCCTTACAAGCTGGCCTTGTCTGGCGGAGTTTGTTACAATGCTTTCGTCGTTTTTTTCTGAGATTTTCTCATATATTTTCTGTGAAACATAAGAATCGTTCCATGATAAAATAGAATCTCCCAGAATCACAATCTTTGGAATCCTTATGATCCTTAATTCTGTTTTGCCGGTGACTATCATTTGCTTTGAAGATAATTCAGTGTCTGGCTTGTAATATCTATAATCCGGCTTCTCTTTGCTGGTTTCGGATCTGCCGCATGCAGATGCAATGGCTGCAACTGTTGCTGCAATAACTGCTCTTCTCATAATCGTTTGTCCTCCGCTAAGTAAAGGCTTCAAAATCTTTATATATCAATCCATTTTTTATAACAGCGTAAAATTCTGTTTGCGAAGCATTTTTATGTCAATGCTACAAAACAAAAATAGGTGTTATTTTGACAAAGAAAAACCAGGCAGAAAAGAAAACTGCAAAAAAACAAGATAAAAAAGAAACAGCCAGTGAAAACAAACTGGAAATAACGCCACAGCTCAGAAGAAACTGGATCCGGATAAGGCAGGCTTACAACATGTCGCTCGGGGCTTTTGGAAATGCACTTTCCACGCTAAACGAGCAGGAAGCCAACCAGATGTACAATCTTGTTATCAATGCACTGTATAAAGACACTGTGGCCCAGATAGTTAGGGACAATCCTAAAATGAAGGATTTTGTTAAAACAGACGAAGACCGCTTTTGCATGTATGATGTCTATGAGAACCTGTCCTGGAAACTCAACAGAAAAGAAGATCCTCCAAAATACAGGCAGGTAATAAACAGGTTCAGGCTTGCTGTCAAGAAAACTTACATTCCGTAATTTTATTAAATGGCAGTTCCATATTTTTCCCATGCTCAAATCAATTATTCGTAAGCACGTACTCAAAAATATCGCTGATTACGGCAAGGCAGATCCAGGCTCAGTTACTGGCAAGGTTATTGCAGAGTTTCCCGATGCAAAGAAAGATGTGAAATCCATAATGCAAAAAATCAAAGAGGAAATTGCAAGGGCTTCCGGCCTGTCAAGGGAACAGCTGGAAAATGAAATGAAAGAATTCACGTATAGCGTGAAAGAAGAAAAGCAAAAAGTTATATCACTGCCAAATGTAAAAGGAAAAACGGTTACAAGATTTCCGCCCGAGCCTTCAGGATATCTGCATATAGGGCATGCCAAGGCATCATGGATCGACTATGAAGGCGCAAGAGTAAACGGCGGATATATGATCCTTCGATTTGACGACACCAATCCGGAGAAGGAATCGCAGGAATATGCCGATTCAATCAAGCACGATCTGGAATGGCTCGGTATAAAATGGGAAAAGGAAACTTACACTTCAGACAAAATGGAACTTTTATACAAAGCAGCAAAAATCCTGATAGAAAATGATGCTGCATATGTCTGCACAAGTTCCCAGGAATCAGTAAGGCAAAGCAGGACTGACGGCAAGCCAGTGCCGGACCGGTCATTGTCCAAAGAAGAAAATCTCAGGCGCTGGAATGATATGCTTGACGGAAAATACAATCCGGGAGAAGCAATACTTCTTTTCAAGGGCAACCTGAAATCAAGCAATACTGCCTTGCGGGATCCTACACTGGCAAGAATAATCACAACCCATCATTTCAGAAAGCACAAACAGTACAGAGTGTGGCCCGGCTATGATCTTGCAGTTGTTGTAATGGATCATGAAGAAGGAATTACCCATTCCATGCGGTCAAAAGAATATGAACTCCGTGACGATCTTTACAGGCAGATATGCACTGCTCTTGGATGGAAAGTGCCGGAGCTTGTTGGTTTTTCCAGGCTGGCAATAAAAAATGCACCAATAAGCAAAAGGCTTATCACTCCGCTGGTCATGGAAGGAAAAGTTTCAGGCTGGGATGATCCGAGGCTGCCTACCCTGGCAGGATTGAGAAGAAGGGGAATTCTGCCAGAGGCAATCCGGCAGTTTGTCCTGCAAATAGGGCTGTCAAAAGTTGACAGTGAGCCAGACTGGGAAGTGCTGCTATCCTACAACAGAAAGCTTCTCGACCATCAGGCCCCGCATTATTTCTTTGTAAGGGATCCTGTAAAGATCGAAGTTCAGGGTCTTGGGGAAAAAACAATATTACTGAAAAAACACCCGAAGCATGATCTTGGAGAACGGGAGATTCGGGTAACAGAAACAATATATATAGACAGCATGGATGCTCCAAAAGACGGAGAAAAACTCCGGCTTAAAGATCTTTGCAACATCGAATATTCCGGAGGAAAGGCAAAACTTCTTGGGGAAGAAATCCTGAAGAAAAAAATTCAGTGGGTATCTGATCCGGTCAAATGCAAAATCCTGGTTCCAAAGGATCTTCTCAAAGACGGGGAGTATGACCCTGAAAGCATGGAAGTGCTTGAAGGCTATTGTGAAAAAGCATGCCAGCAATTAAAGCCAGGTACAACAATACAGTTTGAAAGATTCGGATTCTGCAGGCTGGACAGGGATATGACATTCATTTTTTCATGCTGATAATCCTTACTGCCACCACTGCAATAGCAAAAGCAAAGAGCATCAATTCAAACAGATTGAAAGATCCGCCCATGGAAATGTGGAAATGTATTATTGAAAGCACAAATCCTACATAGCCGAACGTCTGCAGCTTTTTCCAGTTTGGCCCAAGAATTCTCATTGCACGGTTTGTTGATGTCAAAGTCAGCGCAAGGAAAATCAGAAATGCCAGAACAGCTGAAAATGCAGATAGAAAGCGATGGTTTTCTGTATTGAGCAGTTTTCCAATGTCAGATCCAAAGAAAAGCTGGAATGACAATATTGAATGAATCAGAAGAATCAGAAAACCTGAAACTCCAAGGTATCTTCGGTGTACTTTTATCCTGTTGAACCAGGGAAAATACTTTGGCAATGGCCCCACTATGAAAGTAATGCCGACAACTGCTATTCCTGCAAGCGCAAGTGCCCTGTTGATCTGATAAGGGCTGGTGCCGTTCAGTAATATCATCAGAACAACAATGATTGCCGGTATCAGGTAAGCTGATTTCATGATAATGAATCTCTGCTTTCATTTATAAATTTTTTCTGTGTAGATGGAACAATGAAGCTGGACATCAAAAAAATTGCGAAATCCTCCATTTTGTTTGTTGGAGCAGGTATAATCATTGTTATCCTGTCAATGATACTCCAGCTTCTTACTGTACTGGTAGAAGGCGAATACAACTCTGTTATCCAGACTATTACATCAATATTCTCTTATTTGATGCTGCCGCTGTTTCTTGGGCTGTTCCTGCTGGCGGGATATCGCGCAGTGAGAATACACGGCTTTGATGCGGTCGGTGCAGGAGCAACAGCAGCCATCAGCTATTTTCTGATAGCCACTGTACATCTAACTCTGGATGTGCTGCTTGTGATTCTGGTTCTTTCAGGCATGATCCCCGGAGGAGCCGGTTTCGGATCTTCAGAGAGCGTTGCTGCTGCCGCTGTTTTTGGGGATGTAACCGGTATGCTGGGGCTTGGTTTGCAGATTTTCTGCGGATTTGGACTGATTCTTATAGGATCCCTCTTTAACTTCGTAATTGGAGGGGTTGCGGGACTGTATGCTTCAAGGTAATGTGGCAATTTATGGAAAAAATATGAACTAGCTTCTCCTCTGAGAAATGATCATTTTTATTTATTCTCATTGTAATCTACTAGCTTTTGAGGGCTCTAATTAGGTGGAGAGTATGACTATTAAACAAATAAAGAAACGAAACGGGTCGGTCGTCACATTTGACAAGGAGAAAATTATCAATGCAATTTTCAAGGCAGCACAGTCTGTTGGCGGTTCTGACCGGACTGAAGCTGAAGCTGTTGCAGACAAGGTAATCGAATTTCTCAATCAGAAATACAAGGAAGAATATGTCCCTACTGTAGAGGAAATCCAGGATATTGTAGAAAAGGCTTTGATTGAAACAGGTCACGCTTCAACTGCAAAATCATACATAATATACAGGCACAGAAAAAATGTTGAGCGCGAAATGAAAATACTCCTCGGCGTTGAGGATGACCTCAAGCTGCCATTGAATTCTGTACAGGTTCTTGAAAGAAGATATCTGCTTAAGGACGAAAATGGCAAAGTTACGGAATCTCCAAGCGAGCTGTTCAGAAGGGTTGCGAAATACCTTGCATCAAACGAGAAAAATTATGGTGCCGATGAGGAAACAGTAAAGCATTACACGGAAGCATTTTATCAGATCATGACAAATTTTGAATTCCTGCCCAATTCACCAACCCTAATGAACGCAGGAACCCCGCTGGGGCAGCTGGCAGCCTGCTTTGTTCTTCCTGTAAAGGACAGTATCGAACAGATCTTTGACTCTGTAAAGCACCAGGCAATCATACATAAAACCGGAGGCGGCACAGGATTCTGCTTTTCTTATCTTCGGCCAAAAGGGGATTTTGTGAAAAGCACTGCAGGAATTGCCTCAGGCCCAATCTCATTCATGAGCGCATTTGACAATGCAACCAATGTAATCAAGCAGGGCGGAAAGAGAAGGGGAGCCAATATGGCGACAATGCACATGTGGCATCCGGACATAGAAGAATTCATAACAATGAAACAAAACCCTGGCGTGATGGAGAATTTCAATGTATCGGTGATGGCAGATGACAAATTTATGCAGGCAGTTGATACCAATGGCGAATACGGACTTCTTAACCCCCGGGATATGGAGCCTATAAGGAAAGTGAGTGCAAGAAGCCTGTTCAACCTTATCTCCTACAGCGCATGGAAATCTGCTGAACCAGGTGTACTTTTCATAGATGAAATCAACAGAAAAAATCCGACGCCTGCAGATCCTATATATGCAACAAATCCATGCGGGGAAGTGCCAATGCCGGATTATGAATCCTGCAATCTCGGAAGCATCAACCTTGCAAAATTCGTTGAGCTTGACTGGAGCAAAAGGGACTGGAGAAAGAAAGTAAACTGGAAAAGGCTAAGATATGTTACAAGACTGGCATTCCAGTTCCTCGACAATGTGATTGACCTCAACAAATATCCCATATCGCAGATAAAAGACCAGACCATGAAAAACAGGAGAATCGGCCTTGGCGTTATGGGATTTGCAAGAATGCTCTTCAAGATGGGGATCAGATATGATTCAGAACAAGGTTATGAGATCGGAGAAGAAGTCATGAAGTTCCTTAATGATGAGTCAAGGAAAATGTCCCGCGAACTCGGCCGTGCGAGGGGATCGTTCCCTGGCTTCCAGGAAAGCACCCATGCGCAGAGATTTGATGCAATGAGAAATGCAACTTGCACATCCATTGCCCCTACTGGCACCATTTCCATGATAGCAGACACCTCCAGCGGCATTGAGCCTGTATTTGCCCTTTCATTCCTGAAAACAGTAAGAGCCGGGCAGTATTATTATCTTGATCCGGTTTTCGAGCATGTCCTTAAAGTAAGGGGGCTTTACAGTGAGGAGCTTATCAAGAAGGTAATGGAGGAAGGGTCCATTCAGAAAATGCAGGAAATTCCGCAGGATGTCAAAGAAGTGTTCAGGGTGGCATATGATATTTCACCCCAGTCACACGTACTTATGCAGGCGGCCTTCCAGAAAAATGTCGATCTTGCCGTCAGCAAAACAATCAACATGCCTGCAGATGCGTCTGTGGAAGATGTTGAATCCGTGTATCTTCTTGCATGGAAAACAGGCTGTAAGGGAATAACCATCTACAGAGACAGTTCCAGATCAGAACAGGTTCTTCACGTGGGCAAGAAGGCGAAAACAAAAGGTGTTGAAGAAGACAAGATTGTAATGCTCAACAAATCGTGATGTTATGAAAACAACCCTTAGTATAATCAAAGCAGATATAGGAGGATATCCCGGACATTGCTCGGTTCACCCGGATCTGATAAAGCTTGCCAATGAAAAACTGCAGGAAGTCAAGGGCAGAGAGATCATTGATTTTCACGTGGGAAGGTGCGGCGATGACCTTGACCTTATAATAACGCATGACAAGGGCGTGGACAATGAAAAAATCCACAAGATTGCATGGGATGTTTTTGTTGCAGGAACTGAAGTTGCCAAAAAGCTGAAGCTTTATGGCGCAGGCCAGGACCTTCTTAAGGATTCATTTTCTGGAAATGTAAAAGGCATGGGGCCGGGTGTTGCTGAGCTTGAATTTGAGGAAAGAAAAAGCGAACCTGTCGTCTGCTATCTTATGGATAAAACAGACCCGGGAGCATTTAACCTTCCAATTTACAGGATATTCGCAGACCCATTCAATTCTCCGGGCCTGGTAATAGATCCGAGCATGCAGGGAGGATTCAGGTTTGAAGTCTATGATACTGTTGAAGGGCGAAAGATAACATTCAAGACGCCTGAGGAAACATACTCCATGCTTGCCTTTATCGGATCAAGGTCAAGATATGTTATCAAAAGGATATACCCGGGCCCTGGAAACAAGGTTTCTGAAGAAGAGGCAGTTGCATGCGTTTCAACCGAAAAGCTTTCCCAGGTGGCCGGACAGTATGTCGGAAAGGATGATCCAGTTGCAATAGTAAGAGCCCAGAGCGGCCTGCCTGCACTTGGTGAAATTCTTGAACCATTTGCCTTTCCCCATCTGGTTGCAGGATGGATGAGGGGTTCCCATCAGGGTCCGATGATGCCATGCTCTGTTGAGAATGCAATGCCCACGCGGCTTGATGGTCCTCCAAGGGTGGTTGCACTTGGATTCCAGCTTGCAGAAGGAACCCTTGTAGGCCCGGTGGATATATTCAGGGATATTGCCTATGACTATACAAGACAAAAGGCAAATGAGATAGCAGAATACATGAGAAGACACGGCCCATTCGAACCGCACAGGCTGCCTGAGGAAGAACTTGAATATACCAATCTTCCAAAACTTCAGGAAAAATTCAGGAACAGGTTCACAAAAATATGAAAGACTGGACTGCCCTGATTGTAATCGGGGTTATTTTAATTATTCTCATTCTTTATTTTGCTGCTGCAAAGGGCGAAAAGAGAAAAATTCAGATAATCAATTCAGAAGGGACTGCAATTGATGTTGAAGTTGAAATTGCAAATACCATGACAACCCGGGCAAAGGGACTGATGGGCAGAACGATTCTTGGAGAGAATGAAGGAATGCTTTTTGTTTTTGACAAGGAAGAAAGGCATTCTTTCTGGATGCTGAATACTACAATCCCCCTGGATGCAATACATGTCTCCAAAAACGGCACTGTTGTGGATATACTGCAGATGGACCCCTGTACCCTTTTACAATGCACTTCTTATTTGCCAAAGGAAAAATCCAGATATGTTCTGGAGGTTAATCAGGGGTTTTCCAAGAAACACGAAATCGAAAAAGGGAGCATGCTGGTTTTAAATAATATATCGTAATCCTTCCTATTAAAGGTGGATTAATGGGCAGTGTTAGGATAAAAAGGATTACACCAAAGCATATTGCAAATACCATAAAAAAAATAATGGAAAGAAAACCAAAGCCCATTCCTCTTGATCTTTCCTGCACCCTTGGAAAGCAATTGCTGAAATTTTTCGATGATGCTGAAATGCTTGACGCACTTCTTATAAAAGGTGCAAATGTGGATGCCCGGGATGAATATGGCAATACTGCCCTTATACTGGCCGCACAAAAGGGAAATCTCGATTCCTGCAGAATCCTTGTTGAGAATGGTGCGAATGTCAATGTACAATCAAAATCAGGCATTACACCTATAGTTGCAGCTTCAGCCAGCGGGAATATTGATGTTGTTGGCTACCTTCTTGAAAAAGGAGGAAAAATCCAGTAATCGGAAAATCCAGATATAAAACGCATAAGGGGCAGGGGGATGGTTATGTATGCCCCTTAGCGTATCCTTTTGTGAAGGATTGTGATACATTGTAAATTATGGCGGTTTTGGTTTTTAAATATTATTGTTTCCTTATATACCCATGTTAACTCTCGTCGGGGCAGGAATTTCATTTGACTTGACATTGAAAGGCCTTGAAGCCATAAAAACTGCAGATGATGTATTTATGGAAAGCTATACAAATCCCATTGAAAAAGAGCTGGCTGGCAATATTGCAAAGCTTGTTTCAAAGGATATAAGGCATCTTGAAAGGCAGGATGTTGAAAGCTCTCATCTGGTGGAACTGGCA
Source organism: Microcaldota archaeon (assembly GCA_016926175.1). Classification (GTDB taxonomy): domain Archaea; phylum Micrarchaeota; class Micrarchaeia; order Anstonellales; family Bilamarchaeaceae; genus Bilamarchaeum. The sequence continues at coordinate 26,571 of JAFGPA010000031.1, forward strand.
AGAGAAAAGAATATTGTCCTGATCTCGAGCGGCGATCCTCTTACCGCAACCACCCACATCACCCTTGCCATTGATGCCATGAAAAGAAACATTCCTGTAAGGATAATCCATAATTCTTCCATCTATTCAGCAGCACCTGCAAAAGCAGGGTTGCAGATTTACCGGTTTGGAAAAACGGCCTCACTTGTAAACCCAAGACTGAATTACAGGCCTTCCTCTTCACTCGACATCATACGAAAAAATCTTCTGAATGATATGCATTCCCTGGTATTGCTTGATACCGAGCCAGAGCCAATGGAAGCAAAAGCAGCCTTGGATATGCTTTCTGAATTTGAAAGTGCAATAGTGCTCTCCAGAGTTGGTTTTGAAGAAGAAAAAATAGCATATGGCAAAATAACAGAATTGAAAAAAAGGGAGCTTGGCCGCCCGCCATTAGTAATTATAATCCCGGCAAAATTGCATCCTGTTGAAGAAGAATTTCTGGAAAAAATTTAGCAGCATCTGCATTTTTTTCCTTTGCACTTTTTTGCTTTAACGCTTTTTTTCTTTGTTGAAAGACCTACAACACCATGTACTTTTTTTTCAACTGAAGAAACCCAGCTGTTCAAAATTCCTATAATAATTTATCCCTCCTTAATTGTGTTTAGTACTATATTTTTATGATCATAATATATTTAAATATATGTTTTTTACCATTTTTTAACACAGATATTGCCCAATACCTTAATTCGCTATATTTAAATGCGTTTATCCACATATTATAACAATATGAGAAATAAAATACGCTCTCCAAATCATGCCAGGCGCAGAATAAGAGAGCCTCTTATTGATGATCTGACCATGATAAAAACGGCGAAAAATATAATCAACAGGCATTCACAGAAATATGAAATAGACCTGCCGGCATTGGTGGAGGAGCTTAAATCCTATAGTCACCAGAGGGAGCTTCTTATTGCATTGCTGGAAGTTGCAGATGAAATTATGCAGAACAATTCTGCTGCAATTGAGAAATCCGGCAGGACCCCCAGAGGAACTGCCAAAGGCCTGAATGCGAATTTTAAATTTACAGACGGCTACATGATAGTTCAGGAATGGGCCCTGCAATCAGAACAAATAATGAAAACTATTGTGGAAATGGTTACTGAAGGCGATGAAAAAATCAGGCTCAACTCTGTTTTTGCTCTTCTTTATATGGGGGACCAGGGTACAGATATCTCCCGGGCCACCCGTTCGCTGGAGTATGCCTTGTTTGATATGTCCAAAAGCGTCCGGGACTGCGCATGCATGGCCCTGGGAAACGTGGAGCCAACTAAAAACGGCATTCGTGCTGTGCTTGAGCACCTTTATAGCCGGCAAGGCGAACTGAATACTCTTGCCGCTGAAACATTGCTCATATGGATCAATGCAGAATCAAACCTGGATTTTCAGAAAAGAATGATGGTCTATTCAAAGCTGGTTGAAAAACTCAGAAAGACCATTGAAATTCCAAAAGGCGGTCTGCTTCCGGACGAATTTTATCTCAACTGGATGAAAAAAGAGATTGGGGCAGAAGATCCGGCAAACGACAATTAGTGAATTTCAGGAAAGCCTTTAAAGGATCATTGCCAATATCACTTTTTATGAGAGGTATCCTTTTTTTGTCGCTGATGTTGCTTTTTGGGTGCATTTCCATTTCAGGAGATGCATGTCCCCCGGTTAATGATCCTGTTTGTGGTGCAGATGGCAAAACATATTCAAACAGCTGCTTTGCTGCAGCTGCAGGCGTTGCTGTTGAATCCAAAGGGGAATGCTTCAATTGTGTGGACCGTGATGGCGGTAAAGACATATTTGTAAAAAGCATGCTGTCCTCAGGAGAACAGGATTCCTGTCTTGATTCCGGAACAGTGATTGAGTATTACTGCGATGGCAAAAACAAAACATATGAACATATCTTCTGCCCTGAAAACTATATCTGCCTGGACGGCGCATGCATCAAGACGGATATTGATTGCGTGGACAGTGACGGAAACGACATTTTTGTAAAGGGAAATGTCAGCTTCGATAAACTTTATTATGATCATTGTTCCAATTCTTGGAATATCAATGAATTCATATGTGAATACGGAGAAGTGAAAAAAATATCAGGAGCCTGCCCTGAAGGTTATATGTGTTCTGACGGTGCATGCTCTAATTCATCCTGCACTGATACAGATGGCTTTGATATTTTTGCTGAAGGGGTGGTAACTTTTAACGGCACTACTTTCAGCGACAGATGCACGGACAGCAAATCCGGAATTGAATATACGTGTTCGGACAACGGGGCCAACGAATTTACTCCATTCTATTGCCCTGAAGGCTTCCGCTGCATCGGAGGCTCATGCAAACCATACTGCGAAGATCTTGATGGCGGTTCAAATTACTATCAGAAGGGATCTGTGGTAATAGGGACAGAGGTTCACACAGACGTCTGCCAGAATTCAATAGAGCTTATAGAACATATTTGCAAAGAATCCGGTTACACGATAATCACATATCCCTGTCCGTCTGATTTCATATGCCATCAGGGCAGATGCATATCCAGGCTTTGCCAGGATCCTGACGGCAAAGATATTTTCACATCAGAAACTACGACAAAAGGAACAGAATCAAAAACTGACAGCTGCGTCAGCAGTTCTACTGTAAGGGAGTATTTTTGCTCCAGCAACACAATACACTACAATGATTTTCTATGCCCGCCCGAAACAGTATGTTTGAATGGAAAATGCATTAAGGAAATTTTATGCGATGACAGCGACGGAGGAATCAATATCTTTCAGGCCGGAAAAGTCACAAGGACAGGGTCCCAGCCGGTATCTGACTTTTGTGTGGACTCAAAACAAATAAATGAATACTATTGTTCTTCAGAAGGAATTTCAGTGGCAACTTTTTCGTGTGGAAACGGATACCGCTGTCAGAATGGAACATGCATAGAATTTTGCGAAGAAACTGATGGCGGAAAGAATTTCCAGGTTGCAGGAATCACTTATCTTGGAAACAGAAGCCATGCCGACAAATGCTCTGATGGATTTCTTGTGGAGTATTACTGTTCCTCCGATTTCATATTAAGCGAAGTAAATGAATGCGGACCGGGAGAAAAATGCCAGGACGGAAAGTGCACAGCCAGCTGCTCAGATTCCGATGGCAACTCTCCATATGTTCGCGGAACGGTTACATTCGGAACGGAAAATTACGTTGACTACTGTGAATTCTACCGTTCAAAGAAGGGCACGGAGTATGTATGTGGTGAAAGCGGCCCTGAAGCGGTCCAGTTTACCTGTTCTGCCGGATATATCTGCTATGATGGATTATGCAATCCTGCCTGTGAAGACAGTGATGGCACAGACAGGTATACCAAAGGAACTGTGTATGTGGGGAATCAGACAAGCACTGATTTTTGCACCTCCGATTCAACAGGAACCGAATACATCTGCAGCAGCGGACAGCTTTCAGAGATCTCATTTGAATGCCATGTTGGCCAGATGTGCCAGGACGGCAGGTGTGTGCAGAGAACCGGTTAAAACAATGTCGTCTGACCGCCAAGATCCATGAAATTTCCGAACTTTATCCCTATCCTGCGCACATGATGCTTATTTTCTTTCAGGAATTCTTCTATTAGCATCTCCCGTTCCTTCCGGGTATTCATATTCCATTGTTTTGGATGGTTGAAGGATAAAGATCTTGTGTGTATCCTGAGGTCATCTGTAATGAAAATAACTGTCAGTGTTCTGTAGGATTTTTTTGCATGCATCATCCACTCCAGAGGGTCTTTTTCAAGTCCATCCAGTTTTTCCATAAGAATGTGAACTTCCCTCGTTGTTTCCTTTAAAGTGCCTATTCTGCTTACTTCTTCCTGTTCTTTTTCTTCTCCAAGCCCTTTGTCATAGCTGCCCTGGCCAAGATCATGGAGCCATGCACCTGTTTTCCGTCCAAAGGTTTCTACGAGCCGGCCCACGTCCACAGAAGCAATATCCTTCACTTTTATTACTCCCAGAACGGCAAGCGCTTCAGCAGTTTTCCTTCCGATTCCGGGAACTTTTTCCACATCAGATTCATCAATAAGTTTTTTTTCTTTTTCCTGGTCGAGAATCAGAATGCCATTGGGCTTTGCCTTTGAGGCTGCCATTTTTGCTCCCAGAAGAGAGGGGGCAGCGCCTATTGTGGAAGTCAGTCCGGTTGCCCTTTGTACGGCATCCTTCAATTCCGGGGCTTTTGAGGTATCATCCTCTATCATCCACTCATCAATGCTTGCCTGCACCACTTTCCTGCAATGCTTTCTTATGATCTCATCGATGTACATGGAAACCTGTATATAGTAATCCTTGTCCGCAGGCAGAAAAATGGAATCTGCCGGCGGAGCCTTTTTCTTTGCAAGGACAATTGGCATTCCCGATTTTATCCCTGCTTCCCTGCCAAGATAATTGACAGTGCTCACAACTCCGGAATTTTCCGTTTTTCCGCTATAGATGCAGACGACAATGATCTTATCCTTTGCCATTGGCCTCCTTTTTTCTTCTACCTGCGCATAGAAATAGTCCATATCAAGGTGAAGGTACACAATATTTTTTCCCTGCGAATCTTTATTTAGTTTCCTTATTCAATCTATCCATGAATGTTTACCATGAAATGGCCAGACATTACGATCTGATCTATTGCGATGAATATGACATTGACTTTTATCTTCTTGAGGCCAAAAATGCAAGAGGACCTGTTCTTGAAGTCGCCTGCGGAACCGGCAGGATAATGCTGAGGCTCCAGAAAGAGGGCATAGACATATCCGGGCTGGACCTTTCAAAAGAAATGCTGGATATCCTAAAGTCCAATGCAAAAGAGCTTGGCATAGCTCCAACGGTTTATCATGCCAATATGGTCGATTTCCAGCTGGACAGGAAATTCAATCTCATAATCGTGCCATACAGGAGTTTTCTTCACCTTCATCCGGATGAAAGGGAAAAAGCCCTTAAAAATTTCCATAAACATCTTAATCCCGGAGGGCGGCTGATCATTCACACCTACAACGTCAGTGAAGATGAAAAAAACATGACTGGCGACTATCATCTTTTTGAACACGAGGATCTTGAAAAGAACGGGAAGAAATACTCAATTGACTGGTTCCTTAAATATCAGTCAGGATCCGGCAGCTACCGGATTGTGATGATTCTTGATGGCAAAGAACTGGCATATGAAATGAAAATCCACTATGTTTCTTCAAAGGAAATGAACGGGCTTCTGAAAAAAGCCGCATTCCGAAACATCAAACAGTACTGCAATTTTGACTATTCGCCCTACAATGATGGCTGCAGCGAGGTGGTTTGGATTGCTGATCGATAAAATCCGGAATTTTTTCAATAAGCCTTCCGAATTCGTGAAATTCAGGGATCCGCTGGGCAATTTTGAAATATTCTATCCAAAAAACTGGAAGTTCGACCGTGATATTGCAGTAGATGACAGCAAGTACGCCGTTTCATTCGAATCAGGTTCAAAGAGGGTGACTGTTTTTGTTGATTTCCGGCTTCCGGAAAAATTCAATTTCAGGAATTATGTGAAAAAAGAATTTGAAGGCCCTTCCTCCGGGATCATTTCAAACATGAAAAAAACCACTTTTCGCGGAATGCCTGCCTATTCACGGGATTACCTTTACATTTCATCAGGAAATAAATACATGAGCAAAGGCATAATTTTTTATACTGGAAACAAGGTATACCAGATTGCCTGGTTCGGCCCTTCTGATTTCCCTGAAGAAATTTTCGAGCATATGAAAAAATCTCTTATGGTGAGACCATGATTCCAGATGCATTCAAGAAACGCTATTCGGAACTGGCAGATGATTCCGGATTTTTTGCATGCCTTGAAACAATACTTCCAAAATCATTCCGTACAAATACTATCAAATCCAGCAGCCTGGAGATCAGGGAAAGATTTGCCGGTTATGGCATTGCCATAAAACAGATGCCATGGTACGGCGACGCATTTGTTTCGCAAACTCCTGAAATCGGGGCAACTCTTGAGCATTTTCTTGGAAAAATATATATTCAGGAGCTTGTTTCCATGATTCCTGCGCTCGTGGTGAAAAAAGAGCTGGAGAATGCATCCCTTGTTCTTGATGCCTGCGCTGCTCCCGGGTCAAAGACCACCCAGATTGCGGCAATGATGAAAAACCGGGGAAGGCTCATTGCAAACGATCTTTCCTATTCCAGGATAAAGGCATTGCAGTTCAACCTTCAGAAAGCTGGCGCACTCAACACCATAATAACAAACCAGGACCTTCGCTTTTTTCCAAACCAGCAGTATGACGTTGTAATTCTTGATGCACCCTGTTCTTCAGAAGGCATCATGAGAAAAAATGACAAGCTGTTCAGGACCTGGAATGAAAAAAAGATATACGGCCATTCCAGGCTGCAGAAACAGTTGATAGTAAAGGCATTCGATCTCCTGCGGGAGGGCGGTGTGATGACTTATTCAACATGCACATTCGCACCGGAGGAAAACGAGGAAGTAGTAGGCCATCTGCTTTCAGAGAGGAATGCCAAAATCGAAAAAATACAGCTCCCGGGCTTCAAACTCAGCAAAGGAACGACAGAATGGAGAAAAAATCAATATCCTCCTGAAGTAGAGAACTGTGTGCGCATATGGCCTCAGCATAATGATACAGGAGGATTCTTTGTTGCAATGGTGGTTAAATGATACTGGAATATTTTGAGGACAGGTTCGGAATTCCAAAGGCGCATTTCAGCGAATACCAGCTGTATCAGGGCCACAAAGGAAAATATTATCTCGGTCCAAAAACCATTGACCGGCCCCAGGTAATTTCGCCGGGACTTCTGATAGCAAGGGCAGAAAAACAGGTAAAGCCAACATCAAACTTTTTGCAGCTTTTTGGCCATCTGGCAACAAAGAACATTTTGGAACTGTCAAAGCCGGATGCAAAAAGGTACATTGAAGGATATGATCTCAGGATTGAAGCAAACGCAGATCCTGGCTATGTGATAGTTTCATACTCCGGCAATTTTCTGGGCTGTGCATTTCTCAAAGACGGCCTTATGACGAATAACCTGCCCAAGGCCAAAAGGCAGCAAGTGAAATACCTTTAATTCTTTTCATTGATAATCCCCCTATGATCCACTGCATCTTCTGTAAAATTGCATCGGGAGCGATCCCCTGCACTAAAGTCTGGGAAAATAAAAAATATCTTGCATTTCTCGACATAAACCCCATAACTCCAGGACACACACTGCTCATTCCAAAAAAACACCACGACTATATCTTCGATATGAATGATGAAGAATACAATGAACTGATGGGCATTGCAAAAAAACTTTCAGTTAAGATAAAAAAGTCAATGAATTCAAAAAAAATAGGCATGATGGTGGAAGGGTTTCTTGTCCACCATACCCACATACATCTTATTCCCCTCCAAAAGGCAGGGGACCTTAATACAGAGAATGCAAAAAAAGAATCTCCTGAACGGCTAACTGTAATTGCAGAAAAAATAAAAGCAGGTGAAATATAATGGAAAAAAAGAGTTATCTGAAGGAAGCAATTGAACACATCGACATAAAGAAATTCGATTCATCGGAATTGATAGCATCAATGGCTAAAATGTCATTTACATCCAGAGACACTGCAAGAGCCGCAGAGATATATGACATGATGCTTGCTGACAGGGAATGCACCATAATACTAACAATAGCAGGAAGCACCGGAGCAGGGGGGTGCCTGGATCTTTATGCTGATCTTGTTGCAAACAAGATGGTTGATGCCGTGGTTGCAACAGGCGCGAGCATTGTTGATATGGATTTCTTTGAAGCTTTGGGATTCAGGCACTACAGGGGAACGCCAAGCGTCGATGATCATGAGCTCAGATCACTTTATATTGACCGGATCTACGATACTTTTATTGATGAAGAGCAGCTGCAGGAATGCGACAGGACAGTAACCCAAATTGCTGATTCACTCGAACCAAGGCCATACTCTTCAAGAGAATTCATAAAAGAAATGGGAAGATACCTTGTTGAACATTCCAAAAAGAAAAATTCCCTTGTTCAGGCCGCATATGAAAACAATGTGCCGGTCTTTGTACCTGCATTTTCAGACTGCAGTGCAGGATTTGGCCTTGTTCTTCACCAGCACAACCATCCGAAGAATCATCTGACTATTGATTCAGTAAAGGATTTTTATGAGCTTACAAAGATCAAGATGGAATCCAGGACATCCGGCCTCCTGATGATCGGCGGAGGGGTCCCAAAGAATTTTGCACAGGATACTGTTGTCTGCGCAGAACTGCTCGGCAAGGAAGTTCCCATGCACAGGTATGCAGTCCAGATTACCGTTGCAGATGTCCGTGATGGAGCATGTTCAAGCTCTACATTGAAGGAAGCAAGCTCCTGGGGCAAAGTCGATACTACATATGAGCAGATGGTTTATGCCGAGGCAACCTCGGTTTTACCTTTGATTGCAAGCTATGCCTACCACAAAGGAAACTGGAAAAGCAGGGAAAAAAAGGAGTTTTCAAAGATTTTTTAATCCTGATTCGTAGTGATTACGGACGATTGTCGATATCCGGATAGTTAAATTTAAAAAGAGATTCTGGATTCTTGTCCTAGCAAAATCACATATTTGAGGTGAAACTATGAATAAGATGGTAGACTTGATTGCCAATATTTTGGTAATTGTAGGAGGCCTTAACTGGGGCCTGGTAGGATTGTTGAACCTGAATCTCGTAACCCTTATCTTTGGTTCAGTTGAGATTCTTGTGACAGTTGTATATGTACTGGTGGGCCTTTCAGCAGTCGTAGTTGCTGCAGGCAAATTTATGAAGTAATAAAAGTGCAATTTTTGCACTTTTTTCTTTATCTTTTATTTCCAGCATTATGTCAAAATCAAGCCCTTTTGACTGGTCCAGGAATTTTTTGAAGTCTTTTTGATCGATATGCTCGGTATGCTTTCCTTTTCTTCCGCCCTTTTCCTGGCTGCTGTAATCTATCATTGGAACCCCATCCTTTTTTTTCCAGGTTTTTTGTACCAGCTGCAAAGCATCCTTTATTGTTTCTCCATTGTTAAGGCAGCGATGATGTAAAACATCAAAAATTACCGGAACTCCTGTTTTTCTGCTTATCTCCAGGCAGTCTTTCAATGAGAACAGCCGGTCGTCATTTTCTATTGCCAGCCGTTTCCTGACAGATTTACTTAGTTTATTGTATCTGTCAACAAATCTCAGAACTGCTTTTTCCTTGTCTCCATACATTCCGCCAACGTGTATCTGTACCCTGGCAGAACTGTCAAGGCCCATCAGATCAAGAACCCTGCAATGGTATTCAAGCTCTTTAATGCTTCTTTCCGCTATTTCATTGCTGGGTGAATTTATCACAACAAACTGATCGGGATGCATGGAGATGCGCATGTTGTTCTGTTTTATGAAGCTTCCAATTTCCATAAACTGTTTTTTGAATTTTTTCTCCCATGGATAGCTGCATACGGGATGAGAAGCAAAAGGGACTATGTCGGAGCTGATTCTGAAAAACTGGAACCCGTTACTGCAGTTCCATTTCAAAATATCAAACAGGCATGCAAGGTTGCCTGATACTGCTTTCTGCATCCTTTCATCTGAATAGGAACCAAGCCTAAAAGTTGAATTGGTGGTACATCCGATTTTCCTGTTGATGCAGGGATACCCGATTTTCATTTATTTAAATAAGGAATCAGCATATATAAATTTACTGCAATCAATATTGTCATGATAAAAATCCAGACTGCTGTTCCGGGTCCAAAATCACTGCGGATTCTGAAGAAACTGGAGCAGAAAAACGGTGCATGGTCGGTTGCCTATCCGCTTGTTTTTTCTGGAAGGGGCGAAGGAGCGTATTGCGAAGATATAGACGGCAACTGCTTTCTTGATTTTTCATCGCAAATTGCCTCAAATCCAATGGGCTACAATCATCCTGAACTGATCGAAGTTCTAAAATCATACGCTCGCTTTCCGATAAAATATGCAGGCCAGGATTTCACAGTAAAGGAGCATCTGGACCTGATTGAGGAAATTCTTTCTGTCTCTCCAAAAGGCATGAATTCAGCATTTCTTATAAATTCCGGGGCAGAAGCGGTAGAGAATGCAATAAAAATATGCATGCGGAAAAGACCGAAAGCAAAATTCGGCATTTCAATGAAAAGGGCATTTCATGGCCGAACCCTTGGCGCACTTTCTCTTACCAATTCCAGCAGGGTCCAGAAAAAAGGATACATGAGATTTCCCATGTACAGGCTTTCCTATGATGAAACTGCCGGGGATCAGCTGGAAGACATCATAAAACGGGAAGGCGATGCGGAGGAAATAGCATTCCTGGTTATGGAGCATGTCCAGGGCGAAGGCGGATACTACATTGCACCTGCAAAAATGGTTGATTTACTAAGAAAAACAACCAAAAAATACGGTATTCCTTATATTGCAGATGAGATTCAGTCGGGAATGGGCAGGACCGGGAAGTGGTGGGCGTTTGAAAATTACGGTATAAGGCCGGATGTCTTTTCATCTGCAAAAGCATTGCAGGTAGGTGCCGTTGTTTCGGCAAAATCCATGTTTCCTGACGAAGTAGGCGCTATTTCAAGTACCTGGGGCGGAGGGGCATTGCTTGACATGGCAATATCTATAAAAACAATTCAGATCATCAAAAAGCAGAAGCTTCTTGAAAGAAACCGAAAATTCGGAAATCTTCTCCTTAAGGGGCTGGAAGATCTGGATGTGAAAAATCAGAGGGGCATTGGCCTTATGCTTGCCTTTGATCTTGATTCTGTCAAAGAAAGGGATAATCTTGTCATTGAATGTGCCAAGCGCGGCCTGATAGTTCTTGGTTGTGCGCAGAAAAGCGTTAGGCTTGTTCCGCCTTATGTTGTTACTGTTGAAGATGCGCAGAAAGCGCTTGAAATAATAGATGATTCGCTCAGGACGATAAGGAGAAAAGGATTCAGGCTCAGCGGAAAAATATGCAGATTTACAAACTGCGGCAAGCACGTTATTTAGGTGAGAATTTGAAGGCAGTAGAGATATGCGCCAATTGCGGCCAGCTAAGAAAAAAACCGAAGGAAACCTTCGTCTGCGAAAACTGCAAATGCGAAGTTGCTGTTGTTGTGCCATATCCAATGTTCAGGAAGATGGTAGAGGCGGGCATGGCAAAGGAATAAAATAACTGTTTTTCCTAGCATTATGATGAAGCATTATCCTTATTTCGTTTATGACGCTGTTCTTCTTATTTCATTTATAGTCATAATTCCTGCAGTTTCAATATGGACAAACGCCATTCAGTTTGCAATTGCATCACCGCTTCTCTTCATGCTTGTTTTCATCTGGAATTTCCAGAAAATCCAGGATTTCAGAAATTCGGTGAAAAATGTCAAAGGGCTTTCATGGAAGTCAAAATTCCTTTCCATAGGTACAATTATTTTCAGTTACAATGGCCAGGATATTGAATATCATTCGGCAATCCGGGAAAAAACCGGAAGCCACATATCAGTTGATTATTGCGCTTCAGTAAAGACCCGGAGCAGAAAAAATTTTGAGATAACCAATAAAGGCAATGAATTTTTCGGCGATTTCATCGTGTCCGGCGACAGCAAAGCCATAACGCCTGTTAAGAAGCTTGTTTCTGATTTCAACAAAAAATACATGGTTTCAGGAATCAGCCATAAACAAGGGGTGCTGACTGTTGTCATAAACCTCAGATTCCTGAATGAAAAGGCAGGCCCGGAAAAATCAGCTGAAATGTCTGAATTTCTCTCGGATCTTCTTGAATTTTGTATCAGCATCCGGAAAAAACTAAAATAATTCATGTTATTGTATAAACTACAACTTTAAATACTTGACGGTTTATATACTATTGTGGGTGGACGAATGAGATCCAGATCTATTAAAAGAAATGTTAGGAAAGCAGCTGCTGTTGCAGCGATTGTGGCATTAATACCGTTGGTTGAAAAAACTGCAAAGGCGCAGGAGCCCGAAAGTGGAACAGCTGAAAGTTCAGAGAGCAAACCTCCTATGCCATTGGAAGGAGAACTGCTTACTGATGATGCAGCAGAATCGTCAGGGACACAAAAGCCAAAGAAAAGAGTTCTTACCCTTGACGGCGAAACGGAAATAAGCGGAGAAAAGGAAAAAACAAAAAAACAGCCTCCAAAAAAAACTTCTGATAAAACTGAGGAAGATCCTGTTATTTACGTTGATGAACAGCCGGTTTCAGACCCAAAAGCAGAACAGGATCCTATTCCGGGCATTTTTGCAACCGAAGTAGATCCCACCGGAAAATTAAGGCCGATAAGCCTTGCACACGCATGGGATATCGGAGGCAATGTCGTTTCAAACGAGGCAGGCTCTTCAGTATATGGTTCTGTACGTTATACCCTGGAGCATAAGGAATGGTTTGTGGGCAGGTTCAGTTCAGATTCAGGCAACATCTGGTTTGGGCAGCAGGCAGCGCCTTTTACGCGATTGTTTGCCAGTCCGCAGGTGAAACTCTGGAGATTCAAAGGAGCAACTTATACCAGCCTGGCATCAATTGGCAACATGCCATCATGGTTCCACTGGTACCAGTCAGGCGGGCTTGGATATTCCCAGGGATTCGGAGGGGATTCAAGACTGAGGCTGGGCGTTGTTGGCGGATGGGCAATGTCTGCTCCTACATACGATAATATATATGCTGATATTGCAATGGGCGCATCCTTTGAGGCTAAAAAGCACATGGTTTACGCAATTCCTACATTCATGTATGCTGCATCAAATCCGATTCAGGTTGCATATTATGAACATTACAAGCCAAGATTCCAGGATATGGAATTTGGAGCCCAGACAAGATTCTGGAATGACCAGTATACTGCAAGAGCATTCTACAATTTCGGTCTGATAAGCCAGAAATTAGGCGGAAGACTGACGAGGACAATAAATTTCAGCAATACAGTTGCCGGCGACCTCTATGGCGGCCTTGGGGCAACCCGGTGGGCATCTGAACTTGGAGGACGATGGGATCCGATGGTTGTAGCTGGCATCAATGTTGTTCTCGGCGGACAACATATCAATTCCACAAACACTTTCAGGTATGAGAGGATTCAGCCCGGAAGATCCATTCATGTTAAGACAGAAAGACCTACAAGGCAGGATCCTGGACCTTATGGATTCGGAAGATCTGGAAATCCTGAATGGGATGCTGAAGTCAACAGGGCAAAGGATAATCTGCTGGAAGCTGACAGCTTCGATGAATTTGCGGCAAATTACAGAACTTCCTCAAGAAGCGAAGTTATTCGCACTGCAAGGTTCATCGGGGCATTCATGTCTCAGGTTGCATATGCAAACGATGCATATGAGGATATTAACAGCGGCAACATTCTCAGTTCTGAAGCAGAAAGGATTTCCCATGTCAATACTGACGTTATGTATTCCTATCTTAGGGCATATGTTGATCACTATGAGCACAATGCACCAAATACCCCTCTTCCAGAGAATCTCAGAAGAGGAATTGCGATGTGCGGCGGAATCCATGGCCTCATGGCAGATTTCATGAGAAGAAACGGTGTTCCGGCCATTGTTGCATCTGTAAATACCCCAAACGGCCCTCACATGGTTGCAATTGCACAACCTCCCGGAGCAACAGTATTGCTTGATTATGGAGTTCCATATGAAGCTCCAGGAGGGATGTTCGATGAGGTAATCAGGGCTTATGGCCATGAAAAACAAGCTCCTGTTTTCCAGTCTCAGCTGTTTGGTGCAAATGGCTACATGGGCACATATATCACATCTGAGGGCAGACTGCTTCATGAAAGCATTGGAATTATCAATAGTGAAGTATTGAAGATGGATTTCCTTAATATAAGATAATTTTAGATTTTCTAATTCTTTTTTAGATTATCTTTTTTTACATTACTTTTAAGATTAGTTATATTTTTATATAACATACGCGAAGAAATCCCATGGAAGACACCATTGAAATATGCGCTGGTTGTGGAAAACTTCCAAGACCAATAGATTATCTGAACGATCTTTTTCTTTGTTCCAGGTGCGGAAGCAACAAAACCATCATGGTAAGTTCTGAAGATTATGAGAAAACTGCTGCCAGGCTTGATGAAAAATTTCATAAAAAAATCATTGAAACACGAATTGCATTCGTAAAAGAAGGGCAGCCTCCAAAGATTGCCGGAAAAAAGCCTTCAAAAAAATCAAAAATCCGTAAATCCGGCCCCAGCAAAACTGTCAAAAAATCAGCCAGAAAAGCAAAACCGGCCAAAAAGCCAAAAACCTTCAAAAAAACACCCGGGAAGAAAACTGCTGCCAAAAAGAAACTTGTTAAAAAAGCAAAGAAAATCAAAAAGAAACCAAGGAAAAAGAAATGATAATTTTATATAAACTACCACATACAATAATGCTATGGTTCAAAAAATGAAACTTCCAGCCAGAGCTGCGGATGTCATTTCTATTGCACCTTTAACTGAAAAAATTTCCGCTTCCTTGACTTCGTATTTACAATGCGGGATAGAAACCTCAAGAGAGGGTATCTGCGGGATTTACAGCATCAGATTTCAGCCTGGCATGGATGAAAATGTTCTTTTCCTGTTCTGCAAAGGATATATTGAAGAAAAGAATATCAATTCATCAATTCCTGATCTTGATATTGAAACCAGATTCGATCTTTTTCTTGCTGCTGAAAAAAAAGGCATTATAGCCTTGGTAAAACTCAATGATCATGGGGAAAGCAGGTTCAAAACCTTTCTTGCCAGGGGGTTTTATACAATGAACGGCAATCGATATGATGTTCATAAGATAGAACTTCTGGATGAAACAACCCCTGATGATCTTTATAAATTCTGCAGGCGTTTTCTTGGCTACAGGAATTTTCCGACGTTAATGCCTGAAATTGATGGGCAGCTGGCCCTTGAAATGTTTCGTAAGGCAGAAGAGGCAAGACTGATAAAAGTGGTGAAAAAATGAAGAAAAAAGAACTGATTGCAACCAGAAGCGCAACTCCGGATTCCAGAGGACGGCCAAAAAAATTCACCGGGAAAAATATTTTTGACGTCGCAGTCAATATTCTTGAAAATCATATACGGGAATCAAAAGGATATTTCATAAGCCAGGATGATATTGCAATAAGCGGACCAATAAAAGAAAGGCATGTTATTGATGCACTTATTACACTTTCGCGAGACAAAGATTCCAAAACAAAAAAACTATTTGAAGATGTTGCAGCATTAAGCTGTTATGAGCAGGCAAGAAAAACTGTCCGGGAGATACTTACACATTTTTAAATATTTCATGACATATATCCGAATGGGAGGAAAATGAAAATACGAGCAACTGTAAATTGGCAGGTAAATGAACTTGGGTCATCCATACTGAACCTGTTTAAACCAAGTCCCGGATTGCTGCAAAAAGCCTTTATATCCATGCCTGGGGCTGG
This sequence comes from Microcaldota archaeon, assembly GCA_016926175.1. Classification (GTDB taxonomy): domain Archaea; phylum Micrarchaeota; class Micrarchaeia; order Anstonellales; family Bilamarchaeaceae; genus Bilamarchaeum. The sequence goes on from JAFGPA010000031.1 coordinate 42,017, forward strand.
AATCAATCAAAAAACCATGTGGAGGGGATTGGCATGAGAAAAAGAATGCATACCCTGCCTTCAACTCCCGCATCAAAAAACGAGTTCAGCGTTAAAAAGCCAGCTTTGGTTGCTCTTTCCATGAATCTCCTGGAACGCCATCTTAATGAGCTCAATTGCGACGGATGGCAGTCAAAAAGCCTTATTTCTGAAAACGATGTAAAAATCTCTGTTGAATTTATTATTGATATTCTGGATCCCAAGGCAAGGGAATTGCTGATTGCCGTGGCAGAAAAAACACCCTATAATTCTGTCTCTGAGATTATAAAGTCAGCAAAAATCTATTGCAGGTAATTGATTTTTTAAGCGTTTATAATAATATTTATATAAAATGGCTGTTTTTCCAGCCGGAAGCGAATACTGTGAATTTTAAAACACCAATCACCAGGCCTGAAATTCCAAGAGTAAAAATGCCAAAGCCGGCATCTGAGGAGCAGTTGAATTCTTCCTCATCAAAAAGACCATCCCTGTTTCCATTATCTGATGGAAAAAATCTGACTGATAAAGCCATTGAAGTGCTGGAATCCCAGCTGGTACTGGACCGGGAATCATTTAAAGACGGAGCTGAAGCATTTGTGCTAAGGGAAGCAAAGAATTCCCTGGAAATTCTAAGGCTAACTACTGAGAAAAATTCCAAATGCTTAAGTGTTTTGGCCAGAACCTCAGCTGACCATCCATTTCCTGAAATACGCAAAACTGCCAAAGAAATTCTCAGCGATCATTACTGACGGGGACAATTCCTGAATTGAACCTTAATTTTTCTATTGCTTTTTGTTTTACTGCCGGCAAATCTGAATCTGCAGCTATTTTGCAGATTAATTCAATTGATGCAATTGTCCTCGATAATGCCTGAAAGCTGACTGCATCAAGTATGTCATTTTCCATGAGCAAATAGGGGCCATGGGATGTAAAAAGATTCTTTCTTCCTTCGTTTATTTTTACCTCTGCCAAATGCTGCCTGAGTATTGTTTCAGATGCTGCAAATTTTTCTTTTGTATTTCTCATTATTGTTCCTCTAAAGTAATGCTTCAATGCTTTCGGCGATGCCGGAGGAGTAGATTGTTCCTGTCTCAATGTTTGTGCTGTCATTTCCCCACCTGTATAAAACATGTTTTAGAAAGATATAAAAAGCAGCGTACGGTGCTAGAAAAATTCCATATTTTACCTGATTATTTAGTTATAGTAAATGTTATAAAATCATTTAACCTAATCTGATAGTATGCTTAGCAGATTGCCTGGACTTAAAAGGATTTATACTTCCCCGGAAAATGATAAACATCGCAAAGTAATCGAGGCTGGAATAGCTGCCCAGCAACCAATTATCGATGAAATTATAATGAAGGGCATGCATGGCCACCATGAGAACAAAGGTGCCCTTAGAAACTGTGTTGCTCTTTTTGAGGCGGTGAGGAAATCTTCGATAATACCTGTAAAACCAGGCTGGGACTTTGTTGAATTTGCCTATTTGGTGGCCATTGAATTTGACAGCACCCCCAAACAAATAAAGATTGCACACGGAATTCCTGAAGAATATTCCATTCCGAGCAGCGGACCAAATGCATTATTTTCATTAAGAAATTCAAGTACTTTGAATATGGGGCGGCTGATAAAACGGGCCAAAAGAGAAATTGATTTCATACCAATACTAAAGGCCTTGAACGATATGAAGGTTGCAATACTGAATGCAGAAAGGCCCCTTGCAATCATGGGCATAACCGGCCCTGAAAAACAATTGAAGCTTGAAAGAGCAACAAGAAATCAGATGAAAGAACTTGCAATTCATGGCATAACCAATGTGCAAATCGATGGTTCAAACCTTTCGTATGTCCTTACACGAACGAGAGTTGACATGCCAGATTTTGATGAGTATGTAGAAGAAAAAGGATCTTACATTGATTCTCTGATGATTGCCATGGCAAAAAGACTTAGCTTTGGGTTCAATCCAAAAATTGCAGATTTACAACAGAACCACCATTTATAGGTGTTTTTTATTTTAAAATATATTCTTAGAATTTCTTGATATATTTAGGAAATAGTCTTTTATGCTCTCTGTGCTGAAAAAAACTTCATCGATAAAAACATTCTTTTGAGTTATTTTGGTTGTGGAGGCCACATATTATTTATGAAAAATATCGTTTTTATTTTGTTGCAGGAAATGGAAACGAATAAAAATAACATTCTGACAAAATATTATTATGCAAAAAAAGATTTGTGATGGAATTGCAATAAACCGGAAAACCGGAAAAAAGATCCGCTTCACCGTTCCAGCCACCTTTCCAGAAAGTACTATGGAAAAATTAAGAACCAATCTGAAGATTATACAAATCAATGGAACTAATCTTTCCAAATTCGGTGCAACAACTGATGGAGTTTGCTATATGATAAAAGAAGAATTAAAAGATGCAAAAGCAAAAAAAATTACTGAACAGGCATTTGCCATCCAGGAAAAAGCAGAACAACGAGCAGAAAAAGAAGCCGGGTTGGAAACCTGGCAAAAAAAGCAGCTTGTTGCCGATGTTGTTGTAAGAGAACTTGAGATATTAAGTGGAGAAAAAACCTTTGAGCAAGTTTATCGGGAAGAATTAATGTATTATCGTAAATAACACCTTGATAGTAAACCAATCTACTACTATAATAACCTTATAAGTAAACCACGAAATAAAGCAAAAACACTTTTTTCGCACTATGGTTTATTGATATGATGTTGATTGGCAGAACCTGATTGCAGAAGCCCGCTTACACGGGCTAAACTGGCCAAAAGAATGGTTTTTCGCATTTTTTGGGTATTTTCAGTTTACTGATATGATATATTGATTATTTGGGTTTACTTATTAGGTGTTTTACAAATAGTATTTGCAATCGTTATTGTACGATTCATTATTTCTAATGTTTTCTTTTCGACATTTTTTACGCCGCTTAGATATTCCTCAATCTCTATTTTTAGTTCATCAGTTAGTCCTGGGTAATGCTGTATTCTCGTTTTAGGACCAGGACTATTTCTCCATATAAAATATTTCTGATAATGAATGGATCTTTTGGTAAAATCGTATATTGCCTTAGCTTCTTCTTTAACTTCGTCATCCCACGCGATGTTATCGATTCTACCTTTTGGATCATCCATGCGTTTATTTGGAGGGAATGATAATTCAAATCTTACAAGATATTCAATAGTTTTTCGACATGAATCTAGGGCTGGATAATACTGATTCACAGCATAACACGTTATCATTCCAATATATAACTGATGAATTATGTCGTAACATAAATCTTTGGAGCTAGCATCCCATCTATTCTCATAATTCAGTTTCTTGATTTTTTTGCATCTTTCAAGAATCTTTTCCCTGTTCTTGTGTAATGAATCCAGATACCTCTCTATCTTGACGCATGGGTCATTGGTTGGAGGTTCAACATCCATTTTCATCACCATTCTAAAATTCTTTTATATTTTCTTAATCTCTTTTTGAATATTCTTATCAAACGTCAGAACGCCAAGCCTCAGCTTCCTGGCATGGTAAACAATGCAGGCATCAACAAAGTTCAACTGTTTTTTCTGATTTTTAAAAACATCAAAAACTCCCTTGAAATCACTTGGAGATGTATATAATATTTTGATATTTTTTGTATTTTCCATTATTTCTAGGAATAAATTAGAATTTCTAAGACTATTTTTGTATAATAACACTGTGGCAGTTTCTCCCACAACATAATCAGGAATCAAAAGAAAATCTTCATGTTCTTTCATCTGTTTTACTGCTTCTTCATGATTAGCATCTTTTTTAGAATAAAAAGAAATCAAAAAAGAACTGTCAACAATCATTGATTCTCCTCGTAAACTATTTTGTCGATCTTTTTGCTGAGATCTTTTTCTCCTTCAAATGCTATTTTGTCAAATGTGTCAAAGATGCTCTTGTACTTTTTCTTTGGCATTTCTGCAAGATGCTCCTGTACAAGAAGAATAAGTTCCCGTAATGCCTCTGCCACAGTCATATCATGGTTTTCTGCATATTCAGTAATGAATTCTTTTGTCTTGTCATCGACGTTCCTAATAGCGAACATATCTGCCATGTATAACATGTTAAACAAAGATTATTTAAAGATATGTTTTACGCGTTAAACTAAAAAATACAGTTTTATATGGCTAATGTCATTGTGACCGTGTTTCTTCTTCATATATGTATTAATACCTTTGTTTACATATATACCCTTATATGATAACTTCTTATCGCAGGCCAGCATATGCCAAAGAAGATCCTGGAGGGATATTCAGAAAAGAGGTCCCAATGCTGGACTGGATGAACTTTGACTTCCTTTCAACCGAGATGAGCAAAATGTGGCACGGCCAGCCGCCAGGTGCGGTTCTTGCCCGATATGCCATATCTCAAAATCTATACCTCGGGAGCGATAGCTTTTTTTCAAAAAACCTGAGAGATTCAGTCCTTCTTGATCTCGGGGCAGGGGATCCTGAGGCCATGATTGGCTTTGCCAGATGCCACGGCGTGAAAACCTACTGCGGGGTTGACAGCACCCGGGATTATTCAGGAATTAAGCAGGGGTCAGACACTCTTCTCATCAAAGACGATCTTTTATGGTTTCTTTTCCATGTCGGGGATTCCCGGGTAAATGTCTGCATGAATGCTATAGATGAATGTGTGCTGAGAACAGGGGGCATTTATGGACAGGCTTATGAAATAAAACTTATCAACGAGATAGCCAGGGTAACAATGGCAGGAGGCATTGCATTTGGACTTATGAGCCCTTCACTTCATGGCCTGGCGGAACTGGGGTTCACCAAACTTGAGGTTGCAGGCGATGTGCAGGTAAGTGAATTTGGGGCAGTTTACAGAAAGCCTTTGGTTTGAGTTATTTGGAAATCATACTTTTCTTTCTGATAAAGAGTAATCTGGGGCCGCTTGGGGCAATGAATTTTTCATCAATAGATCTGATGCTGATAAAAAGAAATTAAAAAATTCGGGGTATTATGCTTTTTCTACTTGGACTGCTTTTGGTCCCCTGTCTCCCTGTTCAACCTCAAAAGTAACCTTGTCCCCTTCTTTGAGGTAGGTTCCTTCTTTAACGCCACTTGAGTGGACAAAATACTCTTTTCCATCATCTCCGGCAATAAAGCCGAAATGCTTCATTTCATTAAAAAATTTTACTGTTCCTTCTACCATTTTTACACCATTGATTAACTAACTGCATTAATTACCTGCTTGCTTTTTTTAAAGCTTGACATTTTTAATAAAGTGCCTTGGCCTTTGTGGCTTCATCAATCCTTCCAAGGGCAAGCACATATGCGGCAGTTCTCATGTCTATTTTCCTGTTTTTGTGAATATCAAATGTTGCATTGAACTCTTCAACCATTTTTTCATGGAGTTTGGCATTCACATCATCCTCTTTCCAGTAGTATCCCTGTTTGTTCTGTACCCATTCAAAGTATGATACGCAAACGCCTCCTGAATTTGCCAGAATGTCAGGAACAAGGAAAATTCCTTTCTGATAAAGTATGTCATCTGCTTCAGGAGTGGTCGGTCCATTGGCAAGCTCAACAATCATTTTTGCCTTTACCCTGGCGGCATTGTCTTTTGTTACCTGATTTTCCAAAGCAGCCAGGATAAGTATATCGCAATCAAGCTCAAGAAGCTGTTCCTGGGTTATTTTATTGCATCCGGGGTATGCATCAACATGCTTTTCCCTTTTTTTCACTGAAATGAGCTTTTCATATTCAAAGCCTGCCTCAAGATGGGCACCGCCTTTGGAATCCGAAACTGCAATAATCTTATAGCCATCTGCTGCAAGCAGCCTTACCATGTGGGATCCTGCATTTCCAAAGCCCTGTATTGCAACGGTTTTCCCGGGATTTACCTTTCCAGCAGCTTCCTTGATGCAATAATAGCCGCCAAGTGCAGTTGCATACTCCCTGCCCAAAGACCCTCCAAGGGACAGTGGCTTCCCTGTAATTACTGCAGGGGAATATGTTCCGGTAATGATGGAATATTCATCCATCATCCAGGCCATGATCTGGCCAGTGGTATAAACGTCAGGTGCAGGAATATCCCTGTCAGGGCCAACAATCCTGTATGCCTTTCTCATCCAGCCCCTTGAAAGCCTTTCAAGCTCTCCTTTGGAAAGTTTTTGCGGATCCACTGTTATGCCCCCTTTTCCCCCTCCGTAGGGGATATTGATGACAGCGCATTTGATTACCATCCAGAATGATAGTGCCTTAACTTCATCAATTGTTACTCCGGGATGATATCTTATCCCTCCCTTTGTTGGCCCGCGAGCGTCATTATAGCGTACTCGATGGCCTTCAAATACCTTCAGGGTTCCATCATCCATTCTTACTGGAATGGAAAATGAAAAAGTTTCTGTGGGATATTTCAGTGTTTCCTCAGTTTCCTGAGCCAGTTTTACATGCTTCTTTGCCTTTTCTAGTTGCTTCTGGGCATTTTCAAATACCATAATATCAGCCTTTGATTTGATCATGTTCTTGATGACTACATGATTATAAATCTTCTGCCGGGCAGTTCGTTAAGAAACGGATTTTACTTCCATTTGTTAAACAAAATAAGGAACAATGCTGATACTGCTGCAAGAATCCAGAACAGGGCATAAAAGCCAAATACAGTAATAATTATGCCGCCTGCAAAAAGCAGTATGAAGTCAATGGCTCTCAGAGGCAGGAACAAAAGTGCTGTTTCCAGTGAAACGTACCTGGTTCTCAGGATATGGTCAAACAAAAGGTATTCTGTGAATATGTTGGTGACTCCAAGGCAAATGGCAACAAGAACAATGAATATGAGAAGATTGGAAATAAATGGTCCAAAAACCAAGGTAGGTATTATTATCGACATTATGAGCAGCAGGAGCGTTTTCCTGGTTTTTAGCCTGATGAAAACAAGTGACGCAATAGCAGCCAGGATATTTATTGCAGCAAGGGAAAGTCCTATATCGCCAAAACTCATGGCAAGTTCATTTCTGAAATAAACGGGGAGAAGAAAACCTATCAGAATATTGTAAACCGTGATGAGAAAGGCAAGCAGAATTCCTGTCTTCCAGAAAGAATGGGGCCTTTTTCTGAATATTCTTTTGATAGACTGCTTGTCGAGCCGGTAATCTTTTATGTCTATCAGCTCCCTGGACAGCATGATCAGAACAAGCACTGCAGATAGTATTAAAAGTGCAAGAAAAGTGTCGTGGAATGAGAGATATAAAAGAAGAATGCCGCCGGCTATTTTTCCTGCACCATCACAAAATGTACGGAGACTGGAAAAAAAAGCAAGAACGCTGGAGCTTTTTCTTGCAACCGCCATGGTTTCTGCCCTTATAGTAGACCAGAAACCGCCTGTCCTTATGCCCTCAAGAAAACTTCCTGAAACAAATGCGGAAAGAGTTCCTGCAGAGATATAAATCAGGATTGCAGCCATGTTAACAAAAGAATAAAGGAAGGCAATTTTCCTCAGTCCGATCTTTTCAGCCAGCGCACCAAGAAGTATGTAAAATATCATGAAACTCAGTGCAGATACTGCCATGATAATTCCGATTTCATCAGGTCCGAATCCTTTTTCTATAAGGTAAAGCGGCAATACCACTCCAAGTGCTGAAACAAGAAATATGTAAATAATATTTATAAGATACAGAAGATATCTGTCTTGTTTTTTTGACATTGTCAGTTCCTTATTAAATGAGATATTAAACTCTTCGCAAAGGCAGCTTTTTCCGGATTTCAGGGGTGTCAGATTCTCTTCTAACAGGAACGGTTGCCTCTGCCATCCTGTATGCCAGTCTTATGTCAAATCTTGCATCACTTAAGATCTTGTAGAATTTTGGATCATTTATAATATCGCCATACCTGGCTTCTATCTCAGTAACCCTGTTGCCCCTTATTCTTACTGTAACGTGCTGGTCAACAAACCTTGCACCAAGACTGTAATCGCTATGATCCTTTGGATGAGCCCCGTAATCCAGGCCCTGTGGATGATTTGGCCGGTACTGGACAAGATTCCCTCTGTGTTCCTTTGGGACCTGGTGTATTATGACATCTTTTTTTTGTCCGCATACAATGCCATATTTTGGCAGATTTCTTTGCTTTATTTTTCCGTCTGCAATAACGCTTTGGGACCATGCAAACTCCGGGGATAGCATGTATTTTGTTGACCTGTCCAGCTTCATCCCGGTTTCCCTTGAGATTTCCCCTGCATCTATAAGGTCGAGCAGTCCATTTTCCTTTTTTGCCTGGACATAGACGGCATCCACCACCTTTTTCGTTGGCAGTGCCATATCAAGCTGGCCTGCAAGCCGCTGGAGTGCAACAGGACTTAAAGGAACACGTACATAGTCTTCATTGCTTCCAATTGCAAGATAATCAGGTGCCACACGTATTATGATTTCAACTTCCATGCCATCCACAGTTCCTGTAAGTGTCACTTCCCTCCAGTTTTCCGGCCTCATGAAATCAGGTACATTTCCAGACATAACCTCTCTTATTACGGCAGATTCGTATTCCGGACCATAAATCATTTTGATTCCTGTCATGAACTGCGAGCCTCGAAGAGCATCCTTTTTTCTTGGAGGCAGTGGTTTTGCCATGCACTTAAAAACAGTTTAATCTATAAAATCCTTTTCATTCGACAGATATCCTTGCCTGATCTCTGGAAATAGTTTCAAAACAGAGGAAGCTGATGCCCTGGAATGAAAGGAACTTCCTAAAATCTTCTTCGCTAAGATAAAAGTCTCCTTCCCGGATTGTTCCTGAATCAGGCAGAGTTACGGTAAATTCTATTTTGCCTCTTGGGATATCGTCAGGATTCCTTAAAATCTGCAATGCCAGTTCCTCTTCAGCTGTGATATCCCTTTTAAGATGCCGCTTAACCTTTTCAATATCCAGATCCATACTTTCAGTTATTCTTATTTCTACTGAACCCTCAGTAACAGTTGTTATCCTCCAGCTTTTTTCCTCAATGAAGAATAATGGAAGAGGGTGGGTGGCGTTATAATTCAGTTGCTTTTTTTCATTGAATATGTAGTCCCCTTCGCTGAAAATTCCTTGGACCGGAAGTTTTTCAGTATAGGCATTATTGGCATGCCCGTGAATTTCTGAAGCAACTATGCAATATTCAGAGTTCTTTCTGCCGGCATCTGTTCCATGGACTTCTGATTTCAAAAAAGGCACTTCAACGACAGGAGCATGTATTGGTGTTTTTGCAGGACTACAGCCTATGGAAGAAACGATCAATGCCATGGAAAGCCTTTTCATGGATATAATGTGTTAATTAGTGTTTATAAATATATACTTAGCTGTGTTTCGGTCATATCAAAAAGTGTTTAATAGTGTTTGGTTATATATTAATAGCATGAGGAAAAAAATGAGGGCAAAAATCATTGATTTTAAGACGCGGCCATTTGCAAAAAAATTGTGTGCAGAGGCCGGACTTACAAAAGACGGCAAGCCAAGCCATCTCAGATTGGTCAATGAAGATAGCAATATACCCCCAAAGGAAAAATTAGAGGAAGTGAAGCGCATTGTGAAAAAGGCGGATTTGCTTGGTGTTGGAGTATCAGGGTTTATTCTGGAGTTTACAAAGCTTAAGATAGATAAGCTGGTTGAAAGAATCATAGTAAAAACATCCGAATTAATAGTCCGGAAGTAATCATCTATTTAGTATTCTTTTTGCATTTTCCCTTATATGTTCTGAATCAGTGGTTTCAAGGACTTCAGAAACAAGCTCTGGACCATCTTTTTGTAGTGCCATTACCTTCATGGCATCAACAACATCATCTTCGGTCATTATATGCCTGCCATGGGCTGCAATGAATTCTGCAGTTCGGTCTTTTTTTCTTATTTCAGCCAAATGCTGTTTCAGCATACTTTCTGATTCTTCATATGCTTTCTCCAGGACATTGATTTTTCTAAGTATTGTTCCCCGAAAAGGAGAAAACCTTCGTGCCTGAGGAGTAGCCGGAACGGTATCCTTCGTTAATGCATCACCCAAAAACCCACCTGCATTAGATCTTGATTTATTTACATATAAACCTTTGTTTTTTCATATAAAAATTCTATTAAAATTAGATAAAAATAACAAAATATAATTTTTTTATATGACATTTATGTCGGAAATCCCATTTTTTATATAACTATTCTCACGCATTAAAAAATGATTATTTCTCTTCCCATACAATATCAATCTTTGTGGGATAACTCGATTTTATACCTGGCCGGTTTGATATTCTTTCAACCTTGGTTATTTCTTCTGCTGCCACAGGAGGCCTGGATTGTCTGGGATGAAGATGTATGTTATTTGCCATTGCAAGAAGATCAATTTCATCCTGCACTTTTTCAGGGCAATTGTTTCTCCAGGATGGTTTTCTTTGAAGGATATGCAATCCTTCCAAAGTTGGTGGAACATCAATGAAAGCAAGAAAATCCAGAGCTTCGCCATCAAAATAAAATCGTTTGTCTGAACTTACCTTGATCATGGCACTTTTACGTATGTTAAGGCATGATGCACCATCTGTATCTTCAAGAAAAGACATTGATCCTCTTCCCAGAGGGATATACTCAAATGATGAGCCTTCAGACTCGCTTCTGAAAACAAAAAAGCCTGCAATCCTTGATATCCGTTCTGCAGATTCGGAAAATGACAATGCATGTTCAGGAGCAGGAATGCCAAATTCATGGATTCCATTGCCAAGGCAAAAGGCCTCTATATTACTTATAAGCTCTCTTTTTCTTTTTTGATCCTCAGAAGAGCATTCCAAAAGTTCTTTTTTAAGATTATTATGAACGAATCTTGCCAGCCTTTGTACATTCTCTTTTCCATGAATAATGGAAATATCTGTTCGGCCGGACAACTGGCATTGCCCCAAATTTTTAAGTGCCGTTTCCATTCTCCCTATGACAACTGAAAATGGCTCTCCTTCGGATTCCATACGTAAAACACATGAGCGGCATTTTAATTTTGAAAATTGTATTTCGTTGACTGGTCCGTTCCGTGGAATAATTTTTGAGCTTAATAAAACGCCGTCGGTAAGCGGGGCAGGCAGCTGTTTTTTGACAATTTGCTGTATGCTTTCTGAAGAAAGTTTGGCTTGGTGCATATATGCCAGATTCTAAACTGATTTGTTTTTAATAGTATATCTGCCTGGAGATTCTCTGGGATAGACTTTCACAGGTTTCCAGAGCACTTTAATGACAAATGGCCTTAATAGCTGTTAAGAATCAAAATCAGTCTTTGTATATGCAATTATCGCAAAACAAATTTTTTAATGCCTTATAGTGTCATAAAAAACCAGCAGGAATATAAATTCTATAGCCACAATAATACTTTTATGAAAACTTCAAAATATTTCCATCCAGTTCAACCCCTGTGCTGCTGCATGAGAAGAACAAGAATAATGGGAAAAAAAGAATGGAGAACGATAATGGACAGAAGCAAAGAGGTTGAAGGCCAGTGGAAGAGATACGCTCCGCCTGATGGGCCATTGATGGATCTTCTGGTAAATTACGGAGGAACCCCGTTTTCAGTAAAGGAAGGAAAAAGCAGTAAACAACTAACTGCATTTTACCGGCAAAAATTTCAGAATGGCGTGTTGTTTGATCTTGGTGCCGGAACTGAGAGGTCCTATACTGCAATGTCAGAATTTGCCTATCTGACCGGTATAAAGGAATATGTTGCAGTAGACAAATACCAGAATTTCAGCACTTTGCACTCAAGATACGCCCTTCAGTGCCTTGAAATGAAATATGGAAAAGTTGACATGAAGATAGATTTTGTAAATGCAGACATGCTTTATTTCCTGGCGAACCAGGCAGGAAACAGCGCCAGCATTGCAATCAATGGGGTGGATGATTTATGCATAACCCCATTCAACTATGAAAGCGCAGGATATGTTGATGAACTTATGAAACAAATGGCCAGAGTTCTGGAACCGGGCGGGCTTGTTTTTGGTGCAAATTCCCCCCATATTAAAGCATTGGATATGTTTGGGCTTGTTCCTTTTTGCCATATCCCGGGCTATGGAGACCTGCCCGGAATCACTGAAACATGGTTTTTCACAAAAGCCGGTAATAGGATTAATAAAATTGACAGCTAACTACTGATCATGGAGGATTTCAATTCCTGGCTTTCACAGTATACTGACGCTGACAGCTGTATAAGCTCATTCTGCAGTCAAAAGCAGTTCTTCAGAGTCAATACCATCAAAACAACTGTTGAAAAGTTTACCGGCATGTCCAGGCTGAAATTCCAGGCAAGCAGCCATTGCAATGTCGCTTTTGAATATCAGGATCAGTTCCAGATTGGAAAAACATGGGAGTATTTTCTTGGGTATATCTATCCCCAGAGCCTGCCCTCAATACTTGTTTCTGCAGTTCTCAATCCAGGAAAAAATGACATTGTACTTGATGTTGCTGCAGCTCCGGGATCAAAGTTCTCCCATATTGCAATGAGCATGGAAAACAGAGGGGTGCTTGTTGGCAATGATTACAAAAAGGAAAAGATCTCTGCCCTTTATTCAACCATCAACAGGATGAACATACTAAACTGCATTGTAACAATGAGGGATGGCAAAATGCTTGACTGGAAGGAGAGGTTTACCAGGGTACTTCTGGATGCACCGTGCACTGCGTTGGGAAGCGGTCCGTCTGCAGGAAAGCGGTGGGAGCCAGACCATTCAAAACAAATAGCATCCACCCAGAAAAAAATGCTTTTCAGCGCATACGATGCACTGAAGCCCGGAGGAGAGATGGTTTATTCAACATGCACCTATCCAAAAGAGGAAAACGAAGATGTGGTCAGCAATCTTCTTGAGAATACAGATGCATCACTGCTGGATGTTGGCCTTGACGTGCCCCATGAGCATGGACTTGCAGAATATGGGCATGAATTCCGGAAAACTTACCGTATTTATCCGCAGCACCTTCAGAGCGAGGGCTTTTTCATAGCAAAAATAAGGAAGGGAAGCCAATGAGAAAAGAGCAAAACTTCAGGAAATACATTGAAAAACATTTCAAAATTGAGCTGCCTGAGGGAGTGGACATTTTTTATACAAAGGGGATCAGGGTAGGCAACAATGTCCTGAAAAAAAGCAGGATAAATGGCGAACTTGGGTATGCTGCAGCGGACTTCGGCTTCAATCCCACAAATTCATTCATCCAGAATTTTGGCCATCTGGCAAAAAAGAATATTGTGAGGCTGAAAAAAGAAGAGGCAGTTGAATTTGCCGCAGGAAAGGATATCAAAATGGATCTTGGAATCCGGGCAAAGCACGTGATAGTGACTTATAAGGGGCATGTGCTTGGACTTGGCCGTTATGATAAAACTAAAATCGCCAATAAAATCCCTGAAAAAAGAAGACGGATTATTGAGAACCCAGATGGTCTGTAATCCATCCAGATATCACAGCAGACATTTTCCTGAAATGTTCCGGATCTCTGAAAAAATGGTCTGCGCCTTCAACAACAACCAGTCTTTTTTCTTCGCTTCCCAAAGAAAATATCAGGTTTTCTGCATGGGAAATGTGAACTGTGGCATCCAGATTCCCATGAACTACAAGGGCCGGCGAGGTTATAGCAGCTGCTATCCGTCGCATGTCATATTTTTTCGCATCCTCATAAACATCGTAATGCCATTTTCTGCTGAAAGGCTGCAGATAGCCTTTTCTTTGCCATTCCTTTATGCCGTTTTCGCCAAGCCTCCACTTCCAGAGCTCCAATGGCAAAAACACCGGACATTTGAGGGCAATAACATCTGGCTGCCTCTGGCTTGCAACAATCAGGGACACCGGCCCCGTAAAGCTTGAACCGTCAAGGCCAATTTTTTCATATCTGGATGCTGCATAATCATAGACTGCATTAAGGGAATCAACTGCCTTTGAAGTTGTAAGGTGCTCGATATCACCTTCACTTTCCCCATGGCCATACATGTCGTATGAAATTGTTGATATTCCGGCCTGGTTAAGCAACCTGCTTACTTCTAAGTTCGTTCTGCTGTCCTTATTGGAGAGATAGCCGTGTGATAATATGGCGACAGATTTTCCATGAGCCTGCTCTTTCAGTGCAACCTTTCCGCTTTTGGATTCAATAAACATGCAATAAAAATCTTGGAAAAAGTACTAAAACCTAGCTAAAGAAACAGTTTTATGGAAGTGAAGGTCTGTCCCAGATGCAAGAAGCCTGTGGAAGCAAAGGATTACGGCACCAGCCTAACTATTTTATGGGGCGGACTGGACCCAAAGTTCAGATGCAGCAAATGCAGATACAGCGGCCCACTGATAGTTCTCAGTGATGAAGAGTAATCATTTTGGCTTATAGTGTCCCCATTTTTTCAATGCCAGTGCCAGTTGGGGGCTTTTCCCTGCCTTTTCTTCCAGCGTAATGCCATCCATCGTTGCTTCTATTGCCTGCATGGCAGCCTCTGCACCTGCCCTCGTCCCCTTTGGATGGCCGTGTATTCCTCCGCTCACAAGCAAAACGAGCTCATTGCCATAGATATTCATAACGTCCGGAACCAGACCCGGGTGCAGGCCTCCGGATGAAACCGGAAATGCACTTTTTATTTTTCCCCAGTTCTGATCCAGCAGAAGCTTGCCATGTGCCTTTACATGTTTTTCCCTGAGGGTATCGGCAATTGCCTTTGCTTCATCTTTTGTACCAACCAATTTTCCAACCGCAGTTCCGGAATGGATCTGCGAAACTCCAATAAGGCGCATTATTTTGGCAAGGAACTGCATCGTTATGCCGTGTTTTGGATTTCTGTCAAATGCCGCATGCATTGCACGGTGCGCATGGATTGCAAGGCCAAGATCAGAGCAATAGTCCCTCAAGGTATGGACCGATGCATTTCCTGTGACCACAACATCAATCATTGCATAATTCCATCCATATTCGGCAAGCATTTTTGCCCGTTTCTTCATTTCTTCGGTTTCAGCAGTAATATTGATGAATGCGGATTTTCTTTCTCCGGTCTCTTTTTCCGCCTTGTCCCGCATCCGGGCCATCATCTTTACCCGGTCTGAAAAACTATTGAAGCTTGTTGAAGTAAGGTTCTCATCATCCTTTACAAAATCAAAACCGCCCATCCAGGTTTCATAGCCGATTTTTGCATGCTCTGCCGCACTAAATCCTATCTTCGGCTTTGGAACTGCTCCTGTCAGAGGCCTTTTGTATACTCCCATCATGCGCCTGATGCCATCATTCCCAAAATGGGGGCCTTTGAAATGCCTGATATAGCTTTGTGGCAGGGAAACGTCTATCAGCCTCAGATTCTTCACGGATTTCATGCCGAATATGTTTCCTGCTATGCCTGAAAGCAGCTGGCAAAGGTTGCCGTTTTCCCAGAGTCCGGACGGATATGCGACCCTGGCATAATTTCCATCAACATGATATGCAATTGACTGAAGCTTTTTCATCCTTGGAGGGAGCTTGTACAGAGTAGTCCAGGTACCTGTTGAACTCTCTGAAGCGATTCTTCCTATTGTTTCCTTGATAGTCATGCCTGCCATAGGTTCAAAATAAAACAAGCATACAAGGTCGTCCTTTGCAGGCGAATATTTAAAATCTACAAATTCACCATACCAGTCTATTTTTGCCATGCATCTAAGAATCAGATAAAAAATATAAACCTCATGTACGCTTTTTTTCCATCTGCCGCAACGCGTCCAAAGGCAGAAGAGCGCATTTCATTCTTGAAGGATTTTTGGAAAGATCTATTTTCAAAAGCTTGAGAACATCGTCTTTTTCTATTTCTTTTATCTCTTCAATAGTTTTCCCTTTCAGGTACTCTGTGAACAACGAAGCGCTTGCCTGGCTTATAACACATCCTTTTCCGATGAACGTTGCATTCTCCACTTTTCCATTTTCCATCTTCAGAAAAAGAGTTATCATATCCCCGCAGACAGCATTATAGACATGTGCCTTATATTCTGTTTCCATCTCTCCGTAGTTTTTCGGATTCTTGTAAAGTTCTATAAGGAATTCCCGGTAGATGTCCATGAGATCACTTGAATAGTTTTTTGGCCTTGCCAAGGGATTCTGCCAGCAAGTCTATCTCCTCTTTTTTGTTGTAGATGTAAAGGCTGGCCCTTGTGCTTGCCACGATTTTCAGCCTGTTGTGCAATGGCATTGCACAGTGATGCCCGCTGCGCACGCAGATGTTATCCTCATTGAGTATTGCAGCGACATCGTGAGGATGCACATTGTCAAGCGTGAATGCGGCCAAAGGCCCTCTTTTGTTTACATCCATGGGCCCTAGAATATCAAGGGCTTCCACTTCGCCGAGCCTCTTGAGCATGTAAGCAGTAAGTTTTTTCTCATATTCCTGAATACCATCAAAGCCTATTTTTTCCAGATAGTCAATTGCCACTGACAAGCCTGCAACAGCTTCCGGATTCGGGGTTCCTGATTCGAATTTGTGCGGTATTGAATTCCAGGTGGATTTTTCCTTTGTGACCTCCCGGATCATTTCGCTTCCATAAAAGAACGGATCCATTTTCTCAAGCAGTTCCTCTTTGCCATAGAGTACTCCAACCCCAAACGGGGCAAGCATCTTATGGCCCGAAAAGCCAAGAAAATCGCAGCCGATATCCTTTACATCTGTTTTGTTGGAAGGCACATACTGCGCCCCGTCAACAAAGCATACTGCGCCTTCATCATGGGCCATGGCGGATATTTTCCTTACGTCATTCTTTGTGCCAAGGACATTTGATGCTGCGCTCACTGCAACAAAATCCGCACCTTTTATTTTCTTTTCAAGATCGGCTTGGTCCAATAGCCCTTCATCCGTGATGTCAACAACCTGGAACTCAGCACCTGTTTTCTGCGCAAGGACCTGCCACGGCACAAAATTGCTGTGATGGTCCATTGCAGTGACAACAATTTTTTTCCTTATGAATTTCTCATAGCCGCGCATTACAAGGTTGCAGCCTTCTGTCGTGTTCTTTGTGAAAATCACTTCATTGGGATTTGAGTTGATGAATGCGGCGGTTTTTTCCCTGGTTGCCTCATATGACATGGTGGCTTCTTCTGCCAGGGTGTAAAGCCCGCGGGCAATGTTGCTGTTCCTTTTTTTGTAGAAGTCGCAGATCTCATCGATTACCTGAATGGGCTTCTGGGTTGTTGCTGCAGAATCAAGATAGACTACAGTTTCAAGAATCGGAAAGTCCTTTCTTATTTTTTCAATATTCATAGCCATCATTTCAGTATTGATGAATATCCTGCTTCCTCAATTTTATTCGCAAGCAATGCATCGCCCGACTGCACTATCCTGCCGTTTGCAAGAATATGAACCCTGTCTGGTTTGATATATTTTAGTATTCTTGGATAATGGGTGATGATGATGAACGCCCGTGAACCGTCATTTAGTCCGGAAATTGCATTGGCAATAAGCTTTATTCCGTCAACATCAAGACCGGAATCGACCTCATCAAGTATTATCATCTTCGGTTTAAGCGAAAGCATCTGAAGTATCTCTGACCTTTTTTTCTCTCCGCCTGAAAAGCCGACATTCAGTTCCCGGGTGACAAAACTTTTGTCCATCCCAAGCTTCTCTGCATTTGCAACCAGCTCATCCTGGATTTTTATCATTTCATCGAGATCGCCATCATTTGCCAGCGCTTTTCTTATAACATTGCTTACTTTGACCCCTTCAATTTCCTCGGGAAACTGAAACGCAAGAAACAATCCGGCCTTTGCCCTTTCATCGGCAGCCAGATTCACAAGCTCCTTTGAATCAAGTTTGATGCTCCCGGAAACTTTCAGCTTTGGATGACCCATCAGTGCTTCAGCAAATGAACTTTTGCCGGCGCCGTTCGGGCCCATGAGTGCATGAATCTCGCCGGGCATTATTCTAAGGTCAATTCCTTTGAGAATCTCCCTGTCATCTGCGAATACTTTTAAGTGCGAAATCTCAAACATTGATGATTTGTTGGGGGAAAACATTTATAAAAGGAATTTAGGTCTGCCTAACTATTTAAACTTTGGCAGAAATAATCAGAGAATGGAGGATCTTTTCAGCTATAAAAAATATCAGAAAAGCGACGATATCCGATATAAACTCATTACAAAAAAAGGCCTTGACAAGAATATAGTAAAAACCATTTCAGAAATAAAGGAAGAGCCGGAATGGATGGCTGCGCTCAGGCTAAAGGCATATGAAGTTTTCATGAAAAAGCCCATGCCAAAATGGGGCCCTGACCTGAGCAGTATAGATTTTGACGATCTCCACTACTATGCCAGCCCTGTAGATGGGAAAACAGATGTCTGGGAGGATGTACCTGAAGAGATAAAGAAAACGTTTGACCGTATAGGGGTCTCTGAGGCAGAAAGAAAATTCCTTGGCGGCTCAACTGCACAGTATGATTCCGAAGTCGTCTACCATAACCTGAAAAAGGAATGGGAGGACCTTGGAGTTGTTTTCCTTGACATGGATTCCGGCCTGAAGGAATATCCTGAGATCGTGAAAAAATATTTTGGAACCGTAGTGCCTGTTACCGACAATAAATTCGCTGCACTGAATTCAGCTGTCTGGTCAGGAGGAAGCTTCATTTATGTTCCAGCGGGGGTGGAAGTGAAAATTCCGCTGCAGGCATATTTCAGGATCAATGTCAGGGATGTCGGGCAATTTGAAAGAACAATGATAATAGCGGAAGAAGGCTCAAAAGTCTCATATATTGAAGGCTGTTCTGCACCCATATATTCTTCAGGATCCTTGCATTCTGCAGTTGTTGAGATAATTGCAAAAAGGAACTCCTACATAAGATATACCACGATACAGAACTGGTCAGATAATGTTTACAACCTTGTCACCAAACGCTCTCATGCTTATGATAACGCAGCTGTTGAATGGATTGATGGAAACATAGGCTCCAGGATTACCATGAAATATCCCGCAATAATTCTCAAAGGAGAAGGCGCAAGGGGGGAAGTGATATCTGTTGCTTATGCAGGAAAGGGCCAGATTCAGGACACTGGCGCAAAAATAATCCATCAGGCTTCCAATACCACCTCCAGGATCATTTCAAAGGGGATCGTCCAGAATGGAGGAAAAAGCGCCTACCGTGGACTTGTAAAGGTGCTTAACGGGGCAAAGAACTGCAAGGCATTCGTACAATGCGACGCATACCTGCTTGATGAAGAATCAGTTTCAGATACCTATCCTACGATTGAAATTGACGACGACAGCACCACAATAGGCCATGAAGCAAAAGTCGGCAAAATAGCTGATGATAAATTATTTTATCTTATGAGCCGGGGGTTCCCGGAAAAAGAGGCAATGAAAATGGTTGTTCTTGGATTTATGGAAACATTCACAAGAGAACTGCCGATGGAGTACGCAATTGAGCTTAACAGGCTGGTTGAAATGCAGCTGGAAGGCGCGGTTGGTTAAACGTCACTGAACATGTAAAGATTTTCAGAGCCGTATGATAAATGAAATGCCCCGTTAATACCTGTTTTTGGTGAAATGTAAAGCCTGTAGGCCCTTTCATCTTCGCCAGCTATAATAAGAGTATAATCCCTGTCCGCCTCATCACTAAAGCGTACAATGAATTTAACTTTTTCTGCAAATTTCTTGCAGCTGAAATCATCGCAGTGGCAAAGCGCAAGCTTTTCCCTGAAATCCTCAATCCCGGAATAAGAGAATTTTGCTGGCAACTGCATTGCCTGTTTTGCAACTGACTGGATAGTTCCAAGTTCTCCAGTTGTAATTGCACTGAGGTACATTCTTTTGCCTTCATTGTCCAGTATGCATCTTTTCCTGAAATCAACAGACATAAGGCCCGGGGCAATTTCATAGATATTTTCCGGAGATTTATTGGTAAGCACAAAAAGGCTGCCTCTTGTTCTCAGGGCAATGAACCTGAAGCCCTTTACTTCAAGCGATGTCATGCCCTTGAGATGATCAACAAATGCACGGTAGTTGAGTCCTATGCCTTCATCGTGAATGACTTTGCAGGATGCCAGTTTGGCCCGTATTTCGCTCAATTTGCTTCTGGAAAGGTCCAGGCCGTCAAGTGCAGGATCGGGCAAATGCAATGCCGCAGTGGATTCTGTTTTGTCTTCTCCGGGCCTGCTTTTTGTTTTACTTCCAGTCATAACTATTTTTTATAACATATAGAATATAAATGTTTCCATCCCGCTGGATAGGATTATTAAATCAGAACCGCAAATATCTCTCATGGATTTTTCCGGAGATGCAGAGATCGAAGTGCATAATAATTCTGAGGAAACCATAATAATCAAACCTCTGGCAAAGACAAATGTCAGAATAAGGATAGGCAGCAACTGCAAAGTCAGCACATATATGATACAGGAAGAAAAAACAGATGCCGTCCAGGTAAATCATGTAGGCGAGGGTTCTGTTTTGCTTTCCCACTGCCTCTGGCTTAAAGGAGGAAAGGGAAGGGTGGAAAGCATACTCGAGGGAAACCGGTCAGAAGCGCATGGCCTGCACATTTTTGTTGAAAAGGAAACGTTCCGCCTTAATACCGTTCTGAGACATATGGGAAAGGACACAAAAGGCGGCATTCTTGTCAAGGGTGTTGTAAAAGACATGGGCTCTGCAACACTTGATGGAATGATAAAAATAGACAAGAGCGGCTCAGGTGCAGATTCCATACTGAAAGAACATGTGATGCTTTTGAATCCAGGAGCTCATGCAGTAGCAAACCCGGATCTTGAAATTGAAAACAATAATGTAAGCTCAACCCATGCTGCAACGGTTTCACAGATAGACGACAACAAATTATTTTACCTGGAATCGCGTGGAATTGAAATCCGGGATGCCAAAGTACTTATTGTGAGTGGATTTCTTGAGTCTGGAATAAACAATATAAAAGACGGGGAAATGCGAACGGAATTCCTGCAAAAAACATCAGAAAGCCTTGGCTATTCAGATAAGCATGAAAAAACACAGGACAAAAAGCAGGACTCCTGAAACAGGGCTGGTCTTCTTTATGCAAATTGCGGAAGCCGGATCTTTAAAGCGGCTATGGAATCAGGCATATATTGCCAAAGCACTGGCCAGGCTCATAACAGAACATATGATCATCCTCAACACAGCACGGGCCATTCAAATAGCCGCAGCCAATGCGTTCAATGAAAACTTCTGTCACAATATAGAAATCGTTTATTCTGGCTGCCCCAACACCGGCCTCAGTATATTTTTCATTAAGAATATTTTCCCTGTGCAGCGGACTTTCCATCCACCCGGTTACAATTGATTTTTCAAGTTCAGCCTGTGAAAGATAGCTGAAATTCCATTTTACCCTTTGGGTCTGGTTTGCAAGCACAAGCCGTTTTTCAAGTTCTGCAGAAACATTTTCAATATATCTGTCCAGTTTCATGCAATCGGCCTCATCAGCATCATAAGTTGTTCTCCGGTACCATGTGGAGACCAGAATTATATTCTCACCTGATAAAAGAAAGTAATTGATGGACTGGTTTTTCAGGCGCTCGGCATGAGTTTCGCCGGATACAAAGCCTTCGTGGTGTATCATAGGATAATAGCAAAGCATATCCTGCTCCGTCAGCAGGGCGTTCTCTTCTGCAAGCTTCCGGCTGTGTTCTCTTGCAACAGATGAGATTTCATCATTCCATGCAAGTTCCGACAATCCGTTCCCGGATCTTTGCAGATTTACAAGCGCATGGATATTTTTCTCAATTATGCCAGTTTCAGGATCTTTCCAGACATATTCTTCAGCTGGATTTTCCTGCTGCACTCCCGGAGCAGACAGGATATCCGGCGGGGTTTCGGAGTAGGGCCGCGGTTTCGGACCCGGAAGAAAACCCGAAAGAACCGCTATGACAAGAAGGGCCAGCATTGCCATGGCAATGATATTAATGGTTCTTTCAATCTGCATAATCAGATCAATAAATGAAGTTATTATAAAAAGGCGATATTGAGAAACAATGGCAAAAAAAGGATATTTAATCTTATGCCCTCAAACTACACCAACTATGCAGATACATAAAAGAAGATTGTCCATATTGGCAGAATCAAATCCAGGGCTTTCTGCAGATGAAGGAATAATGAAAGCAAACGGAAGAAAAATCGCATCAAATATTGACATTACAAAATCTCTTTTCAGCAGAAATCACTTGATGATAAAAGATTCCCTTCCGTGCTGGACAGGAACTATGACTGCCTATGAAAAGCCAGACTTTGCATTTGAAAAAACGGTTGAATACAAAGACGGCGCCAAAAGATGGGTCTTTCGCATTCCTGAGGATTTCATTGGAGAGAAAAATGCAATAGCCATCTGCGAACATCCGGATTTCAAGCTTGAATTTGACGGAAACAGCAGGATTGTCCATCCGCTAAAGGCAGATATTGTAAGGAATTTCCCTGCAGAAAACGGTTCATACAAATCAGACCCAGCCTATGATATTCCAATTGCAGAAAAAGCTGAATTTGCATCTGAGGAGGCCAGGTATCTGGCCAGAACAGAAAAAAGAGTAGGTCTTGTAAAAAGAGCTGCACTGTATGATGGCAATTCATTTGCAATAAGAAAAAACATTTCCCTGGATTCCAGGCCGTCACAGCGGCTGGGCATTGCTGTGCATAATGAGGAAGGCGATCCGCCAGTAATACATTTCAAAAGGACACTTCAGGAATTCGTTGTTTTGCTTGAAGGCACGGATATTGAAGATTTCCGGAGAATTCTGGAAACTGCCAAAAAAGAGCTGGAGGGTATTCCTGAAAACCAGCTTGGTGCAATCCAGAAATTTATCAAGGCATTCCGAGAGTGATTTTTCAATAATTATCTTTTTAAACAGTTCTACACAAACATATGCTTTATGAAACTAATTATACCAAAAGGCTATGTGCCAAAAATGGACGCCAAAACAACACATGGCGCTATCGAAAGAATCAAGGACGAATTCAGAGGCGCGCTTCTTGAGAATCTGAATCTTGTAAGGGCAAGCCATGCAGTCGTTCTTCCTGCAGGAACCGGTGTCAATGATGATCTTAACGGTATTGAAAAGCCAGTGGAATTCGCAACTCCTGACGGGGTGAAATGGCAATTGCCCCAGTCGCTTGCAAAGTGGAAACGGCAGGCTTTGGCTGATTATGGGTACAAACCAGGAGAAGGAATCTGGACAGATATGACTGCTGTAAGGCCAGATGACAGCAGAGGGCATTTTCATTCTGTTTATGTAGATCAGTGGGACTGGGAAAAAGTAATGGCTCCTGAAGAAAGAACAATAGAATTCCTTAAGGCAACCGTAAGAAAGATATATGCCGCAATCAAGAGAACAGCGGCAACAGTCGAGGGAAAATACGACCTCAGCGTAGGGCTTGCTCCTGAGATAACTTTCATTACAACAGAAGAGCTTCATAAGGCATATCCGAAAATCAGCGGTTCCAAGGCCTTGGAAAATGAGATAGTAAGGGAAGCCCGTTCTGTATTTCTTATTGGAATCGGATACCCGCTCAGGAACGGAGAGCCAGATCTGGAAGGGCAGCCGCACGATGGAAGAGCTCCGGATTATGATGACTGGAGCACTCCAAACAGCCTTGGAGGGCGGGGGCTTAATGGGGACATACTTGTATGGAATCCATTGTTTGAAATGGCATTGGAGCTTTCTTCCATGGGAATAAGGGTTAACAGGGAATCCCTTGTTGAACAATGCAGAATAAGGGGATCTGAGGACAGGCTTGAACTTGAATTTCATAAAAGACTGCTCAACGGCGAACTTCCGCAGACAATAGGAGGCGGGGTGGGCCAGTCAAGGCTTTCAATGCTCTTGCTCCAAAAGGCGCACATCGGAGAGGTTCAGGTTGGGGCATGGCCGGCAGATATGAGAAGGGAACTTGCAGAACACGGAATCAGCCTCCTATGATCATTTTTTTTATCCTTTTATTCCAAATACTGATCAATGATAAAAGCGATTCTCTTTGATCTTGACAATACCCTGATTGATTTTCTTACTTTCAAGAAAATTACTGCACAGGCTGCCGCAAAAGCAATGGTAAAGAATGGACTGCCTGCAACAGAAATCCAGATTTATGGAAAAATCTTTTCGGTCTATGATGAAAAAGGCATTGAATACCAGAAAACATTCCATGATGTTATAAGGCCTTTCGATCTTGAAATAAACACTGCAGAAAAAATACAACAGGCTGCGATACTTGCCTACCTGGAAAAAAAATTCCAGGTATTGAGGCCCTATCCTTCTGTAAAAAGGATTCTTGCCGGATTAAGAAAAAATCACAACCTGGGAATTGTAACCGATGCCCCGAGAAACAAGGCATGGCAGAGGCTTGTTCTGACAGGGCTGGAAAATGAATTTGAAATGGTAATAACGCATGATGACACCCTGGAGATGAAACCTCACCCAAGCCCATTCTATCTTGCGCTGCAGAAGCTGAATCTGCTTGCACCGGCATGTTTGTTTGTAGGTGATAATCCTGAAAGAGACATAAAAGGCGCAAAGGATACAGGAATGCATACCTGCTGGGCAAAATACGGCTCTATGAAAAAAGAATCTGCCGCTGATTTTGAAATAAATAATTTTGAAGAGCTTCCGCAAAAACTCAATGATATAAATATAAGAGAAGAATAGATTGTATATGATTCTAAAGCGCAAGTCAATGTATGGACTTGAAATAGAACTGATAACCCTTGACAGCGAAGGCAAACTGGCCAGTGGAGCTCCCGGGATTCTTGAGGCAGTAAAAGGAAAGCCCATTGAAAGCATAGTAAGGAAAGAAATATCAAAATCTCTCATAGAGCTGGGTGCAAAGGAAAAAAGATCTGTTGAGGAATGTGCAGCGGCATTCATTGAAAATATAGAAGAAACTGTTGAAATTGCAGAGAAACTCGGCTATCATCTCCTTCCGCTTGGAACCCATCCGGGAAGAAAATTGCCTGAACTGCACAGCACGGAATGGTACGATGCAAAGAAGGCTGTGCTTGGCGAAGATACGTTTAAGGAAGGAAGAATCTGCGGATTTCATTTCCATTACATGCTGCCTGAAGGGATCATAGAAAAAACCACGGAACGCATAACACAGGTAAAAAGATCTGCTGCAAAGGACATCTTTCTCCAGCAGTATAATTTCCTTGCAGCATGCGATCCTGCAATGATAACGTTTTGCCAGTCCACCCCATTCTGGATGGGAAGAAACTGGGCAAAGGACTGCAGGGTATTGACATACAGGGATCTGAAAGTCCAGAGCGGTGGGGACATACTCAGAGGCATTCATTATTATCTTCCAATGTTCGGCACTCTTGCCAGCTATGAATTCACGCTGGATGATATACGCGTACTTGCCGATTCAAGAAAAATGGAATGGCTGAGGCTTCTGGAACAGCGTGGTTTCCCGACAAATGAAATCGCCTGCTACCCTACTTTGAAATTTGTCTGGGGCCCGCTCAGGGTAAACAAAATAGGGACTTTTGAATACAGGGGACCTGACATGACCCATCCTGAAATAATATTCTCAACATCAAGCCTGCTGGTCTTTCTTTTGAAAACAATAGAGGAGCAGCAGATATCTGTGGAACCCTCAGATCTCGGCATAAGCGAACCGTTTCTTTTTGAGGATGGCATTGTCTATGTGCCCTCTCATGCGGAATTGAGAAATCTGGAAAGGCAGAGTGTTATCAACGGGCTTGATTCCTCTGCAGTTTACAACTATTGTTCAAGGCTGATAGAACTTGCAGACCGGCTCGGAAAACCGCCCAGACGCCTTAAGCGCATAAGAGACATGGTAGAAAGCAGAAAAACCATATCTGATGAAATGATAGATATGGTAAGAAAAAACGGCTATGATCTGAAAGACGTTCCTGAGGATATGATGAATCATCTTGCCCTTTACCATGCAAACAAAATGTCCGCAGGTCTGAAGGATCTGAAAAAACAGTTTAAGCGCTGACCTAAAACAATATGAAATGCATCTGATGAACGCTGTTTTTCATTTATCTTTTTTATAGTATTTGGGAATATGCATTTGTAGAAACAGATTACAGGCATTCCGGGGATATTTAAAAAGATTATATGCATTAAGTTAGTTCATGTTTGATTCTAATGTTGATTCAATACTCATCGGTGCAGGAGCATTAATTGCCTCATTTGTCATTTTGATTATAATCTGGTCAGCAATTATAAGGGCATTGTTTACACTGCTTGGAAAATCAAAATTTTTCTTTATACCAAAAACACTCAAGGAATTATTTCTTTCAGTGGCATTCATTTTTCTCATTGCATCTTTCATGGTTGGAACGGGGTTTGTTGATAAAGCACTTCTTGACAATGCGTTCTTCAAAATACTCGACATACTCGCGATATTTGCAGTGGCAAATATAATTGTCAGGGTGGTTTTGACAGGCATAGACGTACACCACAAAAAATCAAGGGACAGGACAGGCATATACCGGTCAATCGGACTGCTGAAAGGCACTGCCGGACTTGTTCTTTATGGCATTGCCATTCTGATTTCAGTGCAGATACTAAGCGTAGAAGTCGGAACAGTTGTAACGATGCTTGCATTGTTCATAGTGGTCCTTTTATTTGTGGCAGGGTTTGACCAGATCAAAAGCATACTTGCAGGCTTTCAGCTCGGGGATTATTATGTGGATATAGGAAGCATGATAAGTATCGACGGCCACCGTGGATTTGTAGACGCCATACACGGAAGATCCACACTTCTGAAAACAATTGAAGGAAAATCAGTGGTAATCCCAAATTCAAGATTTTTCAGCACAAGCTTTGAGCTTGATACGAATCAGATCAACATTGATGTCTGCATAAAAACAAGAAATCCAAAATCCACGAAAGAGGGCATATCATCAGTTGCATCAAAGACAGTCATATCCCTTGATGATTTCCCGAAAGAGCATAAGCCGAAGGTTGTTCAGCTGGGCGTTGACAACAGCATCCATTTATTCAGGATAACTTTCATCGCAGTTCCAAATTCAAACATGCAGATGGCAGTGGACAGGCTCTGCGAGGAACTGAATGCAAAATTCGGAGAAAAAATAACATGCATCAGGCTCAACTGATTTTTTCTGCTTCATAAAAATAAAATTGCATTTTTTCCGGCTTTTTCCATTCATCATGGCCCAGCCCCGCCTTGGAGCAAAGGCGTGAGAGAAATTCATCCTTGCCAGGCAGCTGGTCCCAGACAGACGGCAGGAAAGTTGCCCTGTTCCAGCCCTTCTCTATTATAAGTCCGTGTTTTCCCGGAACCAGCTTTTCCAGAAGCTCTTCTTTTGATTTTATCTGGATTTTTTCTGGAACTGTCAAAACGGATATTTCGATTTCCAGATCATCAATCTCATCCCGGATCACCGGATAAAACCGCGGGTCTTCAAAAGCTGCGTTCAGGGCATTCTGTATAACATCAAAAACAAGAGGCCTCACCGGTTCCAGTGATCCAATGCAGCCGCGAAGTTCCCCTCTTTTCATCAGGGTGACAAAGCATGCTCTTTTTTCTGTCATTTCCTTGTTTGGGACATCTTCGGGCAGAATCTCAAGCACTTCGTGCTTTTCCAGATAGTGAAGAATTGCCTTTCTGGCAAGATCCACCAAAAATTTCCCGTTTTTCATTCAATCACTGCAAAAGCTGCATAACCGACAACTTCTGTTTTGGGCCCCGCAGTATCACCGGAATTGGCATATTTGAGAAGTTTGATTTTCCAGCCTTTCTGCCTTGCAAGTTCCATTATCATCGCTATTCCCATTCTTCCGCACGCATCTCCGCCGGTAAGAAAATTTTCAGCATCAAGGGATTCTATAAGCGAAATTGTCTTTTTGTCCCTCTCCATTGCCTGCTCATAGGGATAGTAATGGCTCAGATCAGAACTCACAATGAAAAATGCGTTTATATCTATTGTTTTTGCTCCTTCCTTTGGACTCAGATCACCGGTAAGAATAGGATCGATTTTGAAGTTCTTCAGTACGATCTGAAGAAACGGAAGCTGCACTTCAAGTGAATGTTCAGGATCGTGCGCTTTTGGAAGCCTGTTTAATCCGATTGAAAATGTTTCCAGTTCACCAATCGGAGTCTGCCATTTCTGATATCCTGACTCTGCCAGCCCGTTAAATATGCCATAGTGGCTTGGGCCTATCAGAATTATTTTTCCGGCATTTTTTCCCTCAAGTAATTTGTAGGCATATGCTGCAACAGGGCCGGAATATACATAGCCGGCATGAGGCACAATCAATCCTCTTAATTTTCCCCCGATCTTCTTTGCATCGGCAGCTTCGAGAAAATCAGCTATCATTTTCCTTAATTCTATTTCATTATCCGGATAGAAAGTTCCAGCTACAGAGGGCAGCCTCATCATTTCCACACACCTTTTATTTCAGTTTTGCAGTTTGGACATTTTCCGTCTTTCATTTTATTCTGCGACGCTGACATGCCATGCCTTTCTATCAGCAGCTCGCCGCAGGAATGGCAAACTGTTGATTCATATTGCGAGTATGCCATGCCAACATTCCCGACATAAACATATTTTATGCCGGCATCAAGGCCGGTTTGCCTTGCTTTCAGCAATGATTCCGGCAGGGTTTTCGGAGTGTCCATCATCCGGTAATCAGGATGGAAAGCCGTCACATGCCAGGGCATTTCAGGATCAACAGAAGCCAGCCACTCTGCTGCCTGTTTCAATTCCCGCATATCATCATTCCAGCCAGGAATCAGCAAAGTTGTCACCTCTGTCCATAACCCTTTCTTTTTTGCATATTCAATGGATTCTTTCACTTTTGTAAAATCAGGGACCCTGCACAGTTTGGAATAGAATTTCTGGTTGTATGCTTTCAGGTCAATATTTACAGCATCTATGTATGGCCGTATGTAGTCCCAGCATTCCTTTGATTCGTAGCCATTTGTCACAAAAACTCCTTTGAGATTGTGCTTCCCTGCTTTTTTCATCACTTCAACAGCATATTCTGCGAAAATAGTGGGCTCGGTATAAGTGAATGAAATGGACCTGCATTTGTTGGCCAGTGCAGATTCAACAACCCTTTCAGCAGGCCAGTGCTGGCATTGCTGCACCAGCCTGTCAAAATAAGCCCTCCATTTTTTCGGATCTTTTTTCCTTGCCTCTTGAGGTGCCTGGCTGATGTCCCAGTTCTGGCAGAATTCGCATGCGAAATTGCACCCAAGCGTACCCAAGGAAAAGCTTTGGGATCCGGGCAGGAAATGGAAAAGGGGTTTTTTCTCAATAGGATCAGACCAGATTGCCGCCGGCCTTTCATTGACAAGAAGGTTCAGCCTGCCTTTTTCATTGGCCCTTACGCCGCAAAACCCGGCATCGCCTTCCGGGATAACACAATATCTATTGCAAGCAGTACACTGGATTATATTGCCTTTTATCTGCCTGGCAAGCATTTCCATATGCTTTATTCCGAACTTAGACTTAAAGAGCGTTGCGGAAATGACCTGTAATTTCCTTTTTATATACTAATTCTGAAATATCCACATGGTTTCAATAACCTGCCATGGCGGGGTCGGCGAAATAGGCGGAAACAAGATACTTGTGGAAGACGGGGACACGCGGATATTCATTGATTTCGGCATGTCATTTGGACGAAGAGGGATGTTCTTTGAGGAATATCTGAAACCGCGGGCGGCCAACGGCATTGTTGATCTTCTTTTTACCGGTTTGGTACCAGAACTTGAGGGCGTATACAGAAAAGACCTCCTGAAGCATGCAGGCATGAAAGTGCATGACTATCCTTCAGTAGATGCTGTTATGCTTTCCCACCCTCATGCAGACCATGCAAATTACATTTCATTTCTGGATGAGGACATACCTGTGTATTGCGGCGAGACGGCATTGCATGTTTTAAAAGGCGTGCAGGGAGCAGGAATGAGAGATATTGAAAGGGAGATTGTAAACTTCAAGAGAAGGCCATTAATGAAGAAGGATTACCGCAATCCTCCTGTAGAAAGGGAATTCCGGACTTTCAGGACAGGAAACAAAATCAAAATCGGAAACATGGAGATTGTTCCTGTTCATGTTGACCATTCTGTTCCGGGGGCATATGGATTTGTAATTCACTGCAGTGATTCAACCATAGCATATACCGGAGATCTCAGAATGCATGGCACCAGGGCAGGCATGACCGAGGATTTCATTGCGAAAGCAGCTGATGAGAAACCGGATATTCTTTTGACTGAAGGAACGCGGGTTGGACAAGACAGGGACCAAAGCGAGGCAATGGTGCAGGAAGAATGCGATAGAATAATTGACAGTTCAAGAGGGCTGAACATCGCTGATTTCAATTTCAAGGATACCGACAGATTCAAGACATTCTACAATATCGCAAAAAAACAGGGAAGAAAGCTTGCAATATCGGCAAGGGACGCTGTGATGCTGAAGCATCTTGCAGATGATGCAAAAGCAGAAGTTCCGCTGCTGAAAGACGGGAGTATTGTTCTTTTCAAGCACAAGGCTGCAAGCGGAACATATTCTGATGAGGATTATCAGACTTATGAGAGGGAAGTTTTCAGCACCCCCGGCATAACAATCATTGATGCAGAGGAAATCAGAGATCATCCAAACGAGTATATTTTTGTAGGAGGTTTTTATTCCATCAATGACATGATAGATGTGAGGCCGGAAAAATGCACTTACATTTATTCGCACAGTGAACCTTTCAATGAGGAAATGGCAATGGATTTTGACAGATTGCAGAACTGGATACGGCTTTTTGGAATGGATTTCAGGCAAAGCCATTGCTCAGGCCATGCAAACTGGGCAGATATGAAAGAAATGATAAAACGCATTGATGCAAAGCTCATTGTACCAATACATACTGAAAAGCCAGAGGCATTTGCAGAACTTGGAAAAATAAAACTGGTGAGGCAGGGAGAGCGATTTCAAAAGATTTGAAGCTTCCGAAGTATCTTGTAAAAAAACCGGACATAAAAAACTAATTTTCAAAACTGCTGCATAGCTCTTTTGTTGCATCGAACAGCTGGGAGGCCATGTATTTTCTTACTTCAGGATGATTGTCTGCCGGAAGTGTTGCCAGGATGGGTATAATAAAGGATGATCTTTTTCCAAGGTGCGCTGACAATGCCCTTGCAGCTCCATAGCGGGCCATGGGATTGTCATGGGTAAGAAGGGCTTCCAGTTTTTCAGCATCAGAAGAATGAACATAACATAGTGCAAGGGTTGCTGCGGCTGCATCTGCAACATTGAAGTGCTCATCATCAAGGGATTTTACAAGAAAATCGTGTGCGTATCTGTTGACATGCCCTGGTCCGATGACCATAAATGTTGCTGCTGCGGCAGATTTGATAACCGGATTAGGATCGGCAAGCAATGTGGTAAGATGATCGACGCCAGAAGGATCTGCTGCAATTTTCTCACTTGCTTTTTTTATGGAAAATTGCATGAGCAGAGTTCTTATTTCTTCAATATCTTTGGGAACCTGTATCCTGTGGCAGCTTTCATAATATGAAAAAAGAGATTCCCGGAAAGCAGCATTTTCCTTTGTCAGGTCTCTCATGAAAACACCGTCGCGAACGCAGGGATGCTGTAATTTCAGCAGCCAGTCAACCTTCTCCCATTCATTTGCATTGCCGTATATTTCAAGCAGAAGGGTTGCTGCGTGGGACGGACTTCCGTCAGTAAGATGCTCTTCAAGAACAGGGATGGCAGCTCTGAAATCAGATTTTTCCATAAGCGCTATGGAAAAAAGCATTATTGCCTTTGTAGAAAGCAGAGGATCCTCACCAAAGATCATCATTGCCACATCCTTTGCATCTTCAGGATGGGTTTTAATGTGTTCAAGAACCCGGCCGCAGTCTGAAAAATTGGATATTGATTTTACAAGCGAAAGAATGCAGTTTTTTGGTTTCAGCGGACGTTTTCTGGGGAATTCGCTATCCCGAACAGGGATTTCAAATTTGAGTAGTTTGCCCGCCATGGGTATAGTGTGATGGAAACTGTTTATAAATGAATGCCAGGTTAAAAGCATCATTTTCCATTGTATCTAACAGTTGTTTTAGAAACCGGGGTATAATACTGCAGAATTTCAGATTTTTGCATCATAGACCCTTCTTTGAGCACTTTATTTGCGAGTATTTCCCAGGTATCCCTGAATGGTATCAGCCCGGGTACTGAAAGGAGATTGTATGCATAGCCGGGATCCCATTTGGCAACTTTTCCTGCGAGGTTGTTTGCAGCTTTTTCTGACACTATGCATCCCGCTTCAAGAAGCTCGTAGGCACGAATATCGTTTTCAGGCAGTGTGTAAGCAAGGAAATTCTGCCCTGCATCAGAGGTCACAATCTTTCTTTTCAGGAGATCGTATGCCTCATCAGCCATTGCAACAGTTGCAATTATGGAAGCAAGAATATCCTTTGCTTCATCGGATTTGAGGGTATTTGAATCAAGAATATCGTAGGCCTGCAGTCCGCCAGACAAAGATGATTTTCCGCTATATATTAAGAATATTCTTTTTACCAGCTCAAGCTGAGCCTTCGGACAGGTAACAAAGCCTGACATAAGAATGGAGGTGCATTCATCTGCACTGAATTTTTCCGCTGCTTTTTTTACCACTGGATATTGTGCATCACTAACAACGCCCTCTGAAAGCAGCCTGAAAATTTTTTCTGAATTGAGTTTACCTGCAGATTTTTCATAGACCCCGGAATCAAGATTCCCGGTGGTAAACGTGGACCTGGCAACTTCAAGTAAAGTATCTCCCCTGAATAATCCCCGCAAGTATGCCCCTGTAGTTTTTGCAACTGGAGGCCCGGAGGATTTTTTTGCCGGTTGCATGTATCTAGTTTTATGACCACAAGTGCTATTTAAGGGTTTGTTTCAGTCAAATAGTGGGATTATATGAAAAAATGAGACAAAGATTTATTAACGTTTGCTGGCAAAATGTTAACCATGAGCAGTCAGTTCAGATTCAGAAAAGGAGAAATGCCACAGCCGGCAGTTATCGGACTTAGCTCCTGTCCATCAGCAAAAACATTAAACCTTCAGCCATTGATTGAAAATTGCAGAAAAACATGCAGTTTCAAAAGGTTGTTAAAAGAAAAACGTGATGAAAGAAAAAACGAAAGGCCTTCAGATTCTGCAAAAGATTTCGCACTCATAAATGCAGTAAAAAGAATGGATCATTCAAAAGCAGAGCAGCTGATAAAGGAAGGCGCAGACGTAAATTCAAAAACGCAAAACGAAGAAACGCCTATTGACTTTGCATGCAGAAACGGAGACCTCCTAATGTTCAAAATCCTTAAGAATCACGGAGCAAAATAGATCTCATTTTTTTGTCTTTTGCAAAATCAATTGCACTCCTGCCAAGATAATCTGTCAGTTCCAGCTCTGCCTTTGAGAGAATAAGCAGTTCGGCAACATCATAAAGGCCAAGCCGCGATGCAAGCATCAGGGGAGTGGTGCCGTTTTTTAGGGTTTCATTGGGATTGGAACCTTCAAAAAGAAGTATTGCCGTGATTTCACTGTTTCCGGAAAATATGGAATCAAACAGGGCACTGCCGCTTTCATTCCTGTAATTCAGGTTCACATTAAAATCAATCAGCATCTCAAGGATTTCTTTGTTGCCTGTGGATGCTGCATATTTCAAAGGGCTTGTCTGAAGGTCATCCATAGGTCCAAACGCAGTATTTGGATCTGCTCCGCTTTCAATAAGCATTTTTGCAGTTTTGAGGTTTCCCTTTTTTATTGCAGCAATCAGTTTCCTGTCAAGCTGGGGATAAAAAGAGTTCATAGGATTTGCATTGAATAGTTTTGTCCTTATGGTGCTTGGTTTTTGCAGCCTTCCGCTTTCTGGCGGGATAGTCTGGAACTTTGGCACGCCCATAACTGGGATTATTGTTTTGTATTTAAAAGCGTTTATGCCACGACAACGTACTTTGGCTGGGCGCATCCCCAGTCAGGAAGCCATGTGGCATCTCCTTTGGTGATATAGCATCCGCGGAATTCAAAAATGACCCTGTGAATTATCAGGGAGTCGTTTTTTTCAAAAACAATTATATCGCCAGGATTTGCATATGCTGTAGGCATAAGAAGAACTTTTTCCCCGCCACGGTAGGTAGGAATCATCGATCCGGTATTTCCGACAACACCCATCAAAAGCGTTGCAGAGGACAGATTAAACAATAGCAAAAAAGATAGCAATGTACGTATCTCCACCCCTATTTTCGACCCACATCCCATTAATATAATATTATGGAGGGTAATATTTATAAATATACACTTTATCCCACAAATACATAAATATTTAAGCTTAAAATGACAATTGCAGTTATGAGAAGGAAAAATGCCCTGAATAAAATAAATCTGGCAGAAAGGCCAAATATCGAAGCTGTTATTTCAGTATTTACTTATGCCAAGCCACTTGAAGAGAAACTGAAGAAAAAGGTAGTGACGGCAGTTGAGAAACAGATGCAAAAACAGCATCCGCCAAAAATAAGGGATGCTGTGCTTTCAGAATTAAAAAAGCTCTGATTTTTCAAAAAAACGCCGATAGGTTTATAAATAAGTTTATTCATACATATCCTCTGCTCTAATTTGTATTAAGGAGCGTCCTTGTTGACGCGTTGAATTATACAAGCCTAGAGAATCTCTCATCTCGAGAGAAATTCATGAGTATGAAGTGACGACAAGGTAAAATCTGAGTATCTGGCGATACTCAGTCTGGGTTTTAACAAACTCAGTGAGTCATATGCTGTAGATACCATATAGTGGATGGCTTGGCTTGTGCCTGCAAACCCACGCGGCAAGCGGCGAAACGCCTTGGGTAGACGCACGCAGTCTTTGATCCAAGGGTCTGGGTGTGCGCAGTAATGCGCAGTAACTCACCGAAATGAAGCATCTTAGTAGGTGAAGGAAGAGAAACTAAATAGGATTCGGTTAGTAACAGCGAGTGAAGGCCGAATAGATCGTGCTGAATTCCAGCATAGCAATATGTTGGGAGATGTGGCGGGGAATATCCTTTTTGTGAGCTGAAGTCTTCTGGAAAGAAGTGCCATAGCGAGTAATAGCCTCGTAAGCGAAATGAAGGGGAGTGATCCAAAAAGAGTAAGGTCCGCTTGATAGCGGGCAAGAATATGGGTGTATCAACATCCAAATCTAAATATAGGGCGCAAGACCGATAGCGAAATAGTAGCGCGAGCGAAAGCTGAAAAGCACAGGGGGACCTGTGTGAAAAGATCCTGAAATTATATGGTTACAATATGACAAGGCATGAAAGCGTAAGCTTATGGAAGGGTATTAGGCAACGAAGTATCCGACATAAGTTAGCAGTGTCTTGTCTTTCTTCTCGAAGCAAGAGCCAGGGAGTTTCGTTATGTGGCGAGATGAGATTCGAAGCGAAAGCGAGTGCCCGCAGTTTACGAGGGGCGACGTTGTAATTAGCGTTCAGTCACATAACGCAGACCCGAAGCCATTGTGATCTACGCCTGAACAGGTCGAAGTCAACCTGACGGTTGATGGAGGACCGCAACTAGTGGTAGTATATTCTCCTTAGGTGATTTGGGTGTAGGGGTGATAGTCCTGTCGAACATGGCAATAGCGGGTTCCCTTTGAAATGTCTCTTAGGACAGCGTCTCTGGAGATCGATACAGGGGTAGAGCACTGATTAGGCGGAGCGGCTCCGAAAGGGGTCACCATCTTCTCAAACTCCGAATACTGTATCATCATAGAAGGAGGCAGTCGCGGCGTCTGGAGTAAGTCTGGCGTCGTTTACGGGTTCGACCGTACGTTAGGTTAAGGGCCCTAAATGTTGGTTAAGTGTCAATCTACAAGGAGTCTCTATTCAAAAACAACCGGGAGGTAGGCTCAGAAGCAGCCATCCTCTAAACAACGCGTAATAGCGGACCGGTCTAGAGTGCAGATTCTGAAAATTCACGGGGCTAAACCAACTTCCGATACCTAACCACCGCCAAAAGCGGTGTGTAAGGGGGCGAACGGGTTATGCAGAAGCAAGGCGGTAACGTCTTGTGGAGTTACCTGTTATGAATATCCTGGTGTTAGTAGCAGCATATCTGGACGAGAATTCCAGACACCTTATAGAGCAAGGATTCCTCAGCCACGTTCTTCAGCTGAGGGTTAGGCGATCCTAAGGTCTTAGGTAATTCCAAAAGACCGAAATTAGGGAAACCGGTTAATATTCCGGTCCTGTAGAGGTAGGCGCGGCAACGCAAGCCACATCTCTGACGCCTTTGGATAGGTTGAGCGTCTTCGGACGTTTGAAGGAAGTAGGTCCTCGGAGTCTCATTGTGAGGAGAAGAGGATGAAGGCCGTAGAAGTAATTCGATCAAATCCAGGGGTCCATGAAAAGGAGATTGGAACGATCCTTTACATTCGTACCAAGAACCAGTACAGGTGCTCTAGCTGAAAAGGCTAAGGTGTGGCAGGATAACCTAGGTAAGGGAACTCGGCAAATTAGCCCTGTAACTTTGGAAGAAGGGGTGCCATAGCATGAGTAATGTTGTGGCTGCAATTACAAGTGGAGTGCGACTGTTTACCAAAAACACAGGTCACCGCAGATCGGAAACGATGAGTATGGTGGCTGACGTCTGCTCACTGCTAGTACCTGAATACCGGTTTCAACCGGAGGAAGGGCTGGTAAAGAGCGGGGGTAACTCTGACCCTCTTAAGGTAGCGTAATACCTCGCCGCTTAATTGGCGGCTTGCATGAA
>JAFGPA010000032.1 GCA_016926175.1 Microcaldota archaeon
GACTATGGCCTTGTGCCATTGGAGGCTATGGCATCCTCCAAGCCTTGCCTTGCAAAGGATGAAGGAGGGCCCAAAGAAACAATAATCCACGGAAGAGACGGCTTCCTTGTTGAAAGCATATGGAAACTTGCCAAGGCAATGGAATGGGTTGCAAGGAATCCTGACAAGGCCGCCAGCATGGGCAAAGCCGGAAGAATAAAAGTCGAAACTGATTTT
Organism: Microcaldota archaeon; assembly: GCA_016926175.1. Classification (GTDB taxonomy): domain Archaea; phylum Micrarchaeota; class Micrarchaeia; order Anstonellales; family Bilamarchaeaceae; genus Bilamarchaeum. Next base: position 217 of record JAFGPA010000032.1, read on the forward strand.
ACCTGGGAAAAATTCCTGAAAAGGTTTGAGGAAAAAGCAAAGGAAGTTAGTGCTTCCCCTTAGGTTTTTTTTCGGCAATGCCGCTGATAATCGCGATATCTTCAATGTATTCCAGGCCAAGTAACTTCAGAAGTGCCTGCAATATTTTTGCCAGAATCAGTATCAGCACAAGAAGGACTATGGCAGCAAGAGCCGTTATGTAATCAGGAACAACATCTGCATATACTATAGTCATTATCACATATACAGTGACGTTGATTGGAGGAGCAGACAGTATAAAGAATGCAAACTTTTTGGGTATGAGGTGAAAATAGGTGAAGAACATAAGGAATGCACCCCATGCAATGAGCCCGATACAAAGCAACATGTAAAGCTCATTTGAAAACAGCGTTTCAAGGGATCCGCCCTGTTCATACATCTCCCTTACAATGCTTATTCCTGCAAACATAAACACCATTGTATTTCCAAAGGCAGTATTCCATCCCAGCTCCTCCCTCCTGTATCTTGCAAAGTAAAGGATCATGAACAATGTCGCAACAAGCAGAGGTATTGAAGTCCAGAGCATCTGCTGCTGGTTCAGGGGCGCCATTAACAGTTCTGTTGTTCTGTGGTATATCTGGTTACTGATTTCCTCCAGAATGCACTGGATTCCCTCTAGTGAAGCCATCATGTTATTCTTGAAGCAATTCTTAATAAAGAATTCTGTGGAATCTCATATTATGAAAGTCCTGGTTACCGGGGGCCTTGGTTTTATAGGCTCAAATCTTGTTGAAAGGCTAGTGAAAGAAGGATACGAAGTCAGTGTAATTGACAATCTCCATACCGGCAGCCGTAAGAATCTTGAATCCGTCAAAGACAAGGTAACTATCTTCGAGATAAATTCAGGCGAGCTTGCAAAAACCAGTGAAAACTACGAGGTAATCTTCCACCAGGGGGTCTACTCGTCCTCTCCAATGTACAAGAAGAACCCCCATCTTACAGCAAGGGCCCTGGATGAATGGATATCAATACTTGAATATGCAAGGAACAGCAATTCAAGAATTGTTTTTGCCTGCTCCAGCTCTGTCTACAATGGGCAGCAGCCTCCCCACCGGGAAGATATGGAAATCAAGGTGACTGATTATTACACTGAAGCAAGGCTTGCCATGGAGCGCCTGGGCAAACTCTACAATGATCTTTACGGCGTACAATCGGTAGGGCTTCGCTATTTCAGCTGCTATGGCCCCCACGAAAGCTTCAAGAAAACATACGCCAATCTTATTACCCAGTTCCTCTGGGAAATGCAGCAGGACAGGCAGCCTGTAATCCTTGGAGATGGAAAGCAGACCAGGGATTTCACATATGTCGATGACATTGTCGAAGCCAACATGCTTGCAATGGATTATGCAAAATTCGACATATTCAATGTCGGAAATGGAAAAAGCACAGATCTTAACACCATAGTCAAAATCCTCAATGAGAAGCTGGGCAAAAGCATCCAGCCGGTCTACAGGGAAAATACAATCAGGAACTATGTCCAGCATACCCTGGCTGACACTTCAAAATCAGAACAGCTGCTGAAATTCAGGGCAAAGGTTTCATTGGAAGAGGGGATAGAAAAACTTATAGGGTGCTACAGCTGAACGATTATTCAAAGGCGGTTGTCAAAGGGAGCATCTGGGCCCTTCTTGGCAACATACTCTTCAAATTTTCCTCTTTCTTTTATGTAATACTTATTGCCAGAATGGCTTCACAGGAAGACGTGGGCCTGTTCTACCTTTCATTGGCAATAGTAAGCATCATTGAAATCTTCAGCAATGCAGGCATCCCCCTCTCCCTTCAGAGGTATATACCTTTCTTCGAAGGAAAAAAGGAATTCAACAAGCTGAAGTATCTGCTCAAGCTCAGCTATGCTGTCATTGCAGTTCTGGGCACAATATTCATTGCCCTGCTCTGGTTTGCCTCTGATTTCATAGGCGAACTATATGATGAGCCGCTACTTCCAAATGCAATCCGGCTGTTCTCAGTTTACATAATTCTCAATGCTGCATTCAGGCTCAATTATACCTACCTCCAGGGAAGAACTGACATCAAGAGCATGCAGCTTCTTACAAACATGCAGAACGGACTGAAGCTCCTGCTGACATTTGCACTGTTTATGGTTTTCGGGGCAACTGCCGCAACTCTTGTAATCGGTTATCTGCTTTCGCTTCTGCTTGCCCTTATTATATCCGTGCCGTTCATACGCAGGAAAGTTGTCGACCTTCCAAAATCCCGGGATGCAGTTTCTGCTTCCGGACTTGTCCGCGAGATAGCGCCGTTTGGAATGATGCTTACAATGATCTCCATGCTTTGGATTATCATAGGCACGCTTGACAAACTCCTTATCGGTTATTTTCTTCCGGATTCAGCCGAAACTGTTGCAGTGTATTCAATAGCTGCAACCTTTGCAGGTGTGCTGCTGATGATTCCTATTTCAGTCGCAAATATCTTCCTTCCTGTGATGTCAAGGCTTGCAGCTGGCAATGACAGGGGAAGCATGCATAACATTACCGAGTCCGCCTCCAGATGGACCATATACCTTACATTTCCCGCTGCAACAGTAATGATTGCCTTTGCACATCCGATGCTTTCCATCTTCTATGGGGAGAACTATGCCTTTGGAAGCGCAGTTATGGCAATACTTACGGCAGCATTTCTCATCCAGTCATTTTCATTTATGCTTTCAAACCTCCTTGCAGCCATAAGAATGGTAAGGATCGAACTGCAGATATCTGCAGCCGTCACAGTCATAAATGTAATCCTGAATGTTCTTCTCATTCCTGCTTTTGGCATTGAAGGTGCTGCTATTGCCTCACTTGCCAGCATAATGGTCCTATACCTGCTCCTTTACCATTTCACGAAAAAAGTATTCAATTTCAGCTTTTCCATGCAGTTCTACAAAATCATCCTTGCAGGATTTCTCACTCTCGGTTCCTTTCTCCTTATTTCCCCTTACCTGATAGCAGTCCAGATTCCGTCATTCGGCCCAGAAAATCTTCAGTTCCTGATATCAAAGGTTGCCTATCTTGCCTATCTTGGTATTGTGGGAATCCTAGTCATACCGCTGTTCGTTTTCTTCTCGATTATCCTCAAATCCATCAGCAGTGATGATATTTCAATGCTGAAATCCGGCTTTGCAAAGTATGGCATTCCAGCTCAGCTGACCGGCTTCCTTGAAAAAATCCTTATCCTTGGAGTGAAATAGCTATATAAAGACTTCTCACCATTGTTTCATTTTATGTTAGAAGATATAATTTTCGGCTCAATAACAATGCCTGGAGAATTAATCCGAGTTTTGGTTGCTCTTATTGGTACGGGCGCAGCAACCTACTATGATATTTACAACAACAAGAACATTCCCGACAACCTTCTTTATGCGTTCCTGGCAATTGCATTCATAATCAATATCATTTTCTATCAGGAAACATTATTCTGGTTCTCCATAGGGCTGGCAGTCTTCTTCTCTGCAATAGGATATCTTTTCTACAGGGTGGGCCAGCTTGGCGGCGCCGATGTTTTCGTTCTTGCATCGATAATCCTTTTGCTTCCCCTGCATCCGTCATTCGTTAACATGGCCTTCAATATACCATTCATTTTCTCAGTAATAGTGTTTTCCGGCGTTCTTTTTGCACTTTATATCATGCTTTATTTCGGGTACAAGCTTTACAAGACAAAAGCAAAGCCAAATCTTATCTTTGCATTGATGTTAATCCCCTATCTCCTGTTTGCATACATCTATGTCAATTCATTCCTTTTTTCTCCAGTTTATTTCCTTTTCATAACTATTCTGCTGTTTTCAACCATCTTCTTCCTTATGTTCAAGACGGCCCTGAACACGGCACTGTCAGAGCCAATGCCCCTTTCAAGTGTTCAGGCTGAAGATATTCTTGCACTGGAAATCATGAACAAGGACCTTGTGGAAAGATACAAGCTTCCAAGAGTGGTTACCAAGGCGGAGCTTGAAAGGCTGAAGAAAACCAAGATAGCGGAAGTATATGTCTACACCAAGCTTCCCCCGTTCGTTCCTTTCCTTTTGGCAGGAATGATCTTCTCGCTGTTGTTTGCGAGTTCTCTCCTCCTTCTTTAAATATTTTCATTTCCAGTGATCACCTATGGATTTAGTGGAATTCCTCAACTACGCAATTGCATTTTTTTCGTTATTCGTAGTCAATATATTCATTCTTATCTACCTCAGGCACAGGCATGATTACCTGAAAACCCCGGAAAATACAGGCTGGGAGCCGTTCATTTCCATAATTCTTCCTGCATACAATGAAGGAGCGTACATAAGGAATTCCCTGAACTCTCTTCTTGAGGTCGACTATCCCAAAAACAAAATGGAAATAATAATTGTCAATGATGGCTCGACGGACAATACCCTGGAGATTGCAAAAGAGTTCGAAAGCAGGACAGTCAGGATATATACAAAGAAAAACGGCGGAAAAGGAGCCGCACTCAACTACGGGATAAAAAAATCCAGGGGTGAACTGATAGCTACCATGGATGCCGATTCCTACATTTCAAGGAATGCAATCCGTGAACTGCTTCCATTCTTCGATGCCGAAAAAGCAATGGCAGTGACCCCCGCAGTGAAAATAAGGCCCAGCAATTCGCCGCTCAAGGAGCTGCAGAGGGTGGAATATCTCATGATTCTTTTCTCAAGAAAGCTTCTCAGCTTTATTGATTCAGTGCCTGTAACCCCCGGGCCGTTCAGCATTTTCCGCAGGGAAGTATTTGATAAGGTCGGACTTTTTGACGAGCACAACCTTGTAGAAGACCAGGAGATTGCGCTAAGAATCCAGTCGCACCATTACAAAATCAAAAGCTCGCTTACGGCAGATGTCTATACCGAGCCTCCGGACAATCTGCCAGACCTGCTCAGGCAGCGGGTAAGGTGGCAGAGGGGGGGATTCAGGAATTACTGGAAGTACAAGTTCATGATACGCCCTGATTACGGCGATTTTGGCATGTATTTTGTGCCATTGAACTTTGCAACGATCACGGCATTTTTCCTGATCCTTGCAATAATGCTTTATTCTGTTTTTACAACCCCATATTATGTCCAATATATATGGCTTGATGCATTCGGCTACAATGTAGGGCTGTTCACCTTTGTCGGGGCCTTTGTGATCATTACAAGTATATTATTTACCTATCTTTCAGTAAAGAGTTTCAAAAATGAAAAGGTTGCAATTCCATATATAATCTCTTTCATTCTGTTTTACTGGTATCTGATGGTAGGCTATAACCTGCTGTTTGTCTATAAGGAGCTTCGCAGGGAAGGTTATTCCTGGTGAAAATATGGCAAGAAAACTATCGCTTACACTTTATGGCACCGCATTCCTGATTTCAGTAGTTATATTCCTGAGCGGCGTTTTTGTAGGAAGCCTGATTGACAGAGCCGCGCTGGGCGATCTTTCAGGCAATGTGAAGGACATCTCCGCCAAGGTTTCCTCCCTGCAGATCCTTCTTCTCATGGAAGGGAATTCCTCAGCATTCTGCCCGCTTTACCTATCCGAGCTACAATCAATTGACGAAGATATGGAATCTCTTGGCTATAAGCTTAGCTATCTGGAGGAAGAGAAAAATGCCCAGGATCCCGAACTGAAAAAAGAATATTTCATTGTCCAGGCACAATCCTACCTTCTTTCAAGGAAAGTCAATGAAATATGCAATGACAGGAAGGTCCTTCTCATAAATTTCTATTCCAATAAGGATTGTGAACTGTGCAGGGAACAGGGAATTGAAATTCTGAAAGCAAGAAACCAGCTGGACATTCCACTGAAGCTTTATTCCTTTGACGGCGATCTCGGAAGCCCTGTTGTGGATGCGTTCAAGGAAAAATATATGGTGCGGTCCTATCCCACCATCATCATAAATGAAAAGCGCTATCCGGGCTATCACAGTGCAGATGAAATAGCGGAACTGATCAGGGGACTTGATGATAATTGAAATTACAGCGGTTCCAAAATCCGCAAAATTCCGGATTACTGAAAAAGACGGAAAGATCAAAATATATCTTACAAGTTCCCCCGAAGACAACAAAGCCAACATAGAGCTTCTCAAAGAGCTGAAAATCCTTGGCTGCAGCGCAACAATTGCTGCAGGCCTGAAATCCAGGCATAAAAAGCTGGAAGTGGATAAAGAGGCGTGGCAGGTCATTGACAAGGATTAAATATCTGTGTTTTGTAAATTAAATTATGACCGAATTGCTAGTTATAGGATGTATTGGAGCCCTAGCACTTGCAGTGCTGGCATATGTTGTAATGACCTACAACCACCTTATCCAGCTCAGGAACCGGGTGGAAAATGCATGGGCACAGATTGATGTCCAGCTGAAGCGCCGTTATGATCTTATACCAAATCTTATGGAAACTGTGAAGGGATACATGAAGCATGAAAAGGAAACCCTGGAAAACATCACAAAATACAGGGCACAGCTTGTTACCGGCTCTGTTGAGGAAAAGGCGCAGGCAAACAACATGCTTTCCCAGACCCTGAAATCCCTGTTTGCAGTATCAGAGAATTATCCGAAGCTCCTTGCAAATGAGAATTTCAAGATGCTGCAGGAAGAGCTTGCAGGAACGGAAAACAAGATATCCTATATCAGAACAGCATACAATGATTCTGTGCTTTCCTATGATAATGCCATAGAAATGTTCCCAAGCAATATCCTTGCAAATATCTTCGGCTTCAAGTCAAAAGCGTATTTCGAAGCGCCTGAAGAAGAGAAAAAACCTGTCAAAGTGAAATTCTAGATGGCAAAAACAAGTTTTTTCGATGCAATTAATGCCAACAAGCGCAACTCAGTTATTCTGATGGCTGCAATGTTCCTTGTTTTCATGGCAATGATATCTGCTATTTCTTATGTTTTTGACATAGGAATATGCGGCCCTGTCCTTGGATTCATGGCATTGCTGGTCTATGCAGTTGCAGTATTTCATTCAGGGGACAAGATTATCCTTTCCATGACCGGAGCAAAGGAAGCAGGCAAAAAGGAATATCCTTTCCTTTACAATGTTGTGGAAGGCCTTGCACTTGCATCCCAGATTCCAATGCCAAAACTTTACATTATTCAGGATGAAAGCCCGAATGCCTTTGCCACCGGAAGGGATCCGAAGCATGCTTCTGTTGCCGTTACTACAGGCCTGCTGAAAATGATGAAAAGGGAAGAGCTTGAGGGCGTCCTTGCCCATGAAATCTCCCACGTTGCAAACTATGACATCCGCTTTTCCATGATAGCGGTTGTTTTTGTCGGAGCCATTGCGCTTTTGGGCGATTTTGTATGGAGAATGCTGTTCTACGGGGGCGGAGGGAGAAAAAGGGATGGCGGAGGAGGTGCGCTTGTCATTGTTGCACTTGTTTTTGTTATTCTGGCGCCTGTTTTCGCCCAGCTGGTCCGCTTTGCCATCTCCCGCCAGAGGGAATACCTTGCTGATGCCAACGGCGCAAGGCTCACCCGCTATCCTGCAGGCCTTGCATCTGCCCTGGAAAAGATCAAATCAGCAAACATTCCGACAAAAGCAGCCAATGACACTACTGCATCCCTGTTCTTTTCCAATCCGTTTCCGCATAAAATGGGCTTTCTTGCAGCTACCCATCCGCCCATAGACGACAGGATCCAAAAGCTCAGGTCAATGTAATAGCTTTATAAATATCTAAGAGCTTATTCTGTTGATAATTTTAGGTGAATTTTATGTATGGAGTATCTCCCCAAGCATATGACCGCGCAATTACAGTGTTCAGTCCGGATGGCAGGCTGTTTCAGGTAGAATACGCCAAAGAGGCAGTTAAAAGAGGGGCAACCGCAATAGGCATAACCTGCAAGGAAGGCGTTGCGCTTGTTGCATTCAAGTCCATCCATTCCAATCTCGTAATCACAGATTCACTGAGAAAAATATTCGAGGTTGACGAGCATATCTGCGTGACTGCATCAGGGCTGATTGCAGATGCACGGCGCCTGGTTGAAATGGCAAGGGTGGATTCCCAGAAGCACAGGATTACCTACAATGAAAGCCCCAGTGTTGATACCATAACCCGGGGAGTCTGCGATCTTATGCAGGTTTACACCCAGTACGGCGGCATCAGGCCATTCGGCGTTTCCCTTCTTATTGCCGGAGTTGACAGCGACGGCCCGAAGCTCTTTGAGGCAGAGCCAAGCGGTGCGATGACGGCATACAAGGCAGATTCCATAGGCATCCACAAAAAGGAAGTGGACGAGATCCTTGAAAAAAAACATGATGACAAGCTTACTCTTGATGAAGCCATTCACATTGCCGTTTTGGCATTAAGATCCACCCAGGAAGAAAAGCTGGTTGCAGAAAACATGGAAATCGCCTACGTAACCACAAAAGGCAGAAAATGCATAACCCTCCCAGACAAGGATATTGCAAAGTACCTGAAATAATCATTTGACTATTGTTCCTTTGTGCTTTTTTCCTTCAATGGCGTTTTCTATTTCTTTTATTTTATTTCCTACAAAATGAGCCTCAATAGCTGATCTTGCTATCAGCTTGCATGCCAGAATGTCAAATACGAAATGGGTTCCGGCCTTTCTCTGGTCGCTTGAAGTTGCCAGTGCTATCAGCTCATCATATCCCATTGAGGAATACTTCTTTGCGTTTTTGCTGGTTTTCGGATTGCTGTCATAAATGCCTTCCACATTACTTACATTCACAAGCCTTGCTGCGCCCAGCGCCTCTGCAAGAAGAACTGCATCAGTATCTGTCGTTATACCCGGTATGGTTCCGCCCATCACCACCACCCGGTTCTGCACTGATTTTACTTCTTCAAAGCTGTCCAGAACTTTTTTGTAAACGTCAATTTCTTCTGCCGCCAGTGCAGCAATCATGAGCTGTGCATTCTGCTTTGTTGAGGCGATTGCAATAGCATCTGCTTCATATTCTCCTGCGCCAAGTTTTCTGGCAGCGTTTGCATAAATCCGTGCAATTGAGCCCCCTCCCGTAAGAATTCCTATCCTGTGCCTGCTTTTCTTTATTATTTTTGCGAATGATTTCAGGAATGCAGTTTCAGGTTCACCCTTTCCGTTAATGGAACTTCCGCCAACAGATAATACCACGATCATGAATAGGGGTAGGCAGATTATCTTTATAATCTTGATTGAGAGGACCTATAATGGACATCGAATCTATCCAGAAATCTCTGTCAGAGAAGGAAAAGGAACTCGATTTTGTTTTGTTTGAAGGGAGGACTACTGTCCGTGCATGCTCCAATTCCATAAAGGCAATGCATGGAAGGGATCCTGAGGCTGCGAAAAAACATCTTGAGGAAGCTGAAAAAGGAATCAGAAAAGTGATTGAATACTCGGAGAAATTCCCGGCACAGATAAGCCATGTGATGCAGGAATATGCAGAAGCAAGGATTGTTTTAAGCATAATCAGTGACAGGAAGATTCCAGGCCAGCAGGAGCTTGGAGTTTCAGATATATCCTACCTTAACGGTCTGCTGGATGCAATCGGCGAACTGAAGCGTGAAATGTTCGAAGCTTTGAGAGCAGGAAAAAAAGAGGATGCAGAGTTCTATTTTGAAAAAATGGAAGAAATCTACGACGCCCTTCTGCCATTGAGGTTTTCCAATGCAATCCTTCCTGAGTTCAGGAGAAAGCAGGATGTGGCCAGGAATTCCATCGAGCATGCAAGAGGCCAGTTACTCTAAAATCAGCCTGATAAGTTCTTCCTTTCTTTTTGCTAATTTTTCTCTGGATTCATATTCCATTGTCAGCCTTACCACCGGCTCAGTTCCAGATGCCCTGATCAAAAACCAGCCGTCTTCCTCGTCTACCCTTATTCCGTCATCATCCCTTATCTTTCCTTTGATTGAAATTTTCCTTTTCACACGTTCAACAGTTTCCCTCTTATCCTTTGTTCCGAATTTTTCCCTTGCCATGAAGCCATGGCGGTATTTTTTCCTTTGTTCCGAAAATTTCCCATTTTCGAAAATCTCTGCGAATTTTGCCACTGCCATTGGTGCATCAGGAACATGCACTCCGTCATTGTAGATATATTCTCCGCAGGGCTCTCCGCCGAACAATGCATTGATTTTCCTCATCATACTGCCGACATATGTGCTTCCTACGGGAGTGATTTCGATTATCCCTCCATTCTCCTCTACAACCTTTCTAATTGCAAGGGAGGCTTCCACAGTGGATACGATCTTTTTATTGCTGCTTCCTGCAAGCTCATGCTCGATCATCATTGCCAGCTGCACATCAAAAGGAAGCATTTCGCCTTTGTCATCTACAATTACGCATCTGTCGCCATCACCGTCATGGGCAACGCCGAAATCAGCTTCAAATTCCACTACAAGCCTTCCAAGGTGCCTTAGGCTTTCCCTGTTTGGCTCTGAAGGTCTGTTAAAGCAGCCAAGGGATGAGTTCAGTGAAATCACACGGCATCCCAGGTCCCCCAGCAAAAAGGGAGTCAGGGCAGCTGCCGCTCCGTTGCAGTCAATCACTATTTTCGGCCTTTTTTTTATGCTTACCGAGTTTACTATCTCCTGGCGGTGGCAGTAAAGAATTTCGTTGTTTTTTGTTATCGCTCCTTTTTCAGCAATTCTTGCAGGCTTTCTGTAATCCTCAGTAACCTTTTTTTCCAGTTCCCTGTCAATTTCTGCGGAATCCTCCATGAGCTTCAGTCCGTTATATTCCGGAGGGTTGTGGGATGCCGTTACCATTATTCCTCTTTTTCCCGCATATGCTACTGTAGGGGTAGGTACGATTCCAAGCTCCACCACATCACAGCCTGCCAGTTGTGCTCCTTCTGCAACTGCATCTGCCAGGGAAATTCCGCTTGTCCTGAGGTCTCTTCCCAGAAAAAGCACATCCTTTGCAAAAACATTTCCTATTTTTGCAGCCAGCTCTTCTGTGATCTCCTGACCATAGATCCCTCTTATTCCGGAGGTTCCAAACATGAACTAAAACTGTCTTCGAAACGTATTTATTTCTATATATAGCTAAATGATCAGGTGATGATTTTGTCTGCTATAGATGACGTAATGAAATATGTTGCAACAAATGAAATTAGATGGATCGATCTGCAATTTTATGATATCAAGGGAAAAATGCACCGCGTAAGCATCTCAAACAGAAAACTCGAAGAAGCAAGCTTTGGCAATGGCATCAGTGCAGCCGAGCTTTCTGAAGTGTTTGGAAAAAGCGACCAGGGCGATCTTGTCCTTCTTCCTGATCCGGATACAATTGCAAGACTTCCATGGGAACCTGCAACTGTAAGGCTCATCTGTGATATTACGATTGCAGTCAAAAAGGAAAGATTCCTGAAAGATCCAAGGTATGTTGCTGAAAGAATGGAAACCAATCTTGGTGCCGCCGGCATCAAAAATTCGCTGGTGGGCTCCGAAGTTGAATGTTATATATTTGATAGCACTACTGCAGACAAGACCCAAAGGCCAAGAGGGGTCGGAGTATTGATGGATTCAAGGGAAGCAAGATGGGGGCCATCAACACTTTCCAATGTGGATTCAGGCGCCTATGCGGCAACTCCACATGATTCAATGTATTCGGCCAGAACGCAGATCTCAGAGACCATGGAAGACAGCTTTGGAATGCTTGTGGATTCGCACAAGCACGGCAGAGCACCAACAGCCCAGCAGAACTTTGAAATTGCCCCGAGAAACCTGAAATCTGCCGGCGATGCAGTAAACACACTGAAATACATAACAAGGAATCTTGCAACTGCAGTAAACGCATCAGCAACATTCATGCCCTACCCGATTGAAGGAGAGAAGGGGAATTCATACAATATTTCTGTTTCCCTCTGGAAAACCAGCGAGAACAATATATTCTATGATGCCAAAAATGAAGCGCAGCTAAGCGAAACCGGAAGATACTTTATAGGCGGCCTTCTTGAGCATGCCCCTGCAATGTCGCTGTTCACTGCACCAACTCCAAATTCATACAAGAGGCTTGCAATAAATGAATTTGAAGTGGGATGGAGTACCTCTGATCCCAATGCGCTTGTTTATGTTCCAAACACAAAGAAGAATGTCAAGGAAGCCAAGAGAGTAGCCTATCGGGGCGCAGACCCGTCGGCCAACCCATACCTTGCCAATGCGGTAGTATGCGCTGCAGGACTTGACGGAATCAAGAACAAGATCGAGCCTGGAGATCCGCTTGGATCAGGAAGCAAGAAAAGAAAGGAAATAGAACTTCCCGACAGCCTTTACGGGGCAATATCATCACTTGAAAGCGATGTCAAGTTCCTGAAAGGCGTTATTCCGGCAGAGCTTCTTGGGGATTACCTTGACATCAAGCTGAGGCAGTACAAGGAATCACTGAAAGGAGTGACGGGAATGGAACTCCAGAAGTACTTTAATGTCTGATTTTTTCTTTTTATTTTACTGCTTTTTTTCAGGGCCCGTAGTCGATCGGTTAAGACGTTCGCCTTACACGCGAAAGATGCGCGGTTCGATTCCGCGCGGGCCCAA
>JAFGPA010000033.1 GCA_016926175.1 Microcaldota archaeon
CTTTTGCCTCGGCTTTTTTCGGCTCCTCTTTCTTTGGCTCAGGCTTTTTTGCTTCAGCTTTTGCCTCGGCTTTTTTCGGCTCCTGTTTTTTCGGAGGAGTAAACTCAACACCTTTCGGAATCGCTGAGCCCTGAAGTATTATTTCTATTCTGGAAGTATCAAGGGATGACCTCGCCCATCTGCCCTTTGAAGCGATTCTTCCGTAGGAAAGCTTCTTGTTGGCAGCCGCATGCATTATCATAAGATCCCCTCCTATGCCTCTCACTGCGGCATTTGCAATGGCACTTTTCAGCACTTTCAGGACTATGGCGGCAGATTTCTTGGGGTATCTTCCTTTTCTTCCTCCAAGCTCCCTGCGATGGCCGAGTCTTTTATTGTGCGTCTTGTAAAGAACTGCAACTTCCCCCTTTGCTGCTTTTTCAAGGAAGGAGAGTGCCCATTCGGTCTTTCTAGACTTAATGGTTCCGCAAACCTGTACAAGATCCTTGTAGGATGCATTGACACCCTCAAGTCTTGCAGATGCGCAGTTTTCCAAAATATCTGTTGAGTATCCTTTCATGTCATCACTTCAGCGGCACGAACTTGGAACCTCTTGTAGCACCCACACCCGGACCAGAGTGTGCAACTCTTCCTGTTGTATGTGCAAAATCCCCAAGTCTTTTGCCTACTTTTTTAACCGTTATCTCTACCCTTTTGAATTCTTTTCCGTTATGAACGCCGAAAGTAAGCCCTACCCATTCAGGAAGAATAACTGCATATCTCAAATGCGTCCTGATCTGCTTTTTTGGATTCTGCTTTTGGGTTTCACGTACCTCGTCAATGAATTTCTTGAGCTTTTTGTTTTTATTGGCCATGGCACGTTTCAGAGTTCTTCTTTCGCGTGAAGTTGCCTTTTGCAGGAAATCATCCATGGATACAGATGAGATTGCATCTTCATCAATACCTTTCCAAACGTCTTTCTTTACCATAATATCACTTCTCCACAGTCCTCTTGCCTTTCTTACGCCCTGTTTGTCTTGCTGCTATGTGCCCAACCTTCGAACCAGGAGGCGCGCTTCTTGCCACTGTGGTTGGCTTGCCTACGTGGTGCTGCTTGCCTCCGTGCGGATGGTTGTATGCTGCCTGGTGAACACCCCTTACAACTGGCCACAGACGGTTCTGCGCTTTTTTCTTGTAGTGATTAACGCCTGCCTTAAGCATTGGAGATTCAAGTCTTCCGCCGCCGGCAATAACGCCTATCTGTGCCCTGCACTCACTGGAAAGAAGAATGGTTTTTTTGCTTGGAAGCTTTACATAGACAATTTTTCCTTCCTTTGCAACAATATTTGCATAGGAACCTGCAACCTTGACCATAGTTCCTCCGTCTCCAGGATTTCTCTCAAGATTGAATATATATGCGCCGTCCGGGATCCTGTAAAGCGGAAGAACGCTCCCCAGTTTGATCCTTCCCTGAACTCCGGCGTCAACATCATCCCCTACTGCAATGCCTTCAGGAGCAAGAAGAAGCCCGACTTCATTGTTATCGTATTTGACCTTCATCAGAAGGGCAGACCTTCCCGGATCATCTATAAATTCAACGACTTTGCCGGTAAGGACACCTGTCTGCTCGATGTCATCATAATCCCTGTATTTAAGGTCTGCCTTATACCTGTGGCTTGGTGACAGATATCTGGGAGATGCTGCACCTCTTTTTTGTTGTTTTAATCTTTTACCCATAAATATTACCCCTATGCGATCATTTTGAGCTTGGTGGCTACATCATCGGCCTTGAATTCCTTTGTAAGCCTGACAAGCGCATGCTTGCCTTTTGCAGTATGGTAAGTATTGACCGATAATACCTTCACGCTGAACAGTTTTTCAACTTCACTTTTGATATCGGCCTTATTAGCTTTTCTGTCAACCTTGAAGGTAATGGCATTGTCGTATTCAATCTTCCCTATTGCCTTTTCCGTTTTTATCGGTGCTATCAGTATCATGCTTCAAACCTCTTTGCAATTTGTGGCAGTGCACTCTCAGAATAAAGTGTAAGCCTTCCGGGATGGGTTCCGGGTGCAAGGTCTTTTACTTTCAGCTCGCTCGCCTTCACAACATCCACGCCGGGAAGATTTGCCCCTCCTTTTACTGAACCTGAATCAGAAACGACAATAAGCGCTGACTTTGTTCCGTTTTTCTTTGATCTTGCAAGCAGTTTTCTGAGATTAAGAGCTTCAAAAACTTTTTCAACATCTTTTGTTTTTGCAAGTTTTTCGAATTTGTCTTCCATTATAATGGGCAGCGAGGCCCCGAATTCATGATTGCTTCTTGCACAAACGCTTTCCCGGTGCGCCGTAAATGACAATGCAGTTGCAAGAGCCTTTTTCATTTCCTTTTTGTTTATCAGTTCAACGTATTTTGTCTGCACTTTTGGAGGGTGCGCCCTGCGGCCCTTTACAGATCCCGGGATTCTTTTTACCTTTCCAGTCTGGCCTTTGGGCAGAACCTCATGCGGAAGGTGCGGAATACCCCTGTTTTTCACAGTACCGTAATCGTCTTTCCGGCCCCTGTATCTTGCAGAAGTCTCAAGACCGGCATAGATATAGCTTCCCTTTGGCTGCCTTTGTTTGCTTTCCTCGCTTAAAACGGCCCGCCTTACCAGATCTTCCCTCTGCGGAGTTTCAAAAACATCTGGAAGATCGATTTGTTTGAGGGCTTTTCCTTCAATCGAGTATACTGTTGCTTTCATGTGAACACCTATATGAGGCTTACATCAATTTCCCTGACTTCAGGAGACCTGACTGCAAGCCTTAGTTTTATTAACCTCTTAACGGGTCCCGGAATTGATCCTTTCAGCACAAGATAATCATTCTTGACAAAACCGTAGCTCGGAAATCCGGACGACGGATTGATATCCTCAGGCTTGTCGCTTATTTTCAGGATCCTCTTGTTGAGTTCTGTCCTCTTGTGATATCCTGTTTGTCCTGCATGTGGCACAGTGTACATGACATAGCCTGGATGAAACGGACCCAGAGTACCGACGTGTCTTCTTTTCCCTGTTGCTTTTCTTCTTTGTACAGCAACTCCGAATCTTTTCACAGGCCCCTGCCATCCTTTTCCTTTTGAAATGGAAACAACATCAACAAATTCACCGGATTTAAAGGCATCTGAGACCCTCAGCTCCTTTCCAAGAAGGGATTTGCAGTAGTCGAGTTTTTCCTTTACATCCGTCCCTCCGCATCCAAGCTCCATCTTTTCTATGTGCTTCTTGCCAATCCGGGTCTTTGAAGGCATTGCATAAACAAGCAGCCTTACATTGTCCAGGGATTCTTCATTGACTGGTTTTTCAGATTTTTTCAGGCCGGCTGTCTTCAGGATTTTTTCATCTGTTGCAAGGATATCGCCAACGGAATTCCTGCCTGAATAGCACCTGACGCCATATACAATTACCGGAGGCACTTCCAGTACTGTTGCTGCGCTGACTATTTCCTGCCCTTTTGTTGGAGACTCGGTATCATCGACGTATGCGACGTGAGTCATTCCTGCCTTATACCCAACAAAGCCCAGGAGGCGTTTGTCATTATTCTCCTGCCAGAAAACTCTCGGGTTCTGGCTTTTGGCTCTCTTTCTTGGCCTGTGGGCCATAGAACCTCTTCTAGGTTTATTGATGTCCATATCGATACCTTTTTGCCTTCGCGTTGCCCGTAAAATTCAGGAAATTTCCCTACTGAAACGGGACTGCAATAGATACAGCGTCGTCCAACTGGGTTAAACGAACCGCGCCGGAAATAATTGGATTATCAGAGTATAAGAAGAAATGTTTATAAATGATTCTTCTGAAGAAAAATGGAAAATCAGGATCTTGAAACCCTGGCCGGCATTAATCTAAAATTCTGACAATTTAACGCCAAACTTTTCAGGAAGTGGCCCCAGAACATTTTTAATTTTTTCATACATGCTCGTGATATTGGCAATAATAGAAAATGAAACATAACGCCCGATCTCACCAGGAGGATAAATTTCCATATTAAGAAGGTTGTACCTTTCAATGTGTATTGAAAGCATTCTGGATGCAATGTATATTTTTGCCAGTGCATGGGGATTTTGGGCATCTATGGCCTTTTGATAAATTTCATCAATGGAGGATGCAAGAGAGATTATGGTGTGTGCTTTGGTCTGTTCAGTGTGATAACCTTCTCCAAGCTGTTTCTTTTGATCATCGCATCTTGAAAGGAGCGATTCGGCAGCAAGTTTTTTCAGGCGAATTTCAGCAATTGAATCATTGGTTTTATTTACCTGTTCAATAAGTTCAGCCGGAATCTTTGGGGGGCTGGGAATTTGCCTTATAAAAAAATTACCGGGCTTAAGCTGCTTGGCTCTTGTAAAAATCCTAATGGCTTTTGCAGGTTCGCTTCCCATTTTACCCCTCCTTTATCAATATATTATGGCAAAACTCATTTAAATAATAATCGATTGGGCTATGGCTCATAGTTTTCATAAACAAGGTCATTGAAAGAGTATGCAACAGGATCATCAATAAACAGTTTCATTTGGTCATCCCCAAGAAGGAGCGAACCGCTCTGCGGGGAAAACAGATATTCTGAATTATCCCAGAGGAATCTGACGTATGGAATGTCCTTTTTTGTGACAAGCACCCTTGCATCATCTGAACCCAAAGAGCGCAGAATGGCAGTCAGGTATATTGCCTTGTCATATGCGGTTCCTACCCTCAGCTCCTCCATATCCTTGAAGTCCATCCAGAAGGTGAATGTAAATTCGCATGTCTCTATCCTCCTTATGTGGTTTATAGCTTCCTGGGCTGCAGTGAAAAAGTCTTTCCTGTATTGATATCCTATAATATTAGATACTATATTATCCCTTATATTTCTTATAATATCATTGTATGGAGAAACCCTCTGGCGAAGAGTGGATATTGAATGGGATTCTTTTTCAGCTATCAGATCCTTGTAGCGGGCAATAACAACATGGTAGATCTTCAGCTTTTTCTCTGCATCCATCATTTAGAACAATCGACAAAGCTATTTAATCATTCCGAAGCTTAGACTTTATATGGTTCTTGAATATTTTGCCGAGTTAGTAGGAGTCCTGGCTATCGCATATGCAGGAATTGCAAAGTTCCTTCAGAGCAAGCTTATTGACAAGTCGATAGCAGAATCGGTACAGGCAAAATCAAAGAAGCTCAATCAGGAGTTCAAAAAAGCAAAGGAAAAAGGCAATCAGGCAGAAATGGAAAAGATAATGAAAAAGCAGATGGACATACTTCCTGAAATGAACAAAGTCATGTTTGCCCAATTCAAGCCGATGATAATAATTCTCATAATTTTCTTTGCGTTCACGTGGATTGTCAACCTGGTGGACCCCACCGGGGAAGATGATTTCATAATAAGGCTCTATGATGATGGAAAGGACTGCGACGCTGCCGTTGACGGCATCTATTCAGGATGTTTTGAGCTGGACAACTCAAATTACGGAAAATGGGGCGTTACCGTGCATGGTTTCAGAAATGGGGTAAATATTGGGTCCAATTCAACATTCTTCAGCTACAACCAGGAGATAGATGACAGCTACATCGAAACTGCAACAGGCGAAGCAATAGCAATAAGCACTGACAGGAGCAGCTATGCCCCCGGAGAAAAGGTTTTTGTATTTGCACAGGCTGAAAACATAAGCAAATTGGAGGCCACAATAGACAATGGAACTTCTTTCAGGGTTGACCTGCCCGTCACAATACCATTATTGAATGTGCAGAGGATCTATCACCCTTATTGGTGGTTCATATTAATTTCGCTTATAGCCAACCTCAGCCTTTCACTGATAATAAGCCAGGCAAAGAAAAGAGGCTACATAAAATGATAATCTGCATTTCAGGCTTGAGTGGATCCGGAAAAACGACTGTGGGCAAAAAGCTTGCAGAAAAATTAGGCTATGCCCTTGTTTGCCCCACTTTCAAGGATCTTGCGGAAAAGGAGGGCATTTCACTCATGGAATTCCAGAAAAAAGCCGAGAATGACCCTGAAATCGACAGGAAATTCGACAGGCTATTGAAAGAGATGGCAACCGGAAACTGTGTTGTAACGACATGGCTTGGGCCATGGATCCTTGACGCTGATTGCAGGATAAAGGTTTTTTGCCCCGATGGAATAAGGGCTGAAAGGCTTGCAAAGCGGGATGGAATTACAACAGAAGATGCAATAAAGCACATCCGTGCAAGAGATGACGGCAACCGCAGGCGCTATAAGAAAATTTATGATATTGACATTGATGATGAGGGAATTTTTGATGCTGTTTTGAACAGCGGGGAGAATGACCCTGACAAGCTGGTTGAAATGATAGTGAAAATTTTGAGGGATTAATATGGCAGCAATAAAAGAAGGAGTAGTTTGCACAATGAAAGCAGGAAGGAGAAAAGGGGAAGAAGTCACCATTACCGGAATAGTTGACAGGAATTTCGTAATGGTCCAGGGCAAGAAGAAAGAGAGGAAGGTTTCCATTTCCCATCTACAGCCAAAGGAAAACTAAGAAACTGGCCTCTTGGCACATAAAACAAACGCCCATGCCAAAAGGCAAATGATGGCAGTAATTGCTGCAAATTACAGATACTGCCGGGCCGGCATTATGTTTTAGCATCTTTTTTTTAGCTTTGGGGATTATAAGGTTTTTCTATGGATCTCAAAAACAGCGTGATCATAGTTGACAAGCCTCCCGGGCACACATCACATGAGATCACTACTTTTGTCAAGAAAATAACCGGAGTTTCAAGGGCTGGCCATGCAGGAACCCTTGATCCGCAGGTTTCCGGCGTTCTTCCGGTTGCTCTTGGGAGGGCAACAAAATTATTGCGCTATATTGCAGGAAAAGATAAAACCTATACCGGGATAATAAAATTCAGGGAAGAGCAGACAAAGGAAACGGTTCTTGAATTATTTGAACAGTTTACCGGAGAATTGACCCAGACCCCCCCAAAAATAAGCGCTGTGAGGAAAATACCAAGAAAGCGTACAGTCCATTATCTGAGACTAATCGAGCTAAATGGCAGATTTGGCCTGTTTGAAGCAAAGGTGGATGCAGGAACCTACATCAGGACACTGTGCGAAGACATTGGAAAGAAATGCGGGGGAGCAAGGATGGAGGAGCTTAGAAGAACAGCAGTTGGAAACATTAATGAAGAACAATGCGTGAAGATGCACGAAATAATCGATGCCGTCTATTATTATAAAAAAGGAAATAGCGGATATCTGGAAAAAATGCTTATTGCTCCGGAGAAACTCATTGACCTTCCGAAAGTTTTCATAAAGGAAAGTGCTCTGGAGAATGTTCTGAACGGAGCTCAGATAATGGAGCCTGCGATTCTGAAGAATGATGGGAAATTAGGTGGGAAAGTAGCGATTTACTGCAATGACAGATTTGTAGGGATAGGCATTACAGAAGAGAAAAGAATAAAACTTGAAAGAGTTCAGTTGTGAATGGCATTATTGCTCCATTAACGCCGGTGCAAAAAACAGTGCGCCGGCCAATCAGACGGCCATTCGGATGGATGACCTTTTTTGCCATTGCGGGGCAGGGTTCCCTGCAATTAAAATACTGCAAAGAACTTCCTTAAAAGGCAAATAAAGAAGATGTAAAACAGGTAATTGAAGAGCTTGAGGGATAGTACCGGCTCAGCTAATCGCATACTTCTTTTTCAACAGTAGCCATCTTGGTTACATTGACACAGTCCAGTTTTGTCCTTGTAATCTCACGGCAATCATCAAGAATTGCAGGGCTTATTATGAATATTTTGCACGATGCCGAATTTATGGGCTCTCCGGGATCATAGAACTGCTGGAAATCAAAGAGGATTGTTTCGTTTGGGGCTATTGTCTTTGTTACCGGCTCTCTTGCAAAAACTGCATTGCGTATGGAAAAGTTTGCACCGACAGTCCACTGCCCTGTTTTGCTGTTCGTATTCTTGATATACATGGAACATCTTGTCATTGCATTTCTGCAGGATGCACAGCTGCTGAGAGGCGCTCCGCCGCATATTTCACTGGAAAGCGCACAGATATGGATTGGCGCAGTCTCCACAGTTTCAAATAGAAGATTCCTTCTTTCACATACCTGTTCAGTATAGGAGATATCTCCGCATTCTTCTACAACAACAGGAACAGTTTCCTGTACAATTCTGCAGTTTTGCTGAACCTGCGAAGTTCCTTGGGGCTGGGCAGGAGTTTCGCTGACACAGCCGAATATCATCAAAGCAGCAATAAGCAAAATAACATATTTCAAATGAGTCACCAAAATCTACTACAATTAGTATGTTTTTATTACTTTGTGAAGAATTAATGTTATGAGAAGGGCACTTTTTGTTTTGCTGATAATGGGGCTGGCATTTGCAACCCCTGAAGAGGAGTTCGCACGATGCCATAAAACTTGCTGCACAGGCAATGGTGGAATCTGGAACGATGAATATCAGAACTGCGATATAGGATACGATGAAAATGGACAAAGATACGATGCCTGCCTGGATCAGTGTGTAGACAAAATATATTCGAATATAGGCTTAAACAACGGATGCTGTGGACCTGCTTTCCTGCTTCTTGGCCTGCTTTTCCTGGTTTACAGAAATAAATAGGGTCGCCGAGGGGGAGATTTGAACTCCCAATCCACGAGGGACACGCTAACAAGCAGGTTTTTGGGCGCTTTTTCCCAAAAAATGCAATTCCAGGCGTGCGCACTACCGGGTTATGCGACCTCGGCACTAAAGAGGGCCGTGGAACAGGTTCCGCCAGCCATCAGACTTCCTGAGGGTATCAGGAGTTATTAATACCTTAGCTAGACTAGGTTTTTAATTATTATCAGAGATTTTAGTGTGGAGAGTTTCATATGTTAGAAAAAACAGATAGTGTCATCGCTGGGCTGATCGAGAAGGAACTGGAATACCAGAAAAGCACAATACGCCTTATTGCATCCGAGAACTACGCCAGTAAGGCCGTCATGGAGGCAACCGGCTCAATTTTGACCAATAAGTACGCTGAAGGTTACCCTACCAAGCGATATTATGCAGGAAACCGCTATGTTGATGAAATCGAGATTCTTG
Source organism: Microcaldota archaeon (assembly GCA_016926175.1). Classification (GTDB taxonomy): domain Archaea; phylum Micrarchaeota; class Micrarchaeia; order Anstonellales; family Bilamarchaeaceae; genus Bilamarchaeum. Next base: position 9,071 of record JAFGPA010000033.1, read on the forward strand.
CTATCGAGAGGGCGAAAAAGCTCTTCGGAGTGGGCCATGCCAACATGCAACCGCATGCAGGAGCATCAGCAAACATTGCAGCATTCTATGCATTTTTAGAGATAGGAGACAGGTTCATGGGACTCGATCTGGCACATGGAGGCCACTTAACCCACGGTTCACCGGTGAATTTCTCCGGAAAATGGTTCAAGGCCTTCTCATATGGCGTTTCACGGGAAACAGAGGTCCTCGATTACGACGAAATAAGAAAAATGGCACTGCAGGAAAAACCAAAGATGATAATATGCGGATATACTGCATATCCTATGGTAATTGACTTCAGGGCATTCAGGGAAATCTGCGATGAGGTCGGTGCAATCATGATGGCTGATATCAGCCACATAGCAGGCCTGATTGCAGGAAACGTGTACCCAAGCCCGGCAAAGTATGCAGACGTAATCACGTCAACAACACACAAAACGCTCAGGGGACCAAGGTCTGCAATGATTCTTTGCCCGGAAGAGAATGCAAAAGCAATAGACAAGGCAGTGTTTCCAGGATTGCAGGGAGGGCCTCTGGAGCATTCCATAGCAGCAAAGGCAGTTTGCTTCCATGAAGCAATGCAGCCGGAATTCGGTGAATATGCATCGCAGGTAATCAAAAATGCAAAAGTTCTTGCTGATGAGCTGGTTGCATCAGGGTTGAGGCTGGTTGGTGGAAAAACAGAAACGCACCTCATCCTCCTTGACCTGACCAAAAAGAACATCACCGGAAAAGACGCGCAGATTGCGCTGGAAGAAGCAGGCATCATAACAAACAGAAACACCATCCCATTCGATACAAGGAGTCCTTTCATAACAAGCGGACTTAGGATTGGAACGGCTGCAATGACAACCCGCGGAATGAAAGAAACTGATATGAAAGAGCTTGCAGCAATGATAGTAAAAATAATTGAGAATCCGGCGGACAGTGCAGTAAAAGAAAGGGTGTCTGAAGAAGTAAAGGAAATTTGCAGAAAGTTCCCGATATACGGGGAATGAAAAAGGAAAAATACGAGATATAATAACTTAATTTACAACGAAATCATTTTTTCTTTGTTGCTTTTTTCTTTGTTGCTTTTTTCTTTGTTGCTTTTTTCTTTGTTGCTTTTTTCTTTGTTGCTTTTTTCTTTGCTACCATTTTTTCACCCCCGAATTGGTTCTAATTCCAGATTCAAAAATAAAATATAAAAAGCTTTGCTTGATTTTATGCGAAATTGAGCCAAAAAGAGAGTTTTTAGTTAAAAAAACAATGAAATGTTGCAAGAAATTATTTTGCAACATGAACAGTTTGTGTTGGAAATGGAATTGTAATTCCGTTTTTTTCAAAATGCTCTTTTATTCCAAGATTAATTTCCTGCTGTATGTCCATGTACTTATTGTAATTGGGAGTATCGACGTAATAAACTACTTCGTAAATAAGGGCAGAGCTGTCAAATCTCATGAAATGTGCCCGGTCAAATCTTGTAAGCTCGGCACTTTCTATGATTTTCCTTAAAATACCCGGAATTTTTTTCAGTTTCGCAGTTGGAGTTGAATGGCTAACGCCAATAGTGAAAATGATCCTTCTTTCCTTCATTCTTTTGTAATTGTTGATTCTTGATGAGGTGAGCTCCTGATTGGAAACAACCAGCTCCTGCCCCTGAAGAGTTCTGATTCTTGTTGATTTGATTCCTATTTTCTGCACAATACCTGCGTCAGAACCTACAACAATGAAATCTCCTACACGAAAAGGCTTGTCAAGATGAATCGAGAAGTACGCGAAAACATCGCTGAGCACTGTCTGGAGGGCAAGTGCAATGGCAATGCCGCCAATCCCAAGGCCTGTAAGCAGAGCTGATATCTCATAGCCAAGATTTGAAATTATAAGAAGGGCTACGATGATCCAGAGCGAAAACTTGGAAATCTGCACTATCAGTGAAACCACTGAGTTGTCGACATTATCCTTGTTTCCGTCAAGAATTTTCATTGCAGCGTAATCTATCACAATGCCTGCCGCCCGTATCAGGAAATAGCCGGTTACTATGTAAAGTACATAGATCATGATTCCTTCGATAAACGGATCCAGCACTATAAATTGAAATGCAATGTACAATGAGAGGACAATGTAGAAAGTCCAGCCGAAACTGTCTATCACCTTCAGAATGGTATCGTCAATGTCATTCCGGGTGTTTTTTGCTATGGCTCTGAGCTTTACAAGCACTATGAATTTGAAGACTTTAAGAAGCGCCAGCGCTATCAAAAAGACTATGAATGCAATAATGTAGTCAATTGCAAGATTGCCGTTTATCGGCGTATCAAGGATAGCACTGTCAACATATTCTCTCAGGGTTTCATTGAAAACCATCATTCTACCTCAGCATTTGCCTTCTGGAAAAGTTTGACCATTTTGGCTTTTACTGTAACCGGTATCGGAACTGCAACCTCAATCAGCTCAACAGTGATTTCATCCTTTGCATCATCGATTTTGAGGACTTTTGCCCGTTCTCCCTTGAATGGACCTGAGGACATCTCAACTATGTCTCCTGTTTCAATTGTCATGGATGGCTGCTTGTTAGAGCTTATCAGTTTGTCAAGCTCTTCAAGCTTTATGGGCTGCTTCAGGAAGCCTTTGACGTGCTTAACTTTCTGGATAAGATGAACAAGGGTATTTTCATCTGCCGCTTCTATGAACAGGTATCCCTTGACAGTTTCAACATGAAGGATAGAATAGACATCAAGCTTCTCGGCTTTTGCCTTCTTCATCAGTATTTCTGAGATTATTTTTTCCTGGCCGGATGTAACGCGTATTGTCTGAATCATTATTTCACCCTATCAAACCAAATAATATGAATATGATGAACCCCACAAGGCCGAATATTGCAATGCCCAGTGCAGTAACTCTTGCCACTTTTGCATATTCGTCCCCGGTAGGCTTTCTGGAGATGTGAAGGATCCTTATGCATCTTTTTGTTAGTTCAGTAAATTTCAAATTTTTCACCCTATTATGTCCAGATCTAGTTCCTGCGTTTGAATCCCCGGCTCCCGGTTTTTAGGGAATCTGACGCCCCCAAGCACCACCAGTACTCGCATGGATGATTTTTTTATCTTTTCGTTTACCCGTGCGCCCCAGATTATATGGGCATTGGGATTGATGCGTTTTGCTGTCTCTCCAACAACATATTCTGCTTCCTTGAGGGACATGTCCTCTCCCCCGACAACATTGATAAGGGCCCGGGTGGACGTGCTTACATCTGCATCAAGCAACGGAGAATTCAGGGCAGTTTCAACAGCAAGTCTTGCACGGTCTTCCTGTTTTGCATCAAGGGATGCCTCTCCCAGTCCAATGACGGCAAACCCGGCATCAGAAAGGATAGTCTTCAGGTCTGCAAAATCAACGTTGACAAGTCCGGATTGTGTAACCAGCTCTGCAATTCCTTTCACTGATCCTGCCAGCACTTCATCGCAAACCTTGAATGCAGTGTTTATGGGCAGGTCAGGAACAAGGCTGAGCAGCTTGTCATTCTTTATTACTATAAGGGTATCTGTATTCTTTTTCAGCTTTTCAATGCCTTCAATGGCATTTTCCATCCTTACCTTGCCTTCTGATGTGAATGGCAGTGTAACAACTGCAACCGTCAAAGCGCCCATGCTCTTGGCAGCTTCGGCAATGATAGGAGCGCTTCCTGTTCCTGTTCCTCCGCCCATGCCACATGTAATGAAAACCATTGAGGCATTACTTATGGAACCCTTTATCTCTTCCAGTGCTTCCTTGGCAGATTCCTCTCCAATAACAGGATTGCTGCCTGCTCCCCTTCCCCGGCTGACATTCTTACCGAGAAGGACTTTTTTGTTTGCCCTTGTGCGAAGCAGGTGCTTGGCATCGGTATTCATGGCTATCAGATTGACTCCGTCAATACCAAGCTCGAAAAGCCTGTCCAGGGTGTTGCTTCCGCTTCCCCCTGAACCGACAATGAATATCTTTTGCTCTGTTTCCTTTATGAACTTCAGGAGCTCCTCGTCATCATTTTGTGTCAACTGCTTTGCCATGATCCTGTTTTCAGCAGTATCATAGTGATACTTGGGCTGTTCAGGCTGGTGGATCTGTTGAGGAACTACAGGTTGATTATCGTCTGAAGTAGGTTGTGATTCATCCATGCTATCACCTAAGAATTTGTAGATTAACTTAATATGAAAAGGTATATATAGCTACCTTCTATCTCAGTCCTGCCAGGTTTCATAAACAGGAATGTCATATTCCATTTTCTGCTCCCTGCTGATCCACCACGCATAGGCCAGGCCGAATATCATGCCACCCAGATGACCTGCATGCGCTATTCCATCGCCAGAGGAGAAGGTTCCGATGAAGGAGAGGGCAAACCATAGCATTGCCGCATGCTTCATCTTCATTGGCATAAACATCATGAAAATGCGCATGTTTGGAAGCATAACCGCAACTGCTCCAAGAAGGCCGTAAACAGCGCCGCTTGCTCCAAGGGCCGGGCAGGGCCAGGTTCCACCAAACGGAGAGGAACATATTGGAGCAAATGAGGTCAGCGACATTATATAGTACAGCAGCCCCCCAAGAATACCGGCTCCGAAGAATATCACGAGATAGTCCTTTTTTTTGATCCTCTGCTCAAGAATGCTTCCGAAAAGGAACAGCGCATATGCATTGAAGAAAAGGTGCATCATGTCTGCATGAAGAAAAATGCTTGTGACAAACCTCCAGGGCTCCTCCAAAGCAAATAAGGGAATGAAAAGAAATGCGGATTCAAACTGCGGGCTGACCATCTGGAAAAAGAATGCTGCTGCGATTATTGCAAGAAATATGAATGACAATCTCATTTTGCCCACCTTAGTGCTATCAGGCAGAGATCGTCTGTTTTTGGATCCAGGATCCTGCCTTTTTCCTCTATTTTGCCCTTTTTTATCCTTTCCCGGATGGCATTGTCCAGGTCTTTCACAATTGTTTTTGGGGAATCAGATTTAATAATCTCTCCCAAATCCCCTGATCCGCTGGCGTCCGTGACATAGCCGTCCTTTGTTTCAACATAAAGATTATCCACAAGGCCATCTGATGCCAGAATCAGGACATTGCCTTTTTTGATCTTTCCATCAGCAATTTTTATTTCTATTTCATGATTTGCTGGTCCTATGACAGATGTCACGAAATTCCTGAATCCAAAAAACTTCAGTACAGAATCGCCTTTTGCAACAGCCCTTCCAAGGGGAAGCTCAAGTGCCACCTTTTTTCCGGATTTGCTGTAGATGGCTGAATCCCCGACGGATGCAAGCACCATTGAACCATCATGGGATATGAATGCCATTGCAATTGTTGTGAATCCTTCACGGATATCCATGCTTGCCCTTGAAACTGCATCATGGATCTCTTTGTCGCCCGGATTGCAGATTGACTTAAGGGATTCCAGAATGGATTTTGCAGCATCTGAGGAAGCTTTTGCTGCTCCTTTTTCACCGCTCACGCCGTCAAAAACAGCAAGGATCACTTTTTCGCTGTCAGCATAAACCAATGCCGAGTCACCGCATTCTTCATGCCCTTTCCTGACCAAAGCATAGATTTCCCCGAAATCTGATGCAAAACGCATTTCCTTCTTTGTTTTGACTTCGGCCCCCAGAATCATTGAAACACTTCCCTGATTTTGTCAAATGGAGCATCGGACTTGAATGAAATCCTGGAGAAATGGGTCCTTTCTGCCCTGTAGCCGGATTCCACAAGCCTTTCAAGCAGTTTTTTCATTTTAGGCACATGGCCTGTTTTGAAGATTCTGCAAAGGTTGTGGATATTATAGTAGTAAGGAGGCATGGCAACTTCATTTTCAAACAATGATATCATATGGTTTATCTCGTCCTTCTCCGAGTAGTTTCTTTCATTGTTGAGTTTTTTCATTTTTTCCAGGAATTCTTTGTCATGGATTTCACCAAGCCATAACGGCCCTGCATACTCCATGGCCGTTTCCTTTTTCTGGTCTCCGGTTTCCGGAAAGCGGCCATAGTTCCGGTTTCCTGTTTTGGGATCATAGGATACGTAACCAAGGGATTTCATGCTTCTGAATGCATTGTCTGCTCCCCTTTTCAGCTTTATCACTGTTTTAAGATAATGCTTGTCTGAAAATGAAACAAGCGGAGTGATGCCAAAATTGAATTCTGCTGCGTTTTCTGCAATCTTCTTGATCATAATCCTTAAACCGGTTTCATGGGTAAATTCATTGTTTAGCGGCTTGGAATGGTAGTTTTTCAGGCAGGGCGCTGTCTTTCCGCCGCAAAGAACAGCTACATCTGTTGCCGTAACAGAAAGATATGCTGTTTTTTTTGGATTGAAGAATCTCAGTGAATCAGTGATATATGGACTTGGCGTGCCGAAAGGATCGATTTCAACAAAATCAGCCATGAGATCAAATGCAAGCCTGGAAATGCTGCCTGTTTTGAATTCTGCAGTTAATTTGTTTTGCATTGCGTTCTTCCTTGCAACCATTATCGCATCTTCCTCAATATCAAGAAATGTCAGTGATTTGACATTTGCATTTTCTCTTGCATAGCGGATTCCCCTTATTCCGGTAGCGCAAAAAGCATCAACAACATCAATTTCATCTTCCAATGCTCCCACCGCCAGGGATGACAATGACCTGCAGAGATTCATCTTTGGATTGTAAAAAACAGCATCCGGTGTCTGGAATTCTATTGATTCTTCCTTCATTTTGTAAATTCACCCATTGCAACGGTAGCATAAGAGCCTGCGGGCAGCTCAAACCTGAACTTCCCATTGTACTGGAAGTTCTTTAAAGGCGCCAACAACGTTCTGTAGGTTCCTTTTGATGCGATTTCAGGGATTTTCGGGATTTTGAAATGCTCTTTTGTAATTCCTGCTTCTTCCAGCGCTGCCATTTCCCTGCTATTTACCGGAGAATTGCAGCCTATCAGCTTTCCGCATATCCAGCCTTCGGATTCTGCTTTGCCTGTATCCGGGAAGCCCAGGGTTTCTCCGCAGAAATATTCCCCTTCTTCCAGCTCAATATTTCCAAGCCGTTGTTCCAGCATCCGGTTGAAAAGATGGGACTGAAAAGCGTGTATAAACAATAGCAAAGTTGATCTTGGCAGCGATTTAAGAGCGCCGACATAATTTTCAGATTTTTCAAGATATGCTATAATTTTCCTTTCCAGCCTCAGGTGCTTTGGATAGTTTTTCAGCGCATCATGAAAATTTTTCGTTGATTCCAGCTCTTGCCTTGCATGCTTTGCAGATTCGTTTTGCTCGCCGCCGCAATCGCAAAGAAAAACCATAACCGCTTCCTCAAATTGCTCTTCGAGTATTTTCTGGCCGATGATATGAGTGTTCCTTCGTGTTGATCCAAATCTCTGCTCCCCGAAAAAATTTGGGAATTTGCCCTGCAGCTCTTCTGCAATTTCAGGAATCCTTTCTTCATTTGCCGCTCCTTGAACTGTAATTGTGAAACGATTGCCAAGCAATGCTCCCAGGCGCACCTTGTCAGGAGCATTCCATGCACCGTTGATCTGCATATCCCTGATTTTAATGGCAGTAATTTTCTCTTTTGGAACATCAAATGCTGAAACCAGCTGTGTGCTTATTGCTGTTTTGTCTTTTGTTCCTGCAAAATTCAGCCTTTTATGGCCGATATGCAGCCTTTTTGCAGTTTCCAGCAATGCAGATGATGTGGACCAGTCTTTTTTCTGCAGAATAAAATGGGTGAATTTTCCCTCTCCCGGAAGTTCAAACTTCTTATTCAGTTCAAGAATTGTGCCATCAGGCATTATTTCCTCTACCAGGAAATCTTCTGCCTTGTTCTTGATGGTCCCTCCCGTTCCGGGAGTTTTGGAAAAATACATGAAAAGAAATTGCAGGCTAAGGTTTTAGATGGCTTTCAGAAGATCCGCTTTGGTAATTATTCCGGCAAGCTTTCCGTTTTGCTCGACAAGCAACGCAGGGTAATGCTTCAAAAGATCGGCAGCAACATCAATCACTGAATTGGAGGGTATTGCCGGAAAGCTTTCCCGCATAACCTCCCCGACTTTTATTTGTTTGAGGTTTCTTCCCTTTGAGACCAGATCTATTATGGATGATTCGGATATGCTTCCAATGCACTTCCCCCCTTCAAGCACAGGCATCTGGGATATGCCCTCTTCCTTCATAATATCTATGGCCAGGGTAACAGGATCCTTTTGTGAAACCGAATAAATTTTTTCTGTCATCACCTGTGAAACAATGGTTTTTTCTTTTTTCTGATATGCCTCCAGGGCCTGCATGATCTGCGTTACTTTGGAATATGCCGGATCGATCTTTTCAGATTCTATTTTGGCTATCAGTGACTGTGAAACTCCGGCAAGGTCGGCAAGCTGCTTTTGTGTAATGCCAAGCTGTTTCCTCATCTTTCCTATTTTTTTTATGTCATTCATGCAGAATCACTGTTTGGGCAGGAGGTGCTAAAGGCTGAAATTCCTTAGAGAATATTTTAGAGAACAATTATTAATAGAATCTTTTTACCCGGAAAAAGCAGGAATAGAGGGGAAATATTCTTATTGGAATAATATTTTCAGAAATCTTTTTATATAGAATATGGTAAATGGTAGTTTAAGGTGATATTAATGGTACATGGTCTTGAAACACTGAAAAAATTGAATGAGAACGTTAAAAAGGAAGGCAAAGAAGATCCGAGAACAAGGAGCCTTCTTTCAAGAGCATCTGAAGCAGCCAATAACAATCCTTGGTATGCAAGGCAGCTGATCAACGCTCCATGGGACAACGCAAAATGCAATGCGGAGCAGAAAAAGCTTTATGGCAAGGAATAGTTACTGCCTTAGGAATATTTTTGTTTTATTTTAACTGCATGCTCAAGAAAATTGAGCAGTATCTTGTGGTCCTGCCTCGCAGGATTCACTGTAACTATTTTTGACAGGTCCATAAGCTTGGCAAGCCAGAGCTTTTTTTCATCAACCATTTCAGCAATGGTTGTATCCGAAAAATCAGGATGAAACTGCACTCCCCAGACAGAAGTGCCGATCCGGTATGCATGGATCATGTCTGGGATCAGGCCGTATGCAAGGACTGTTGAATTTTCTGGCGGAGTTGAAACATAGCAGAAATGGGAGAAAAGGCCTTCAAAGCGCATGGGAAAATCCCTGAACAGCTCATCATTTTTTGCTTCTGAAGTCATTCTTACCCTCTGATAGCCGACTTCATAGAAAAATTGTTTTGGCAGCTTTCTTATCACAGATCCGTGTGCAACCGCAATTGCCTGGTGACCAAAACATATCCCGAGGACAGGTATGTTTGGATCTGCAACGACAACACGTATGAAATGAAGCAGACCTTCCATCCATGGATTTTCTTTTCTTCCTTCGGCATCTATGTTCAGCCGGGATCCGGGAATTATAACTGCATCATAGGTCCCTGGTTTGGGATAATCTGTTTTTTTGCCGGCCGGCCAGAAAAGCATTGGCTCTATCTCATATCCCTTTTCCTGTGCAAATTCGGCGATTTTTTTGCTTATCAGGCCCCTGATTGTCCATCTTATTCCCAGGTATGACAGCTTCTGGTCTTCCGGACTGCAGCCTATTATGGCTATTCTGATTTTTCGCATGGTCAGGACATAAATATATGAGAAAAAATTTAAGTGTGCCGGAGAATTAAGAAATAAGGCAAGTTGCCCTTGCAGGCCAATAAGTTTTAGTCTGACATATATGGTGGGGATCAGGGGATCTTTTTGAGATTTGCCGGCATAAACTGACCGGGGCATGGGCAGCACCAAAATTGCAGAAAAATAGGGCGCCTGCAAAGCAATCGCCCAAAAGAGATTAAAAAAGCAAATGTTACAATGAGCAACAGGACAGTCCTGCAGTATATGGCTGACAAAAGCGCAGTTGCAGGCAAATAACAGTTCATAAAAAAGAAGAGCTTTTGAAACTCTTTAATATATTAAGGCCCTATATAATAAATAAAAAAATGATGATATCCAGATAGCAGTCAGCCGTATTTCCAAAAGGTGGATGATAAATGGAAACTTACTACATTACGACAGCAATACCTTATGTTAATGCAGCTCCACACATAGGACATGCATTGGAATTTGTACAAACAGATGTCGTGGCAAGATATCAAAGGCTCAGGAACAAAGATGTTGCTTTGGTTACTGGAGCTGATGAAAACAGCCTCAAAAACGTCCATGCAGCAGAAAAGCAGGGGATAACCCCGATAGAATTATGTGACAGGAATTCTGCAATATTCAAAAAAATGGCAAATGACATAGGCTTGTCATTTACAAGTTTCAGAAGAACATCGGACAAAGAGAAACATTGGCCAGGACCCCAGAAGCTATGGAAACTTTGTAATGAAGGGGGGGACATTTACAGGAAAAAATACAGGGGCCTTTATTGTGTTGGCTGTGAATCATTTTATGAAAAAGAGGAGCTGTCAAACGGCCTCTGCCCTGAACACAATAAGGAACCGGAAGAAATAGAAGAAGAAAATTATTTTTTCAGATTATCCCGCTACCAGGAAAAATTAGAGGAACTGATTGAAACCGATCAGTTGAAGATACTGCCTGAGACAAGAAAAAACGAGGTTCTCGCTTTCATCAGAGGGGGTCTCAAAGACTTTAGCATCTCAAGATCAGTTACAAGGGCTAAGGACTGGGGGGTTCCGGTTCCGGGGGATGACAGCCAGATCCAGTACGTATGGGTTGATGCCTTAAGTACCTATCTGACAGGAATAGGATACGGAACTGATGATGAACTATTCAATAAATACTGGCCTGCAGACGTCCACGTAATAGGCAAGGGGATACTCAGATTTCATGCCGTCTACTGGCCTGCAATTCTGCTTTCCGGAGGGGTAAAACTCCCAAAAACAATATTTGTCCATGGGTATATCACGGTAGAAGGCCAGAAAATGAGCAAGAGCCTGGGAAACATCGTAGATCCGTTTTTCCTGATAGAAAAATACGGAGTTGATCCGGTAAGATACTGCCTGCTGAGTGAGATTCATACTTTCCAGGACGGGGATTTTTCGGAAAAATCATTAATTGAAAAAAACAATAATGAGTTAATTGCAAATCTGGGTAATCTCGTAAACAGAACACTGGTTTTCATAAAGAATAATTTTGATGGCAAGATACCTCAAATCAAAGAACTGACTGAAGAAGATTTAATATTCGCCGAACGGCAAAAGGAACTGGTGGCAAAAATTGAAGAGCAGTTAGAAAAACTAGAGATAAGAGACGGAATCAATTTGATAGTAGGAAGATATGCAAAGAATGCAAACCGGTATTTCCAGGATAATAAGCCATGGGAACTGGTTAAAACAGATAAGGAAAGAGCAGGCACAGTTATGGGAATTTTAACAAATCAGGTAAAGAATCTTGGGATAATGATTGAGCCCTATTTGCCAGGCACAGGCAATAGGATATTTCAACAGCTCAATCTTGATGTTTCTGAAAAAGCATGGAGCGAAATTGGAAAGAGCATGCTGGCAGGGCATGAAATTGGAATGCCAAAACCATTGTTCGCAAAAATCGAGCATCATAAAGAAGCCGGGGTCAGTGTAAAGGAACATGCAAAATTCTCAGATCTTGACCTTGAAATTGGAGAGATATTAAGCGTGGAGAATCACCCGGATGCAGAAAAGCTGTTCATTGAGAAGGTCAGAATGGGTGATGGCGAGAGACAGATAGTTTCCGGCCTGGTTGGCCATTATTTCCCTGAAAACCTTGCCGGAAAGAAAGTTGTGATTGTAAAGAACCTGAAGCCTGCCAGGCTGCGCGGAGTGGAATCCCAGGGCATGCTGCTTGCAGCAGAAGGAAGGGAAAAAGCGCCAACAGGAGAGATGGAGAAAGACGTTGTTGAAGTCATATTCCCTGAAAAGAGCAATGTAGGGGACAAAGTGCAGCTGAAAGGAGAGAAAAGCATGCCAAAAAACATGGTAACTATTGAAGATTTCGGAAAACTAAGGATAACTGTTGAGAATTTCATGGTAACCTGCGAAGGAAAGGAGCTGGCAACTGAAAGCGAGGAACTTTCCACCAGAAACGTGAAGACAGGGGTAGTAAAATGAAGAGAATAAATAATACCAACATAGTGGTATACAAGCAAGTCAATCCGTTCAGAAAGATAAATGGAAAGACTGAAGAAAGATATGTTGGAGAGATAGACAAAAGAAACGGAATGCCAATAAAAGTCTATGGCATGAATCCCGAACAGCTTGGAAAGCTGCTCAATTCAAACATAAGATCAGCTGAAATAGACCGCTATGATTTCAGCACTGATCCAAATGAAAGGCATACGAGATTAAGGGATTCAATTGCTCCCGGAACGGAGATAAAGCAGCTAAGCAAAGAAGAAGCGGCAATTGTGCATGCTGCAGTAAGTAAGGGATAGTATGATAGAGATTTATACAAAATCATACTGCCCACACTGCCTGAAAGCAAAGAGCCTGCTTGAGAAAAAGAAGCTCGGGTATAAAGAGATAGATGTAGAGCATGATTCCGGAAGATGGGATGAGATGGTAAGAAGATCCGGCAGAACAACTGTTCCCCAGATAATAATAGACGGGCAGCCAATTGGAGGCTGCAACGGGCTTTACAAAAAATTACTCGGCTAGAACGCCGTTCACAACGCCATCCTGGCCGACTCTGTTGGTTACTTTTACTTTTCCGATATCGGTTTCAACAACAGCTCCTTTTGTTATGATGTTCATTCTCACAAATTCCGGATTGTGGCTTTCAAGCAGTTTTTTCAGCTTCGCCTTTTTCATGCCGGATTTTGTAACGACGTTAATTGTAACTGCTTTTTTGATTCTTTTCCTTGTTTTTCCGCCTCTCTTTCTCACGGTTATTTTAGTCTCAACTTCAGCTACTTTTGTTGCTGCAAAAACACCGCCAATATGTGCCAGTTTCTTGTCTGTCTGCTTGCGGCGCCTGCCTCCTGTTCCTTTTCTTACTTTTTTAGTGTGAGATCTGTGATACTGCTCCATAAAAACCCTCTATGTTAATCTAAAGTTCCCAATATGGGTACTGATAGAATTATAGCAAAAGGATTAAGAGAACAGGGATTTTAAAATATTGTGATTTGAATGAGAATACTCAAACGCGGTGAGGAAGGCAGAAATTCAGTGAAAATCTCATCTGATTTTAGCCTTGACGAGCTGAAGCTTGCTTATCATCTGGCAGAGAATGCTTTTAAACAGGGAAAAAACATAGCCAAAAAGATGAAACTGGAATTTCTCCTGTGGCTCTGTGGCACCAGAGACATAAAAAATGCCCTGAAAAAATCAAAAGGAGATCATTTACTAATATTAGACGGGCCTGAAATCATAGAAAATGAGCCTGGATTCAGGGAAAACGCTGATCCTGAAAGATTAGAGAAGATTTCACTCTCAAGGATTTGATTTATAAATAGTCGTACTAATTATAATATTATGGTTGAGAGGCACAGGGCCGATGAGTTGTCTGCAGGAAGGCGGCTAGTTTCACTGCTTTCAATTTCAAAAAGCCCCTTGCTGTGATTATGAATCTCTGGCTGCTGTCAGGTTTGTTGAGTCCATTCAGGTGCCAGGGAAAAGCTGGAAATGCTTGAACAGCATAAGGAAGAGGTTGTGAGAGAGAATGCAAGGACTATTGTTTGTAGTGCTTTGCATTCTGGGAATCTGGAGCTTGCTGATAAGCTGGCTTCAGGTGCC